>SMYP01000103.1 GCA_007050895.1 Candidatus Bathyarchaeota archaeon | reverse complement strand
ATATCACGCAAGTATTTTGGGCGATATTTTTCAACCCACATAACGTTTTCGTTATTTATCAAGAGATTATGCTCCAATAACTGTGAGAGTAAACGTGTTAAGTTAGACTAATTTGTTTTTCTATATAATATCGGCATATTTGGAATTTAATACGTTTCTTTTGAGGAAGGGAAACATCATTGAGCCTGCATATTCAAGTTTGATTTTGAATTAAAAGAGAATTGTGTGAACAAGACTATTTGTCAATTGTGTGCAGAACCTGAAGAAATTGGATAAAAGATCAAAAACATACCCATAAGCACTTTCGGCATCTACACCTGCTAAAAGTTCAAAGTCACTGTACAACAGCTGATGGAGACCCTCAAAGATAACCCAAAGATTCGCTCCTTCCTTTTTTATGCATGCAATAGCCTTGTAAGAGTGACAGAATTGAAAAAGCAATTCTTAATAGCTCACGGCAAACACCTAAACTATAAAGAGGGATATTTTGTGACCCATCACACCGCTTTAACTGTGGCCCAGGAACAGCTGAATTTAGCTGTGGAGAAACTGGGGTTGGATTCCGGAGTTCATGGGATATTGAAAAGACCTAAACGTTCACTAATAGTTTCAGTCACCATAAAAATGGATAATGGAGATATAGGCGTCTTCGACGGAGTGCGCGTTCAACACTGGGACGTTAGGGGCCCATTTAAAGGAGGCATAAGGTACCACCCTGACTTGACTATTGATGACGTAACTGCGCTTGCGATGTGGATGACTTGGAAATGCGCTATTGCTGACCTTCCCTATGGCGGAGCCAAGGGAGGAATATGCTGTAATCCCAAAGAAATGTCAAGGGGGGAGCTGGAGCGATTGACAAGAAGATACGTAAGTCTAATTTTCGAGTATCTTGGACCTCACCGGGATATACCTGCGCCAGATGTTTACACAAACGAGCAGACTATGGCTTGGATTATGGATACGTACAGCCAGCTTAGAGGTTACAGCGTCCCCGAGAGCGTCACTGGGAAACCCGTAGAAATAGGCGGCTCTGAGGGCAGAGTATGTGCCACATCATCTGGTTTGGCATTCTGCACAAGGGAAGCTGCGAAATTATTGAAGATGAAACTGAAAAACGCGACAGTTGCTGTCCAAGGCTACGGTAACGTCGGATACAACGCTGCTAGTATAATGCACAGCTTAGGATGCAAGGTAGTGGCAGTAAGCGACTCGACAGGAGGAATCTACTGTTCAGATGGCATAGTGCCATCTGCTGTATATGTGCATAAGAAAAAAACGGGGTCAGTGGTGAACCATAAAAACTGTGTTAACATAACCAACGAAGAGTTACTACAGACAAAATGCGACATACTTATTCCAGCAGCACTGCAGAACCAGATCACCATGGCTAACGCGAATAAAATACAAGCCAAGATCGTGGCGGAAGGAGCAAACGGACCTACAACCCCAGAAGCAGACAAGGTGCTTTTTGAGAAAGAAACCTGCTTAATACCTGATATTTTAGCTAACTCTGGAGGAGTGACGGTGAGTTATTTTGAGTGGGTGCAAAACTTGACAAGGGAACACTGGACATTGAAGGAGATTAACGAAAAACTGGAAAGCAAAATAACTAAATCGTTTTATGACGTGCAAAAGTTGTCAAAGCAGGAAGAAAGCGACATGAGAACAGCAGCGTTGATGCTTGGAGTGGGAAGAGTTGCCAGCGCAATAGCGACGCGAGGACTTTGGCCTTAAGTTCACCGATTTGAGTTCCCTAAATTCTCAAATTGTTTGCTCTAAATCTTTAAACGGCTCTTTTTATATCATGTTTCACTGAATAATCTATAGCGTAGAGGATAGAAAGGGAGAATAAACAGGGATGCCCATGGAAATCGAGAAGTTGGATTTTTGTTTTGAAAATTTACTTGTAAGAGTTACTGCTGATAGAAATTATAATGAAATAAAACTTACTGGTTTATCGGTGGGTCCGTTTGAGGAAGGAAACGATTATGAATTGTATTACTGGATAGCAACGGAACTTGCTGGAGCAGGAATAGTTCATTTCCACGAAGACGATCTACTAAAAGCGACTATGCTTTACAAGATTCAATGGAAAGAGCGAGTACAAATAGCAGGACAAATATCAGAGCTTAAAGAAGACTTCTATCCTAAACTACGCCGTTACCTCGCAGAAATAAAAGCTGAAATAGCAAAAAATCCTGAAAAGGCACAGGAATACGAGAAAACCAAGCATTTAGCGTGGGACATCGTGAACTCCAGATTAAAGAAAATTATTGCTTTGTCTTCAGGTCCAGTGCAAACGGGACAGCTACAGAAAAAACTTACATGTGAGGAGCGATTCATTTACGAGCAACTCGGCAAGATAATCAACGAGTGGAAAGCACAGATAATTGACTTTGAAGGAGAAAGATAAACAGAATGGCTCGAGAGCTATCAACCGTAGACCCACAAGAACGCTTCTTGGAATTCTTCAAAAAAGAAAAGTATCGACAGAAAATCTCGCAGATGGCTATAACCGGCAGTGAATCTATAACCGTAGATTTTGAGGAAATTTTCGGTTTTGACCAGAGACTCGCTGAAAAACTTATGGAGAAACCAGAAGATTTTCTGCAACACGCAGGCAACGCGGCTTATGCGCAACTAGGGATTGAAGATGCCGAATACGCGGGAAAAATTGAGAAAGTTACTGTTAGAATTGTAAATTTGCTGGGCAAAGAACAACTGCGAAAACTCGGTTCAAAGCAGATGGGAAAACTAGTTATGGTGGAGGGTATAGTCGTCCGAGCCACTCCAGTTCGACCGATGGTTATGAGCGCCGCTTTCAGATGTAAAAGATGTGGGACAGTAAGCCACATAGAACAAACAGGTCAATTCTTGAAGGCCCCGCCCGTGTGCCCCAGCCCAGACTGTGGGAGAGATGGCCCATTCGAGTTCGTTCAAGACGAGTCCACCTTCATAGATTCACAAGACCTGCGACTTCAAGAAAGACCTGAAGATTTACCTCCTGGTCAGCTTCCGCGCACGCTAAACGTGAAGCTTGTTGGAAGCGAAATAGTGGACGTAGCCAGACCTGGCGATCACGTTTCAATAGTGGGAATAGTTCAAGCTTTTGCACCATCGCGTCCTGGAATCGGAAAACTGCGCATTTTCATTTTGCATTTAGATGCCAATTCGATCGAAGTTTTAGGTAAAGAGCCGGAGACAAGACCGCCGTCGCGAGAAGAAGAAGAGAAAATTTTGACCTTGTCAAAAGACCCACAGGTTCATAAAAAAATAATGAATTCATTAGCGCCCTCAATCTACGGGTATGAGCATATTAAGGAAGCTATAATGTACCTTCTTTTCGGTGGGGTATCAAAAAGTTTACCAGACATTACCGTAAGGGGAGAAATGAACGCACTTTTGATCGGTGACCCCGGCACAGCAAAATCGCAGCTTTTACAATATGTCGCGAAGATAGC
>SMYP01000141.1 GCA_007050895.1 Candidatus Bathyarchaeota archaeon | reverse complement strand
GGCAAATTCAGTGAGTAAAATCGCTGAAAAATGATGTAGGGTAAAATCAACCGAGAAGTCGCAATCAGTCGTCAAAGTGGCAGGTTTTGTCATGCGCATTCACAGTTTCAGGATTTTAGACGAGAAAGCTAAAAAAACAAGTGCTACAACGACCGCTCAGCATAGTGGAGAGGTAATTTAAAGTGACAACCTCTGAACAAATAGAAAACGTCGTTTAGGAAAAACTAAGAAGAGCCATCTACGCGCGCGAATATTTGAAGGATATGGCGGGGAGATACGAGAAATAATCGAATCTGGCAAAGGGCCGTATTTCATGATGCCAATACAGAAAAAATCCAAATGCGACACAAAACTCTGAAATAAGCCAAATTTTGCTCTTAGGTGCCCTGCAAGAGAACTCAGCTTTGTGGGTGCAGTTTTGAAAAAATTTCTTCAGCTATTTGCAGTTCTTGGACAGTGTTGATGTTCACAGCAACTTCTTTTTGGTCTAACAAGTAGATTTCCTCATCCAGTTCTTCCTCGTTAATTCTTCGCCCATCAATCACGTTGATACCAGCAGGAACCAAATGTTTACCGTTTAATTCAAAACCGTACTTTCCGCCTAATCCGAGCTTCGCTTTTGTTTCTATAGAAACTGCCACGCTTAAAGCAGGCTTCTCACATCGTTCATAATATCCTAGAATATCATCAATGACCTCAGCGGTTATCAGTGGAAAATCAGCACCAATAGCTAATACTGTCGCCAACTTCAGAGCCTTAACGGCGTACCCCATGTCTGAAACATATTCTTTCCCTGGAGTTTTGATAACAGAAAATTGTAACTTAGACAGTAGCTTGGCGGTTTTAGGCGTATAATCACTAACCGCAACCACAACACAGTCGACTTTTTTCGCGTTCTTTAACGCGTTAAGAACATGTTCAATGACAGGTTTCCCGCCAACCTGAAGTAAAGGTTTTTCTTCTGAAAGCGCCATACGCGAACCTTTTCCGCCAGCCATAACAAGTGCGGTTATACCCATTTTATCATCGCCAACAAAGTAATTAGTGACACCATACGGGTAAGCTCGTTTGTCGCACCTAACACATCACCTGTCACGCCCTTGAAATGACGGTGGGAAATTCCCACCATTATGAGGCTGGCCAGTACAGCCGCCAACACGGTTACTGCGCCTGCTAACCATAGCAGAGGCACGGCGATCCCGAAAGAGATGGCTAAGGCAACAATCAATCGGGCAGTACCTTTCTTTCCGTGCATCGCCTCTAAGAAAGAGGAATTCATGCCCTCGTAAACAGCCTTCCCAGCCCAAGCGCCAACTACCATAGAAAGTTTTGCTGAAACCTCAGCGACCACCAAACCTTGAATGATTACGTCCATGTCTAATTCGGCTATAGAGAGCACGGTAATCAAGAAAGTTATGATTCCCAAAGATAGGCCGCCAGCACCAGTTAACTGATCATGCATAATCTCGATTTTTCTTTCAGGCGTACCATGAGCCATTATACCGTCTCCGAAATCTAGTAAGCCATCAGTGTGATGGAGCCCTGTTATAAGTAACAAAAAGGCCAGCACAAGTCCTCCGACTACCAAGCTTGGAAGAAAGTTGGAAGCCACCCAACCACAAAGACCAGCCAGCAATCCGATAAAAGCACCTATTGAAGGAAAAAGAAACATGTATTTTGCAGTGTCGGTTAAAATGTCTTGGTCCATGCTAACTGGGATAGTTGTGAGAAAAGAAAAGAGGTTCTTAATCTCCTTGAGCATTCAGTCTCATCACTTTGTTTCAATTAATTTTGCATAGTTTTTCTCGATCTCTTTAAGCAGTATGTTTTTTGTTACGGCACCACCTAATTTAGCCATTCCAGCTACGGAAGCGCCTCCAGCTCCCACGCCTTCTTTAACAATGCCTTTCTCGTAAGCTTTCAAACCTGAAAATCGAGACGATGTGAAGTCTATGTCAGCTGCTAACACAGGCACGTCGGCAATCTGAGCAACGATACCGCAAATATCGGATGAATTGTCGTTTACCACCCATCTTGTGGTGCCAATCGCCACGTTGCAGAGAACATCTGGGTTCAAAGCGTTTACAACCGCTAATACAGAAGCCATCTGAGTGCCTCCAGCCATCAAAACGGGAACTTGCGCAGCGGCGCCAATGACTAACCCTGCAAAAGCGGGCATCATAGGGTCTCCTATGCATGAAATAGCTTTAACTGGATTTGTCGCCAAACTGCCGAAACTCACACCCGAAATAGCTAATCCAGCTTGGACTGTCTTATTTTTTAATCCGTGGGGATTTTCTGGCATGCTACTACTGACCTTTCCTTCAGCTTTTACGCCCATAGCTGACAGGACCCCCAAAGCCGTTGTGGTGCCACCAGGTATGCTTTCGCCTATTACAAGGTAATCCGCGGTCTTAGCCAACTGTTCGCCAGCCAAAATGGCTCTTTGTACTACTTCATAAACGTTGTCAACGGCATTTCCAGTTCTGATGTCCCGGCCCGGGGTTCCACCTAAATCCAGGAACGGAATTTGAGGTTTCACTTTCAATCCGCCACTGACAACAAGCACAGGAATATCCGCAAGCCTCAAGGCAGACATGGATATCAAAGCCGGCGTAGGAATTCCATCAGGAGTCACAGGCACACCTTTGATGCACTTGCATTTTCCAAGCAGAAGCAGTTCAGCGTCAGCAGGAGGGGTGTAATCAGTGAAATCCGGATTTTCTCCAGCAGCGGAGATACCTTGGATCTTGGCGGTTTCTGTCGTGGCTATGGTGCAAACAAAAAGCGGCTTCTTTCCTTCCAACTCTTTGATGAAAGCTTCTGCTTTGAACTCGTTATGAGCTAACAGCACATCGAAGACTTTTTTCATTTGCTTGAATCAACTCCCTTTAGGCTTAACCTCGAAGCGTTTGATTATTAAACGGCCATTACCGTTAAGCTTTACTTTTTCACTTTCAAGAATTTTAATTCGATTCTTCTTAAACAGTGGACCGTCAGTTACAAACGTATGAAACTCACCGTGTTCGCCGCAAGGGTCTACTGTACCAAGCTTGAGCAAACCAGCCAAGAACTCCTTATTAACTTCTCTTCCAAGCCAATCCATTCCAAGCTTATCTGTTTTTACTCTAACCAAGGTTGCCTTGAAACCTTCGTTTATGAATTCGTTTAGAATTTGCTTTGTATCACGGTGCCACAGAGGTCGTACAGGTGTTAGACCTACTTCTCTGCAGACGCGATCTAGCCATCCTGCCTCATGTAAGGCAACGTCGAACACGTCTCCTGTCACAATGCCTTCAACGCCCTCAACTTTCATTTTCATTAACGCTTCTTTGAAATCATGCTCGTATGTGCCGGGGGTAGTGGTACACTTCACTATTGGAATCCCAATCGCCTGCGATTGGGCATCCAACATATCAGCTCGAATCAAGTGAAAATTTGATTCACTCGGGTCGGACATCATAATCAG
>SMYP01000002.1 GCA_007050895.1 Candidatus Bathyarchaeota archaeon | reverse complement strand
ATGATATTGCCTATTCCTTTTTTACTAAAATGGCGACACTGGAAGAAAATTTGGATAAAAAGGTTTTCTGGAATTGATTTTTATTGTTAACAAAGCAACTTGATAGCAATCGTTATCTCTTACCAATCAAAATAATACCGAAAAGGAGAACTAGGTGTATGCCTAAAAGCTTCACTTATACTGACGCTGGCGTAAACCGCAAACAACGTCATGAATCAAAGAAACACTTGAAAACCCTAGAAGGGACTTTCAACTATAGCAGTTACGGTTCAGTCATGTGCTTGCCTTACGGAAACGTCTTCCCTGTTGGTCAAGATATCTACATGGACCTGGTCATTGAAGGAGTAGGCACCAAAGTTCTAGTAGCGCAGTTGGCAGGTAAGTACGATACAATTGGGGTTGATGCGGTTGCCATGGCAGTCAACGATGTTATACGTTCAGGCGCAAAACCTCTAGCCATTGCAGATAACATTCACGCGCAAGCCAGTGATCCGACCTTAGTGAAAGCGTGGCTTGATGGTGTAACCGAGGGAGCTGCGAAATCAGAGTGTCCTGTGACAGGCGGCGAGATAGGCGATGTAGCCGAAGTTATAAAGGGCATAGTAGCAGGCACAGGTTTCGACATGATCGTGGCAGCGGTTGGTCAAGTATCCAAGAAACACATAATTACTGGAGAAAACATCAAGCCTGGCGATCCAATAATAGG
Source organism: Candidatus Bathyarchaeota archaeon (assembly GCA_007050895.1). The sequence goes on along the minus strand of SMYP01000002.1, from coordinate 14,175 downwards.
TTTAAGAAGTAGTGGGCTCCATAGCAACGGCATAAGCTTCGCAAGAAAAATTCTTTTTAAACAATGGGGCGGGAAGTATCAACCAAACGATGTTCCTGATGGTTTAGACAAAGAAATAGCACTTGAAGTTCTGCAGCCCACTAACATCTACGTGAGACCACTCCTTAAAACAGCTAAAGCCGTGAAGGTCAAAGCTGCTGTGCACATAACGGGGGATGCTTACTTAAAATTCAGCAATCTTGTACGTTTCTCACCGGACATAGGCTTTAAATTCGACAATTTCAAACCACAACCTATCTTCAGTTTAATACAGAAAACCGCGTACGAGTTGGGATACAACGTTACGAATGAGGAGATGTTCATGACCTTCAATATGGGATGGGGCTTTGCTATAATTGTGGATAAAACAGACATAGAAGAAGCGATAAGTGCTTTAGAAAAGGGTGGCGCTCACCCCGAACAAATAGGCAAAGTGACGGACGGACAGAAAATTGAAGTTCATCACGGAAACAAGAAACTGATTTTGGCATAGTGGTTTGTACAGCTTAGTGATGAAAGTGTTTAAATCAGTATATTTAGCATTTTAGCCCATGAAGTACCGTGCGAAAATCGAAGTCAGCCTTAAACCGGGGCATAGCGACCCTGAGGGTGAAACGGCTTCAAGGTTGCTGAAAGAGCTAGGTTACGAAGTTGACGCGGTAGACGTCAGCAAGGTTTACAATATCCTTCTTAAGGCAAAAACCGCAAGTGAAGCTAAGGTCAGAGCCGAAGAAATGTGTAAGAGGCTTCTGGCAAACCCAACTAAAGACAACTACACAATCGCCATTGAGGAGCAAAGATGAATTCTGACATCTATGTTCGTGGAAAAACTACCTTCAAAATATACGAGATAGCCTTGTCTGAAGCTTCAGAGGCACAGCTTTCAGAGGTAAGTCGCAAACTGGGTTTAGGCTTAAGCGTGCAAGAAATGGGAGCTGTCAAAGCATATTTCCGAAGCGAGGGTAGAAACCCAACTGACGTGGAACTTCAAGCAATAAGCCAAACATGGTCTGAGCATTGTTGCCACAAAACGTTCAAAGGAAAAATACGCATTGGCGACAAGGAAATCAGCAGTCTCATAAAAACATATATAGCAAAAGCTACGAAGGAAATCAACCCTCCTTGGTGCTTCAGTGTTTTCGAAGACAACGCCGGCATCATCAAATTCGACAAAGGCTACGGTATAGCTGCAAAGGTTGAAACCCACAACCATCCCTCCGCAGTTGAACCCTTTGGTGGCGCAGCTACAGGCGTAGGTGGCGTAATTCGTGATATCTTGGGCGTTTGGGCAGACCCGATTGCATGCACCGACGTCCTAGGTTTCGGACCCTTGAATTATGATTACAACAAGCTTCCCATAGGCGTGAAACATCCGAAATACGTGTATATGGGCGTTACTGCGGGCATAAGCGCTTACGGAAACAATATGGGCATTCCCACTGTGAACGGCGCGATATACTTCGATGATAGCTACACGGGAAACGTCATAGTCTACTGCGGATGTATAGGTCTTTTACCACTTAGTAAGTTTCGAAGAAACGCCCAAGCAAGAGACATACTCGTTCTCGCAGGCGGGAAAACAGGTCGAGACGGCATACACGGTGTGACCTTCGCTTCTGCTGAGCTCACAGAAGAATCAGAAGAAGTTTCTAGACCTGCGGTGCAGATTGCAGATCCAATTGAAGAAGAGAAACTTAAACGCGGGATAATCGAGGTTCGAGATCGTGAACTTGCTTCGGCGATAACGGACTTGGGCGGCGGAGGATTATCGTCTGCGGTGGGGGAAACAGCTGCAAAGTTCGGTTGCGGCGCAAAAGTGGCGCTTGACAAGGTGCCTCTAAAGTATAAGGGGTTGGCTCCTTGGGAAATTTATATTTCTGAATCTCAGGAGAGAATGCTCTTAGCTGTTCCTCCTGAGAATTTGGATTTGGTTATAACGGTTTTTAATCAGGAAGATGTTGAAGCGACTGCCATCGGAACATTAACCACTGAACGTCGCTTGCACTTGCTGTACTTGGATGAATCAGTTGCAGACTTAGATATGCAATTCTTGTTTAACACTTGTGAGAGCATCAAATCAGCAGTCATAGAAACTCCGCTATTTCCTGAACCCGAGTTTGCACAGCCACAAAATCTGACTGAAACGCTTAAGCAATTGCTTGCAAGGCCGAACATCGCGAGTAAAGAGCGTGTAGTACGCACCTATGATCATGAGGTTAAGGGTAACACTACGCTTAAGCCTCTTCAGGGAAAGTATGCTGGACCCAATGATGCTGCGGTGTTAAAACCTTTGAACGAATCATGGAAAGGCTTGGCAATTTCCTGTGGTATGAACCCAAATTACGGAAGAATTGACGCCTACTGGATGGCAGCTTCAGCCATTGATGAGGCTGTGAGGAACAATCTTGCTGTGGGCGGTCGAAGAATTGCTTTATTGGATAATTTCACATGGGGAAATCCTGAAAAGCCAGAGCGGTTAGGCTCGCTGGTTAGGGCATGCGAAGCTTGCTATGATGTTGCAAAGGCGCTCAGGACACCATTTATTTCGGGCAAAGATAGCCTCTATAACGAGTCACCTTTAGGGCCTGTAACGCCTACATTGCTCATAACGGCAGTGGGAATCGTGCCCGATGTGCGCTCAATCGTGTCAATGGACTTAAAAGCGTCAGGCAACCTGCTCTATTTGCTGGGCGATACTTATCCTGAACTGGGTGGCTCTGAATACTACCGTCTTAAAGGCTTCCTCGGTAACTCAGTGCCGAAGCTGCGCGCAACTGAAGCAAGAAGAAAATACTATAACCTCACTAAAGCTATGGACGAAGGTATAATAAAATCGTGCCACGACCTTTCAGAAGGTGGGCTAGGAGTGGCTGCTGCGGAGATGGCATTCGCAGGCGGTTACGGCTTGGAGTTAGATTTGAGATCGGTGCCAAACAAATCGGTTGCACGGAACGACTTTATGCTGTTTTCCGAGTCCAACAGTCGCTTCCTCTTAGAAGTTCAGGAACAAGACCGCTCCGAGTTTGAAGGACTAATTAAGAACAAAACTTGTGCGCCAATCGGCAAAGTAACCAAAGGTGAGAAATTGTTGATTCGCGGTTTGGACGGAAAAGTTGTGGTTGACACTGGTCTTGCCGGGTTACGGCGCAGTTGGAAGAAAACGCTTGGTATGACGGTGCAAGGCGAATGAGAAGGGAAGAAATCAAGGTCTGCGTTATTCGAGTTGGCGGAACCAACTGCGACGTAGAAACCCAACGCGCCTTCCAAGAACTCGGCGTAAAAGCCGAAGTGCTTCACGTCAACAAATTAGCCAAACAACGCAACCTATTAGACTATAATGTGCTAGTATTTCCAGGTGGTTTCTCATTCGGCGACTACGTGCGTTCAGGAGTAATATTTGCAAGGTCGCTTAACGTTAAGCTGGGAAAAGAAATAGAAACCTTCATTGAACAGGACCGGCCAATCTTGGGAATATGCAATGGCTTTCAAATCCTCGTTGAGTACGGTTTGCTTCCAGGCTTCGAAGGCGTCAGCGCTTATCCTGAAGCCACGCTAACAACAAATGTTCCTCAAGGATTCAAGTGCCAATGGATTCACCTTAAACACGAGAACAAAGGCAAATGCGCTTTCACAAACAAAATTCCCACAGGAAAAGTTCTGAGAATGCCCATCGCACATGGCGAAGGTAGATTTCTGTTCCCAGTGGAAAAAGAAATGCAAATGCTTCAAAAACTAGTAGATAACGACATGATGGTTTTCCGTTATTGCGATGAAAACGGTAATCTAGCCGACGGCAAATTCCCAACTAACCCCAACGGCTCATTCTACGATATCGCGGGTATATGCAATAGAGACGGCACGATTTTCGGTTTAATGCCCCATCCTGAAAGAGCAATGTACTGGTGGCAGTTTCCGGACTGGACGCGAGAAAAGCAGATGGGACAGTACGGTGACGGAAAACTCGTCTTTGAAAGTTTGATTGACCACTTAGCTAAGAAGCTCTAAGTCTTCCGCAGCTGGAAGCCCCGCTCTAGCTCCCATTTTCATGACGCATCGTGAAGCCACGAAATTGCCTAGCCTGCCACACTTGAATAGACTTTTACCTGTAACCAAGCCCCTCAGGAAACCTGCGCAAAATGCGTCACCTGCACCCGTCGTGTCTATGACATCCACTTTGAAGGGTTCTATCAAGTGCTGCTCGTGGCCATCTGTGACGTAACATCCGTCACTGCCAAGTTTAACAGCCACAATCTTGACACCTTTGTTAATCATTATGTCGGCGCCTTTGCGATAGGAAATCTCGCCTGTTAAGATTGTAAGTTCGAGAGCGTTCGGCATTAAGACGTACGTCTTTCTGATAATAGGCTCCAGAGCCACATAGCCTTTCCGGGCATACAACGCACCTGGATCAAAGCTAACCTTGGTGTCGTCTGGGATGGCATCTAAAAGTTTTTTCTGTGTTTGAAAAGATTCTTCTCCCACGAACGAGGTTAAATGAAGAAACTGTGCTTGCGAAGCGTATCTGGGATTCACTTCGTCGATATTTATATTATCGTTGACTCCGGGGTTGACATATAATGCCCGTGCACCTTTTTTGTCGACGAAACCCATGACTACACCGCTTTTGCCCTGTTGCGCGCGGACCACGCCATCAGTGTTTACGCCTTCTTTGCAGAAATCTTGAATTAATACATCGCCTTCTCTGTCGCAACCCACCTTACCGATGTAGCCTACTTCGGAGCCTAGCCTTGCGAGCCCAACGGCGGTATTGGCTGCTGAGCCTCCGCAGGCTTCCGCGTATTCCACTACGAAGCTTTCTTCTTCTGCCTTTGCGAGCTTGTTTACTTTGAAGAGCTTGTCCAAGTTAAGTGCACCGAATCCTACAACGTCAAAACGGCTCATGGAAACAACTCCCTCAAGTGAATTTTAAACTCGCCCAGTTTACCCTCGTAATTGCCAGCGGAAACCCGTACCACGCCGTCAACATTCAACACCGACTCGATTCCAGCTTTCATGGCTTCCTTAATAGCTTCGATTGAGACGCCGTTGATTACTATTTCTGGCACATAATGCACGCCTTCGGGAAGCAAGGAAGCTTTGCCTATTTTTGGTTTAAGCGATGAGCAATAAGGATGGTTAGTTGTGGGTCCTATTGTTGGAAAATGGGTTTCTGGCTTCGAGCCAGCGGAGCAAACGTCAAAGGGGGTTATCACGCCATTTATTTTGTGTATGGCTTCCAGAGCTTTTTCGCCTGCTGTTTTTACGGCTTCTCTTGTTTTGCACATAACCCAAAAGTTCGCGCCCATAACGCCACGGTCGTAACCCAAGTAGCGTTCGATTATAAAATCTGGAACCATAAGGGGAACCACTATTACCTGTTTACCATGTCGCTTTTCAACCCATTCGTAGCCGTCGCCGCAATGTCCCACGCGGTCCATCATGTCCAGCTTTCCCTCCGCATCGGGCAAAGCGTCAAAAACTGCTGTGAAAGGCTTCACCAATATGTCCTGACGGATTCTATATGACAGTTCAGCTTCAAACTTTTTCAAAGACTCGGGTAAAGGCTTTTTGGGGTTCATTTCTCCCCAAAACTGTAGTATCGCGCCTTTGCGTTTATCTGGTGTTTCTTCTTCGGTCAGCCATTTCTCGACACCACCTTCTACTCTGCCGATGACTACGGAAGGCGTGGCGGTTGAGTCTCCAGCGGCGTGTCGGAGGGTGCTTTCATCATCAGCTGTGACTATCATGCGACAGAAGATTCCTGCAAAGGCTTCGGCGTAGGTATCCTCAATTTCTGGTTTTATTGCCATTTTATCCGAGATTTCCAACGGCTTCTCCTCTGACTTTTTTTCTGAATTCGATGCTTTTTTTCGTTACAGTTTCCATATTCGCCACTGTAACTATTTGAACCTTGGGTAAGGTTTGAGGGTGTAGCGAAAAAAGCTTGTCGAGAAGCGAGGGATTCACTACTCTGTTGGCTTCCAGAGATTCTATGTTCCAGTTTTCTACAAAATCTAGGGCTGCTTGTTTTCCTTGCTTGCCAAAGACATCCGCAATTACCGCTGTGACAAGGTTGTTTTCTGACAAAACAGAAATTTCAGCGTTCCTCACCGCATAGTTGTTTCCATTGAAGGATATAGTTAATCCACCGTTCTCTCTAACCAGTTTGAAGGCTTCTACGTCGGTTATGCTATCCCCAACGTACATAACATCTTCAAGCGACACTTGCATCTTTGCTATTGCATCCTCTATTGAGGCGGATTTTTGGGTCCCACCCACGGTAGTTACTTCAGAAAAAATTCTGCTTACGCCCATGCCTGCGATTTCGTTCCAGAAAATCTTGTCAAGCCGCTTAATGGTCTCTTGGTCAGTACTGGAAAAGTCGTCTAAGGTTTTTGCCTCTGGAGGAATAACTATGATGGGCGTTTCCGCGATTTCTTGTGCGGTTTCTTTCAACCGCGTCTTTTCTTGTTCGGTGACGGCGTATTTGTCCAAGCTTAGTTTGGTGCAGTAAGTGTTTTCGTAGGGAAAGCCTAGGATCTTGCAGAGCGCTTTTATGTAATGTTCATAGCTTGTGCTGACTATGAAGGCGCTGGCTACTTCCCTTACACGTTGTAGGGTATCTTTGCTGTGTGCAATTAGGATGAGGTTTTGTGCGGAGAACTCTTCCATTTGCGCATCTGTAACGCCGTATGCCTTGAGGAAAGGCAAAATTAGCTTTAGCGTGCTGCCAGCCGTGTAACTAGGCTTTTTTAAAACGTCTGCGAGTACGTCGTCATACTTGCTTGTTATTGTGAAAAGTTTGTCACCGTTTGGAACAAAACGTGCCGTAATTTCAAAAGCGTTGTCGTTTTTGCTTATGGGTCCTTCACAGTCGGATATGAAGACTCGCTTCATGGCCTGCGCCTCAATTGTTCCATGTGGCTTACGCTTTTCGCTATGTGTTTTTTCGAAGCTATATCCTTCCTATTCCACATAGCGCCGCCTTCTATTGCTCGGGCACCTTCCAGTGAGATTTGTCGTGCTTCTTCAATGGTTTCTCCGATGCCTAAACTGCCCACCGCTCGAGATTTCAACGCGTAAATTTGGTTGTCTCTTACCTCCATGGCTCCTGGATAAATTCTGATATTGTCGCTGTACCTGCCGGATAGCATATAAGCCGCCGATAGGTCGACTGGAGTATCAACAGCTGATTTGTCCACCAAGCGAGGGAAAATATCGGCGTAGCCTCCATAATCCGGTGGAACCTTGTAGGTTAAAACTGTCGCTACTTTCTTTAATTTAACGCGGCTCAAGTTGCCTTCCAAAATTTTGAAGCAGACTTCGACGAAGTCCTCCTCCACGATGGGCAGGATGTTGATGATTTCAGGGTCGCCTGGACGGCTGTTATTTTCGAGGATTTTAATTCCCGTTCCTGTGTGCATGAAAGCTAAGTACAAGGGCACGCCTCTTAGAGCCGTGTCGTCTCCTATTTTTAACTTCCATTTCTCGAAAATCTTCGTGGCCAATGCGACTTCTTCTTCTCGTTCGCTCGCGGTTAAAAACGGCAGCGTGTCGCCTACATCTTTGTAGGACCCCATTCCACCTGTGTTTGGTCCTTTGTCGTCGTCGAAGGCGCGCTTATAGTCTCGTGTGCCGGACATAGGGACGAAGTGTTTACCATCGCATAAAGCTTGGAAGCTAGATTCTTCACCGTCTATTTTCTCTTCTATTATCACGGTGCCGTACTGAAAATTGGACATGAAATGTTCAAAGAGTTCCTTCCGTGTGATAAAATGATCGCCCCAGACGCCTACACCTTTCCCAGCTGTTGGCTTGTCAGGCTTAACCACGGCTTTGTTATCAAGCTCATCGAGCCAACTGTAAACCGCCTCTTTAACTTCGTCTGTTCCTGTGTAATCATCGGGGTTGAAAATCTTGAAGCGCGGGTTCGCCTCAGGTGTTATTTCCTGAAATAATAGGCGCTGCTGCACTTTGCTGACTTCTATGGCATGTTCCTGCTTCGGGCAGATGACTGGAATGCCCGTGCGCTTTTCCACGAGGTCGCGTACACCCCCAATTATGGGTTTTTCTGGACCAACTATGACAAAGTCGATGTTGTCCTTGTTGTTTTCAGCAAACTTGCAGATTTCCTCAATGTTTAAATCAGGTATCACTACGTGTTTAGCTGCTTGTTTTATGTTGAAAGGGTTAAGTTGCTTGTCTGCGATGTAAAGTTCTACTCGGTGGTTTGGGCTTCTCGCGAAAGCATCAACCATAGCTGTTTCCCTTGCGCCGTACGAAACGACGAGTACGCCTATTTTTTCCATAATGTACACACCTTTGTTAGAATAAACTGGAAAGCTTAATTTGCTTTTTCACCAAGCTCAAGGAGAGGTTCCACATGTCTCGTAGATTCTTCCCTTTTCCTGATAGCCATTAACGAACTTCTTTTTCATTTCAACAGCCATTTTCTGAGCTAATGTTGTCGGATACTCACCCGTGATGCAGGCGAGACATAACTGGTCGCGTCTCTGACCTGTGGCGCGTACTAATCCTTCGATGGATTGGTAGCACACGGCATCTGCCCCAATGATTTTTGCGATTTCCTCTGGATTATGCTTCGAGCCGATTAGCTGCCCGTAAGTTGCCATGTCAATGCCATAAAAGCATGGTCCGATTATGCGGGGGAAAGTAACGAACATGTAGACTTTTTTGGCGCCTGAGCTGCGCATTTTTGCTATTGTAACTTTTGTGGTGTCGCCGCGGACTATGCTATCTTCAGTTACTATGAGGCGTTTTCCTTCAATTTTTGAACCTAGAATGTTTATTTTTCTGTCTATGGTGGAACAGCGTTCCCTATTGAGGAGTATGAAAGCTCTTTCGGTCACATAGCGGTGTCTGCGGGATGCCCTTTCCCATTTCAGTCCAGACTCTTCGTGGACGCCCATGGCGGAATCGTCGCCGGTTTCAGGAACCGAAAGTATTAAGTCAGCATCTTTTACAATTTCAGGGTATTCACGTACAATGTTTCTTCCGAATTCCTCGCGGATTTCGTAAACGTATTTTCCGTCGAAACGCGAATCAGGTCTCGCGAAGTAAGCATATTCGAAAGCACAGAAAGCTTTGCGCGGGTTCTTGATGATTTGTTGACGATTGAAGCCGTCTTTTGAAACCACGACCAGTTCACCTGGTTCCAACTCGAAATCTCTTACAAACCCGTTCATATCCAAACTCACGGTTTCTGAAGAAAAAGCGAACGTCGCCTCGTTTGGGCTGTGTCCTGCGCAAAGCGGTTTTATGCCATGCTGGTCTTTGAATGCGAAGAATTCGCCGTCGCCAGTTATGCCTGTTACAGAAAACGCGCCATCGATTTTTCTCATGCACTCGTCGACGGCTAATGCCAAATCTTTGCTTTTTTCCAGTTCAAGTAGTAGTTTGCGGCAGACTAAATCGGAATCGCAGGTGTATGGTAGGTATGAGAATTGCTGGTCAGTTTCCTTTCTAAGTTGGCTTGTGTTGACGAGGTTGCCGTTGAATGAGAGTGCAAGTTTTAATCCGTTCAGTGATGCGATTATTGGTTGAGTGCCTTCAAGCAGTGAGGTGTCATCACATTTTCCCGATGTGGTGTATCGAACATTGCCTATGCCTATTGAGCCTGGTAGCCGCCCGAACCATTCGTGTATGGCGCTGGACTGTAATTTCGGGACCAAATCAAGGTTTTTGTGAATATAAAATTCTTTCCCGTCATATGCGAGGAACCCGTGCGATTGATGACCCCTGTGGTTTTGCGCACGAAGACCCCAATAAACGTATGAGAAGACCTTTTTATTTTCGAAGTTTATTGCACCGAAGATGCCGCATCCTATTTTTTAATCCCTTCTTATGATGGAGAGAAATAGAAAAAAAACAGGTTTATCAGCTTTTAGTACATTTTTAACTAAAAATCATAAGAGGGATTATTCCCAGGCAATTCTCCTTTGTTACTGTGTCTCTTTTGCTGCAAATATTGAAAATAAAAAGGGAGCCGACAGAAACCCTCTAGACGTTAAAAACGGATGTTTGAATAATTACTTGTTATTTACTTTAGTGCTTTTCGCAGTTCTTCTGCCTTATCAGTTCTTTCCCACATGAAATCCGGGTCATTCCTTCCAAAGTGTCCAAACACGGCTGATTTTCTATATATTGGTCTGAGAAGACGTAGATTCTCTATTATTGCTTTAGGTCTCATGTCAAAGTGCTTCTTCACTAATCCCAAGATCTCTTCGTCGGATAGCTTTCCTGTGCCAAAGGTATTCACGAAAACGGATATTGGTTGCGCTACACCTATGGCGTATGATAATTGAACTTCACACTCATCTGCTAATCCTGCGGCGACAATGTTTTTGGCAATGTATCTTGCCATATAACAGCCTGACCTGTCAACTTTTGAGGGGTCCTTTCCTGAAAAGCATCCGCCGCCGTGGCTTCCAACTCCTCCATATGTATCAACAATGATTTTTCGTCCTGTCAAGCCTGAATCCGCCAATGTTCCTCCAATCACGAATCTTCCTGTTCCATTGATTATGTATTTTGTTTCTGAATCCAACTTGTCGGCGGGTATGATTTTCTTAATTACCTGATTGATTATATCTTCTCTGATTTTCTCGCTGTCAACCTCCTCAGTATGTTGGGCAGCGATCACGACAGTAGTTACTTTTGCTGGTTTTCCATCTTGATATTCCACTGTAACTTGGGATTTGCAGTCAGGTCTTAAATAGGGCAAGGTTCCATTTTTTCTGCAATCAGCCAGCCTTTCAACAAGTTTATGTGCAAGCATTATCGGCAAAGGCATCAACTCAGCGGTCTCATTTGTGGCGTAACCGAACATCATTCCTTGGTCTCCGGCGCCTTGTTCATGGTCTTCAGTTTCGTTAACTCCCTGTGCGATATCTGGTGACTGCTCTTCAATAGAAGCTAAGATGCCGCAGGTTTCCCAATCCAAACCGTCTTTAGCATTATCGAACCCAATTTCCTTCAGGGTTTTCCGAACTATTTTAGGTATCGAAACGTAGCAAGTGGTGGTTATTTGCCCAGTAACCACGATGTTTCCCTGCATAACCAACGTTTCGCAGTCAACCCTCGCTTTAGGATCTTTTGATAAGATGGCATCTAAGACGCTGTCTGACACTTGGTCTGCAACTTTATCTGGATGCCCTTCTCCCACAGATTCTGAAGTGAATAAGTATTTTCCACTTTTTCTCATAGGAACCACCAGTTAACTTTATGATGAGGGTTTAAATAAATTCATTTTTCTTAAAAGGCTTTCTAAAATATTAAACTGAAATACCCAAGCTATGTCATGGTTGTTTGCATCTGCAAAAATCATTTTAAGGCTTAATCCCGAACTACCTCTGGTGTATAATTAATGAAGAAGGTTATTATGGCTAAAAACGCACCTGTTCCCGTGGGTCCTTACAGTCAAGCGCTAAAGGTGGACAAGTTCCTGTTTGTTTCAGGTCAAGTGGCAATAGACCCAAAAGAAGGCAGAATAGTGGCAACCAGCATTAAGGAGCAAACCACAAGGATCATGGATAACATCAAGGAGATATTGCAGGTCGCAGGTTACAGTTTAAGCGATATTGTTCAATCCAACGTGTATCTTTCATCAATGAAACTGTTCAACGAATTCAATAATGAATACGCAAAGTATTTTGACCAGGTTTTTCCTGCACGCGCAACTGTCGGAATAGAATTGATGAATGATGCTCTTGTGGAAATCTCGGTGGTAGCGTGGAAAGAGTGAAGATAAAGTGCAGCATGCTGAGGCTTGGCTGTCCTATCATTTTTCCAAGTCATAAATTATAATAATTAGCCACTTCAAATAGAATGTGTGGCACCTTGTTATGACTTCCTCCTTCAAGAGCTTAATTGAAAGTCTTGCCAGCCCAAAAGGTCCGGGTCCATCCACTACGTTTTCTATGTTTCATATTTTCTATGCTTTGGAGCTTATGACTAAGAAACCAATTGGGCGTAATAAATTGGCTAAGCAGATGAGTATTGGAGATGGGGCTATTCGCACCATAATCAGTCGCCTTAAGGATTCCGGCTTGATTTTAATTTCAAGAGAAGGTTGCGCCCTCACAGATAAGGGTGTGAGCGTATGGAAAGATTTCGAGACTGCTTTTCCGAAACGGGTTGAAGTCGGCAAAACAGCTTTGACAACTTCGGAGTATAGTTACGCCTTTTTAGTTAAGAATAGGGGGGATAAGGTTGAATCTGGCATTGACCAACGAGACGCGGCTATAATGGGTGGGGCAAAGCGTGCTATTGTTATAGTTTTTAAGCATGGTCGCTTGGTAATAGAATCGGTAAGCGATAGCGTGGAAAAGGATTTTCCACAAGCTGGAAAAGTGATTCTTAAAGACCTCAAGCCTGAAAACAATGATGTAATAATAATCGCTGGTGCTGATAGCGCTTTGCAAGCGAAGCGTGGAGCTTTCGCCGCGAGTTGGGTTCTTATTGGCAACGATGAAGAACCTGAGTATTTGCATTAGTTATTTTAGTATGTGTATTTGTCTCCTCCGGTTAGGATCCGTTCTAAGATTGTGTTAAAATTTGTTAACCCTTGGTTTGTTTTGGCTGAAACTGGAATCAGCAGGGATTTTATGCCAAGCTGATTAATTGCATGCATCATATTTCGGCTGAAAAGACGTTTCGTGCCTTTCAGTTTTTCTTCGATTGAATCTTCTAGCGCTCTTGGATTAGCTGCCCAATCAATGATTGTCTTAAGTTGATTTTCTGGAAGCAGATCACATTTTGAAAGCAGGTGAATTTGCGGTTGGAAGAAGCGGTTGTAGACTGCTGCAGAGAGAAACATGTTAGAAACGTAATTTAGCGGGTTGATAGAGAAAACTGCATCGAACATGTAAACTATAGCTTTGGGTTCTTTTGTAAGCTCGTTCACGATGTAAGGTCCGCTGGCTCTGAAAGCGAAAAGCTCCATCTGCCCTGGCGTATCCACCAAGACGAAGTCTGCATTGGCAGCTTCGATATCTCCTGTGAGGTTGTCAATTTCGTCGGCTATGAGATCTGCAGCCAATATTAATGCTCCGTTTGGTCCTAATGCATATTTCTCCATTAAATTGCCAACATCAACGTAGTTTCTAACGTCCACGTCAGGCGAATATGGAAGTTTTAACGCTCCAGGATCCATGTTCACGACGGCAACATCTTGTTTTGACATTTTTAGCCATTCACTTAAGGCTGCTGTGAGCAAAGATTTGCCTGACCCTGCAGTTCCAATTATAAATGCGACAGGCATTTTTATTTCTCCTTAACTGTGCGGTTTGTATTGGTTTGGATGTAATAACTTTTCTGTTCCTGGAAATTCAGTGAAACACAGAAAGCATTCTATTCTCTGGAAACCCTGTTCTAAACCTCAGAATCACTTCAACTATAACTAGTCTTAGTTTTGAACTGATAGGTAAAATATTTTTAGCTCGTTGGGTTTGGGCAGAGGCAAACTTGCCTGGCCATAATGATTGTTTGTATAGCTCTTAACCGCAACGCTGTATGCACTGATCGAGTTAGTTTTTACGGATATTCATCGGGTCGCGGTCGTAGTAGCCATAATAGTTTCCGTTCTCGGGTCGCTAGTTCAGAAAAGAAGCCAGCTTCAGCAAGTAAATATTTGCTTATAGACCTCGTTGCGCCCTTTTTCAAGAAAGTAGTTTTGCTTTTACCAATATTGTGGTTCAAGGGGCGGTTCTGGATGTTCTTGTTGTCCATGTTTTGCCACAAGAATTGCGACAACGCCTATGATTGCCGCTATGACAGCGACACCTATTAGTACAGTTAGGAATATGGGTAATACCGTAGCGTTTCTAGCTGAGCTCATTGCGCCTGTGTACATTTCATTGCCTGACCAACCAGCGCGGATGCCGTGTGAGCCCGCATCCGCAGTTGTCCAAACGTATTCAAAGCTTCCATCTTGTTGTGTTGCAGCAGAACCAATTACTGTCCAAGTTGCACTATTGATTTTTGCATAGAGAGTTACGTTTTCATTCGGCATTTCAGGGATGAGTCGACCTGAGAGAATTATTGGGCTGTTTTCGATCGAAATTATTGGTGAAACTTCCAACGACAGAATACTTGTCTCCATCGATGTGAAGCTTG
>SMYP01000178.1 GCA_007050895.1 Candidatus Bathyarchaeota archaeon | reverse complement strand
GGTCCAAGTCGGAGTGCTAAAACAGTTCATTTGGGTTGGACATCGGGCATTACCACGACACTTACTCTATGCAGCTTTCTTCACGACGGCACTAATCATCTACCTTCTCGTATATCCACAGCATCTCACCTTTGCGAATGTTGCCGCCTGGCTTTTTGGCGGTACTGCATCGGCTCTGTTTTGGTTTGAGACCTGGCGAGCGTACAAGAATCTACCATGAGAGGTGTTCTAAACCGTAGTCTAATATTGAATCCAATCAATAGGAAAGGTGAATTATGGTGTCGAAAGGAGCAGCAAAGAAGCGATATCGGCGACAAATTCTGTATTCGGTAGCGGGTATTGCAATTGGAATAACGGTGATGATTCTTCCGTTCGTAGTCCATCATATGATGGGACCAGCATCCCCGTTCATCCAGGGGCTTACAGATCCACAAATCCTTTCATCTGAAACAATCGTCTCGCCACTTGATGCAGCAGTTGAGTTCGTCTGGCTTGTACTCCCAGCAATCGTGGTTATTCTTTTGATTTTTTGGATTTCAGGTCAGCGAATCCGATGGAAAGGTTATGATGAAGCTGTGAAATACACCCGCCGATAAGAGCCGAATGATTAAAGAGCTTTATTTTGTTCTGAGCATACCCAGTGAGGACGCTAGCCATGCAAATGACAGCAACAGAACTTCGAAGGCGCTACTTGAAGTTCTTTCAAGAAAGGGGTCATGCTGTCATCCCCTCAGCGTCGCTCATTCCGCAATTAGACCCCACCGTCCTCTTTCAAAGTGCAGGCATGCAGCCTTTGGTCCCATATTTACTTGGCCAACCCCATCCAGATGGCAAACGGCTAGTAAACGTCCAAAAGTGCATTAGAACCGATGACATAAATGAAGTAGGTGATACATTCCATCTTACCTTCTTTGAGATGCTAGGTAACTGGTCCCTAGGTGATTATTGGAAAAAAGAAGCTATCGAAATGGCAATGGAGTTTCTCCTTGACCCCAAAATTGGCTTAGGGCTAGAAAAACAAGTTTTACATTTCACAGTGTTCGAAGGAGATGAACAGGTGCCACCAGATAAGGAAGCAGCAAGTGCCTGGGAAGCACAGGGAATTTCCTCTGACCAAATCCATTATCTGCCTTACAAGGATAACTGGTGGGCTCTCGGTGACACCGGCCCTCAGGGCCCGGATACAGAGATTTTCGTCGATATTAATACCCCAAAGTGTTCAGCAGATTGCCGTCCAGGTTGTGGATGTGGGAAGTTTGTTGAAATCTGGAATCTCGTTTTTATGTCCTATAATCGTGGCGAGGATGGATCGCTGACACCACTGAAGAAAAAGAATATCGATACGGGAATGGGATTAGAACGAGCTCTCCAAGTCCTGAATAAGCAACCGAGTGTCTACGAGACTGATGTATTTAAGCCCATTGTGGAGAAAATCTATGAGATTGCCCGAATCACAGACCCATCCAAAGGCCAGCTCCGGTCAATTCGAATTATCGCGGATCACATTCGATCTGCTGCGATGGCTCTTGCAGATGATCAGGGCTTAGTACCTTCTAATTTAGAGCGGGGTTACGTGATACGACGGTTGTTACGCGTCGCAATTCGGCACGGACTTCAACTTGGAATTGACAGATTCTTCTTGGGTGAATTAGTTCCCCGAGTTCTTGCAGCTCTTGGTGAGGAATATGACGAACTTGTTCGAAACAAAGACCATATGTTGTCCGAGATTGAAAAAGAAGAGAAAAGATTTCGTAATACAGTTCGCCGTGGGCTCCGAATAGCAGAAAAAACACTCGATGAGAAAGGCGAGTTAACCGGAAATGATGCGTTCATGCTCTTTGCCACCTATGGTTTTCCCATCGAGATGACTGTGCAAATTGCAGAAGAAAATGGCCAAAAGATTGATCTAGCTGAGTTTCGAAAGGAGTTTGAACGGCATCGGCAAATCTCTCGTGATGCCACTCAGCAAAAATTCACCAGCGGGTTAGCGGACCATTCGGAAGAAGTGATCCGCCTGCATACTGCGACCCATTTACTCCACGCTGCACTTCACAATTTAATTGGACCCGATGTTTATCAAAAGGGAAGTAATATCACCAAACAACGCCTGCGCTTGGATGTCCAACTAAACCGGAAACTTACAGCCAAAGAGCTTACACAAGTTGAAAAATGGGTTAATGATATCATCCAACGTGATTTACCAATCACCTTTGAAACGATGTCTCCGCAAGAGGCCAAGAAACAGGGGGCTTTAGGGTTCTTTGGTGAAAAATATGGGGATCAAGTCAAAGTCTATTCGGTTGGAGACGTGTCTAAAGAGATCTGCAGCGGACCCCATGTTAGTCAGACTGGAATTCTTAGCAAGTTCCGAATTGTGAGACAAAAACGCATTGGAGCAGACACTTTGCGATTACGGGGCGTCTTAGAGTCTGATGACAAAGACGACCATTCAAAGCACCAAGAAGCGAGTTAACGAGAATTAGAGGTCCTCTTGACCCTTTTTCAAAGGGAGTGGCATGAGATACATCTGGGAGATGAACTGCTTTCCACCACAAGAACATGTACCTTCAGTTTTGAAAATATAATCATCCTTTTCCCAAATCCGTTCGCTAGTCCGGTTGCATTCCTCACACCGTAGTTGGACAACGATACCAATCTTCTTGTATTCAATGATATAGCGGTTCAAACGAGCATTAATAGATCCTGCAACACCGTAAACGACCATGGATAAAGCAAAGGTTATGAACATCACATAGTAATACCATTCAGGTAGAGGAGGGAACGGGGTGCCCCAGAAAATGGGGATAAAGTAGCTATATACCAGTATGCCCAATTGGATCATCAGAATCGTGAGAATGGCTGTTGAAAGATACCCCATAAGCCGGCTAGTCCGAGCATAGGATTTTATTCGCTCTACCAGTCTGCGAAGCTGCGCAATGGTGGGTTTCGGCTCACGCCAGGGTTCTATAGTCATTGTCGTCGGTGTGGCGTAGTACCAATGGCTTTTAAGGCTTTTGAAGCTGCACCTCATTAGAAAGGAGGTATATTTCATGTCACCATCGGATTGGAACGCTGCACAGCAAAAATCACCTGTTGTTGCCGTGGATGCAGTCATTCAGCTGGCCGAAAAAGGTGTTGTGTTAGTTCGTCGGCGATTTCCGCCGTTTCAACAATATTGGGCGTTGCCAGGAGGAAAACTGGAAATTGGTGAAACTATTGAGGAAGCCCTAGTTCGTGAGGTCAGGGAGGAAACTGGGCTTGTGGTAGTGCCCAGTAGTTTAATTGGCGTGTTTTCCGATCCATCCCGTGATCCCCGGGGGCATGTTGTGAGTATTGCCTTCAATGCTCGGGTGGTGGGTGGTTCAATGGAACCAAGTAGTGATGCCCTAGAAGTCAAAGTGTTTATGAAAATCCCGAAGCAAGTTGCCTTCGATCATCGAGAAATCATCAAAGCGTCTAAAGCCCTCTAAGGTGGAGCGGACCGCAAAACTCGTT
>SMYP01000160.1 GCA_007050895.1 Candidatus Bathyarchaeota archaeon | reverse complement strand
ATGCCCATAGCCATTGTAGTGCACATTTGCAGTACCAAAGTACCATACAAAACTGTGGGAAAAGAGTTCATTGCCGACCGACCAGAAGTCAGAAAGGAAGTGGCAAACGCGTTGCGCGAGGTTGGTCGTCAACTCCAGCATTTCTTATCCAAACGCGAACACGTGGACCGGGAGAAAAAGCGGATAAGCATTTTCGCCAAGTACCTGCCCCGTATCGCCGAGTTTTCTACAACCCTTGCTGGAAAAGAGAAGCGTCCTGACATTCAAAAATTGATAAAGAGCGTGCAGAAATATGGCACAGAAGAAAAATAAAGGCGTTATAGCCGAGAAGAAACATGAGATAATGGATAGCCTGAAGAAGCTAGGCACACAAATTTATGACCAACTGGAAAGTGGCAACTTCCCAACCATAACCATGCCCAGCCGCTCAACCGAGAACATTTATTACGATCCTGATGTCCGTCAGTATATTCTAGGCGACAAAAGCGTCACCCGAAGCGCACGAAACATACGCCATGTAAAACCTTTCACGCAGCTATCTTGGGCTGCCATGTTCTCGAATGAGTTAACGTTTCACCGTAAAACCTCAACCTTGAGAGACGTCTACTACTCAGCCCAAGCCTACAACATGACCTTTAAGGACCAGCAGGAATCCAACAACATAATAACCGACTTGGAGACAGCAACTGGCCATTCCAGAGAAGATTTTAACATTTTCCCTGAGGAACGCTCTGCAGTCTTCGGCGATCTCACAATAGAATACACAGTTCCAGGCTACGAGGGAAAAACCTTGAATTTGTCATCGCACCCTGATGGTGTATTGATTGGTCCCGCGTTAACTTCCTCCGAGTTTGCAAGCACAACAGCGGACAAAGTTATAGCCATAGAGAAAGGTGGCTTGTTCACAAGGTTCATCGAAGAAAACGTGCATAAAAAACACAACGCTATACTGGTCTTGACGGCTGGTCAAGCCCCAAGGCAAACTAGGTACTTCATTAAAAGGCTCCACGACGAGCTGAACATACCCGTGTACATATTCACTGATGGCGACCCATGGGGAATGCACATTGCCATGGTCATAATTTCTGGGTCAGCAAACGCCGCTCACCTGCGGGATTTAACCACACCTGACGCCATTTGGAGCGGCGTCTGGGCTTCAGATATAGTTAATTATAAGCTTCCTACCGATCCGCTGGACGAAGTAGACATCAAACGTCTTCATGAGTTGCAGAGGGACCCAAGGTATCAAGGAGACCCACTGTGGCAAAGAGAGATCAAAACCTTCCTGAAAATTAAGCGAAAGGCGGAGCAAGAGGCTTTCAGCAGATACGGTTTAACATATATTGTGGATGAGTATCTGCCGACCAAACTGTACGAGAAAAATAAAGGTAAAAAGAAGAAGTAGCATTTTCGCCTCTCTTTCAGAGCTTTTGCCGTTTTGATTGCGTCAGTCATGCTTAAAAAAGGCATATTTGCCGTTGTTGTTACAGTTTATTGCGAAAACGTATAGGAAGGCGAAAAATCTCGAGACAATATGAGGTTACATATGGTATTTTTGTATGAGGTTTCTGGTTTGCTTTTGTAATCCTAGCTCGTGACAGAAGCTGTTGCAGGAACCACACATATTTCCAAGGCTCATGTGTTTTGCGTGCAGCTTTCTTAGCTCTAGTAATCTATGTATGTTTACTATTCCAGCTTTGATTTCTTTTGCGTCTTGATGAGTTATTGCTTCCATTTGGCACACCTCTGTTTTACTGAATACTGTATTGTGATGGTGAAGATTATTCTTTGAGGTTAAAAAATAGAGCTTATTTTTACTTTAGTCACATTCTTTGTTACTCAAAACCACATAAGAATAAGGAAAACTTAAAGTATTATAGAATAGTCACATTAAATGCTACTATAATCTCAAATAAATGGAGTAAATGTAACAAATAGAAAATAGGACGCTGAAAAATGGATAATCAAAACAATCCACGAGAAGCCGTTCCCTTGCCTTTATTAACTGAAAAATGGTTCGAACAAAGGTTTCCCCAGATGGCCAGTATTCGAGTTATAGAGGGTGTAGGTGATAAATGGAAAAGACAGAAACTAAACTCTGTAATTGTTGTTGCGTTTCACGCGGATTTAGAAGTAGCGCAGCTTAAACATTTCTTGCCGCTTTTTTTCACAGAGTATCTAATCCGCAATGGGTATTCAGTAAATCCTGTCGTGTACATTGGAGCATTGCGAGATATCGGCCGCGGTTACCATAGAGGAGACATCAGAGAACGAGTTGCAGAGGCACATAACTTCTTTCAAGGCATATTTGCGCCAAGTGAAAAGGTAGTAATTGTTGAAGATAGGATAGAAATTCAGAGAGATGTTTATAGCATCTTGAGAATATTGGAATTCGAAAAAAGCCTCCAAGCGATACTTGGACAGGTCAACACGCCGGAGAAGCTTCTTCAAGTAAAGACTGTTAAGCTCACAGACAAGGAGTACCCGCTCACGTACTACGAGAAAGAGCTTCTCAGCATTTACTTATTCGAAAGAAATAAACTGGGAACAGAAATCAAAAAATACCCATACGTAAGCTGGGGGTTGGAATCCCTAGGTTATCTAGGAGCGTCATACAATTTTTTTGATAAGTCAAATGCGGGGCTTTCTGTTCTTAAAAGAATGATTTGCGCAGACCAAGGCATAGAGTACCCTGCAACAATTGTGTTACCTGACCCTGTTGCAGTTTCAGGCAGCCTCATGAGGTACTTGCACTCAAGAGACCTGAATCCAGACGAAACGTTATTCATAAGTGACTCTTATAGCGACATCAGCCGAAAGATGTACGAGCGGGAAAATGTTTCCCTGAAATTCCTTGATTATCTTTTGCAGAATATCATACGCCCCTTTGCCAAATCGTCCCAAATCAAAGATTGCGAAGCATGTTCGGATAGACTTGCTGAAAAGAAACACTTAGACGACGTTGCATCGCGCGAACTGAAACGCCAAGTTCTAAAATGCTACTGGAAATTTATAAAACCTTATTACCAGTCCATGGAAACGATTCTCGGCACTCATGAGAGCTTGTTTGTTCCAGAAGAGCTAACTGAGAAAACTCTTGACGCTTTAGGTTCAAAGCGGAATAGGCAAATTCTGATGGAACTTGCAAAGCATCAACAAAAATATGGTTCACCTATGACTGTAAATGAACTGTTTGAAAAGATGGGGTTGAAAAAGGGAGCTAAGAAAGGGCTTTGGAGAAACGTGGAGACTCTCGTGAAATGCGGGTTGGTGGATAGGATTCCTGAAGGGCGAAAATTTCACAAGTACACTATATATGGAAACAAGAATACAATACGTATACGCTTGTCCCTTGCCGAGGAAAAACGCAGCTTTCGCGGCATTAGTTGATTCAAGGATAGCCACAGTACTCGAAACAGTATGGCTTGACGCAGTCAGAATAGCTGTTTAGCTAGGGGAAGCCGTGGTCATTCAAAGAAAGTAATCGAAAGTATAAAATAACTGATAATGTTTTATGTAGAAAACACATCAAAGAGAAAGGAA
>SMYP01000091.1:45961-55341 GCA_007050895.1 Candidatus Bathyarchaeota archaeon | reverse complement strand
ATAGCAAAAAAAGGAGGAAAAGGTGGGAGATATCTCCATTTAACAAGCTAGCAACTCTTAAATGTGCGATTACTACTTTCACAAGTGGAAAACAGGACTTATCAACTGCTATTTGGGAGTCTAAAAACAATGTCCGACTTTGGATTAAGAACTAGAATGGTTGTCAAAGATGTCATGAGCAGCCCGGTGGTAATGTTGGATGAAGATTCAACTTCAAACAAAGTTGCCACTCGCATGGATGAAAACGATTTGGGGTGCATTATAATTACAAACAAGGCGGGAAAACCTGTAGGCATAATAACCGAACGCGACCTAGTGATAAGAGTTCTAGCAAAGAACCTTATGCCGGATACTATAAAAGCGAAGGAAATTATGACGTCACCTTTAGTTACTATACAACCAGAGGCAACAATAAGCGAAGCTGCGAGGAGAATGAGCCGACTGGACATCAGACGACTCGGAGTAGTTTATAAAAGCAATCTTGTGGGGATAATTTCTAGCAGAGACATTCTAGGCGTTATGCCTGAACTCATTGAGATAATTCAAGAAAGAACTCGCCTTGAAGATGCAGCCCAAGCGGAGGAAACCGAAGACGAGGATAAACCTCTCTCAGGATATTGTGACCATTGTGGAGTGTTTTCAGAGAACTTGAAGGATGTTAATGGGGAAAACTTGTGTGAAGACTGTCGAATAGAACTTGCGACCTAAAATGCTCTTCATATTGCAACAGAAGATTGTTTCGAATAAACTTTAATTAGCTTTCATGGCTCGTTATTCATAATAGAGCGATTTGACTTGATTGTTGATTCCGTTTTAACAAACGCCAAAGCTTACTTGAAAAAGGAAATAATTGAATGTAGCATAGCAATTGAAAGCGGCAAAATCTACAAAATAGGAAAAGAGTCACAGATGCCAAATGCTGACGAAAAAATGAATCTGGGAAACAAGCTAGTTCTCCCCGGTTTGATTGATGTTCATGTTCACCTCCGCGATGAGGGAAAAAGGTATAAAGAGGACTTTTACACTGGGACTGCTGCCGCGGCAGCTGGTGGAATAACCACTGTCTTAGACATGCCTAATAATGATCCAGTAACCATGAGCGCGGCAACCTTAAAGAATCGTGTACGAATCGCAAAAAGTAAGATCCTAGTGGACATTGGTTTCTACTCAGAATTTCCAAGAGACTTGGGAGAAGTCGCTGGTATTGTCGATCAAGGTGCGGTGGGATTTAAACTCTTTATGGCCCGCCAAGTTGGCGGTCTAAACATTGATGATGATCAAGCATTACAAAAAGCATTTACAACAGTAGGTGCTCTAGGCATTCCAGTTGCGGTGCATGCTGAAGATAAAGCGTTGCTGATGGCTAGCGAAGAAAAGCTTAGGCGAGCCAATCGTCATGATCCAGCTGCTTTTTTAGAAGCGCATTCAGAGCCCGTTGAACTCAAAGCTATTGAACGCCTGCTAAAGGTAAGCTTGTCAACTGATGCACGGTTACATTTTTGTCATATTACGACTGAAGCCGGTTTAAAAACCGTAGTTAAGGCGAAAAAAACTGGCAAAAAAGTAACCTGTGAAGTTACTCCCCACCATCTGCTGCTGTCAAAGGCCGATTACGAGCACTATGGTTTAATGTTAACAATTATGCCACCTCTTCGCGATGAAAATACTATTGAGGCGCTCTGGAAAGGTACAGCTGATGGTTGGATTGACGTTTTGGGTTCAGACCATGCACCTCACGCACTAAGAGAGAAGTCCGCTGATAGCGTTTGGAACGTTAAAGTTGGTGTGCCTGGTCTTGAAACAACTCTTCCCCTCATGTTGACGATGGTTAGAAAGAACCGGATTTCACTTATGCGAGTGGTCGAAATGCTTTCAGAAAAACCCGCAGAGATTTTCAACTTGACAGACCGCGGCTGCATTTTGCGAGGTAGAAAAGCAGATTTGGTGGTTGTGGATTTTAAACGGAAATTCAGGATTGATGCCTCAAAATTCCATTCAAAAGCGAAATATTCACCTTTCGACGGTTGGGAAGTGGAAGGCTGCGCTGTGAAAACCTTTGTTAACGGCTTGATAGTGATGGATGAAATGGACATTGTAAGTAACGCTGGAAGCGGCGAAGTAATTCGAGGAAACCACAAGTGAAATTCATCGCGGATGGGATGCTTGGAAAACTGACAAGATGGCTCCGTATGCTGGGACAAGACGTCAAGTACTCTACTCAATTTGAGGATTTTGAATTGATAGCAACAGCTGAGAAAGAGCATCGGGTTCTACTTACGAGAGATTCGCAACTTTATAAACGCGCAATTGCTAAAAACGTTAGAGCTTTTTACGTACGAAGTCAAACAGGCGCTGAAAAGTTAGCGGAACTTGCTAAGTTTTTCGACTTTTCACTCGCGATAGATCTAAACCTTTCTCGCTGTCCCAGATGCAACTCTAGGATTTATTTAATGCCCAAAGAGACGCTTGCAGGAAGTGTTGAAAAAAATACCTTCACTTATCACGACGAATTTTGGAAGTGCTCAAAATGTGGTCAAGTTTATTGGAAAGGTGCGCACTGGAACGGAATCCATGCAACTCTTGAAGAGGCAAAAAAAATGAAGGATACGCGGTTTAGCTTTATTTAAGCAGCCACTTCATTGGAATGTCTTGAAAGGTTCCATCTGGAAGAGTTCTTCTAATCGTGATTGGTAAGATCCCATCTTCAAGTTCTGTCAAAGCAATGTCAATCGGATTTGAATAGGCTCCTTTAGTGTCTATGAGTATTGGTGCTCCCATCGAAATCTGAAGGGCCCTTGCTCCCACTATTCTCGCCTTCTCAAACCTCGTAATTTTTGGAGGACCTACAGATATTTTTTCTTGTTTTGACGTGTTCTAATACTCTCCAGCGCCTGGATACATCCCGCCAGGAGCTCCTCCTGGAGGCATTGGCGGCGCTTTCATTTTGCTGGCTGCAATTACATCGTCGATTTTAAGAATCATCGAAGCCGCTTCGGTTGCTGATTTAATTATCTGTTTCTTAACCGTGATCGGCTCGAAAACGCCCTTTTTTGCCATGTCTTGGACCTTTCCTTGTACAGCTTCTATACCAGCCCACGTTTCTCCTTTTTCATGTCTCGACCTCAAGTCTGAAAGTATGTCTATTGGATCTAACCCGGCGTTTTCAGTAAGTGTGATAGCAACCGACTCTAAGGATTCTGCAAATATTTTAACCGCAAGCTGTTCTCTTCCCGGCAGAGTCTCTGCATACGTCTTTAGCGTACGTGCCATTTCGAGTTCTGGAGCGCTGCCTCCTGCAACGACTTTTGGCTCTTCAAGTATGTCTTTTATTACGGACAACGCATCATGTATTGATCTTTCTGCTTCTGCTGTCATGCGATCTGTTCCGCCCCTTATCAAAAGCGTGACTGCTTTTGGATGTTTGCATCCTTCGATGAAGGTCATTTTGTCGTCTCCGATTCTGCGTTCTTCTACAAGGGCTGCGTAGCCAAGGTCTTTAAGCGTGATATCTTCCAGCTTGGTTACGATTTTTCCACCTGTAGCTTTTGCTAATTTCTCCATATCAGACTTCTTCGCTCTTCGAATTGCAGCTATTTCTTTCCGCGCAAGGAAGTGCTGCACCATGTCATCAATGCCTTTTTGGCATATAACAACGTTTGCACCCGCATTTACAATTTTCTCGACCATGTCTTTAAGCATAGCTTCTTCTTGGTTGAGAAACGCTTCAATCTGATCTGGGGTTTCGATGTTGATTTTCGCGTCGAACTCCGTCTTTTCAATTTCTAAAGAAGTGTCAAGTAATGCAATTTTAGCTTTTTCTACCCGTTTGGGCATTCCAGAATGAGCTATTTCTTTATCAAGGACTATACCGTTTATCAGGCTCGTGTCACTGAGGGATTCGCCGGTTTTCTTTTCAACCTTGACGTCTTCAACATCAACCTTATATTTGCCGCCTTCATTTTCTGCAACTCCAAGCATTGCTTTGACCGTTATTTCAGCCAAGTATTCTTTGTATTCAGCGACAACCTTGCTTGCCATAGAAGTCACGGCAGCTTTCTTTAGGTACTCCTGATTTTTCGAATCCACTGCTATGGCTATTTTCTCGAGGGTTTCTAGAGCTTTTTCTGCAGCTTTTTTATACCCATCAATAATTATGGTTGGATGGATGTTTTTATCTATTAACTCTTCAGCTTTGTTTAGAAGTTCGCCTGCTATTATTACGGCTGATGTGGTCCCGTCACCTGCTTCGTTATCCTGAGTTTTGGCAACTTCAACCATCATCTTGGCGGCTGGGTGTTGAATGTCCATTTCATCCAAGATTGTGCGACCATCGCTTGTTATTGTTACGTCGCCGAAGCTGTCAACTAACATTTTATCCATGCCTTTAGGACCTAAAGCGCTTCTAACACTTTCAGCTACGACTTTCGCAGCAGTTATATTTGCATGCTGCGCCTCTCTTCCGCGAGATCTATTTGAACCTTCCTTTAATACTAGAACTGGCACCCCGCCAGCTTGTGCAGGTGCTGACAAATCAACATAGCCTCCTTTAATGCGCACAACAACAAAACACAATTGCCATATAAGTTTTTCTAGACATAGGATGTCGAAATGAGCAAAAGATGAAGTTTTCTTGTATATTCCTTGGCATTCTGAAGCAGTTGAACGGCTGGCTGGTTAAAATTAATACACGGAGACTTTGGCTACACCCTTTATATTAAGCAGTTCAGAGATTAATTCACCAGGAATTTTTTTCTCCACTATAAGCGTGAGTTTCGGTTCTGGCGAGAGTTCGGGGTCGTCTACAATGGCTTGCCGTATGCTTAAGCCAGCTTTGGCGAGCAGCGTAGCGGAGTTAGCCAAGATTCCTGCTGTTTTCGCGTCAACAGGCGTTATCTCCACAACTCCCAAGCTTAGAGGTTTAGCAATTTCTTTCAGCGAGTGACCAGCGGAACGCATTTTCTCAAAAATTACTCTAAGTTCGCGATTGGCTTTGATAGTTTTCAGCGTTTCGTTTACTGTGCGTCTGTCCACGCCGGCGACTCTTGCGATGCGAATTGGCGGGATTTCGATTTGGTTAAGGTAAACTTTGCCGTCTCTTGCGCTTAGACCGTTTTCTACAAGAACGCGTGCTACATTGAGTCTTTCTGGGTATTCTTCAAGATGTTTTTTGAGGTTATTCCACATGAGACTGCGCCTTTCATGTACATTTGTGTACAGTAAAGTATAAATGTGCTGGTCAATTTTCTAATCGAAATACAAAACGGATGAGACGCAACATGACAACTAAAAAAATTCTTCTAGATGAAAATCAGATACCAAAACAATGGTACAATATCACCCCAGATTTGCCTAAACCACTCCCTCCATTTATAGACGTCGAAACAAAGGAGCCTGGAGCAGGCATTGTTCCGAGAATATTTCCTAAAGCAATCCTCGGTCAGGAAATGAGCAAAGATAGATGGATAGACATCCCTGAAGAAGTGAGAGAAGTTTACAGAATGTGGCGACCATCACCACTCTATAGAGCAACCGGACTTGAAAAGGCTCTGAAGACCCCCGCAAAAATCTACTACAAGTACGAAGGAGTCAGCCCAGCGGGAAGCCACAAAACCAATACCTCCGTTCCCCAGGCATACTACAACTTGAAAGAAGGCACTGAGCGATTGACCACAGAAACGGGTGCTGGTCAATGGGGTTCAGCTTTATCATTCGCCGCCGCCATGTTTGGACTAAAAGCAACCGTCTACATGGTCAGAGCGAGCTACGACCAGAAGCCCTATAGGAAAATGTTCATGCAAGCTTTTGGAGCACAATGTTATGCAAGCCCCAGCGAACAGACCGAGGCGGGTAGAAAAATCCTCGCCGAAGATCCTAACAGCACTGGTAGCTTGGGAATCGCAATCAGCGAAGCAGTTGAAGATGCTCTTGTTAACGAAGAAGAGGCCAACTACGCCATAGGAAGCGTTTTTAATCACGTTCTGCTGCACCAAACTGTCATAGGCTTGGAGACACAGGAACAGATGAAAATTGCAGAAGATTACCCTGATGTGATATATGGCTGCATAGGAGGTGGAAGCAGTTTCTCCGGTTTATTCTGGCCGTTCTATTATGACAAAGTTTCTGGAAAAGCGCCGAAGGAAACGAGCTTCGTAGCCACAGAAGCGACGGCTTGCCCCAAGGTCACCAAGGGCGAATACAAATATGACCACGGAGACACAGCGAGAATAACTCCGCTGGTTCCCATGCACACTCTAGGTCATGATTTTATCCCAGCGCCGATACACGCGGGTGGGCTACGATACCACGGGATAGCTCCAACGATAAGCGTGTTAGCGTCAGAAAATCAACTGCAAACGCAAGCCTACAACCAAATAGAGGTCTTCGATGCAGCAAAACTCTTCATTCGCAGCGAGGGTATAATCCCTGCACCTGAACCTTCGCATGCAATCAAAGGTGCCATCGATGCTGCCCTAAGATGTAAGGAGACAGGGGAAGAAAAAACAATTCTCTTTTTGCTTTGCGGTCACGGTTTCTTCGATATGCAAGCATACGATGAATATTTCAGCGGCAAACTGAAACCTTACGAGTATCCAACGCAAAGAGTAGCAGAATCAATGGAGAAACTAGCCAAACTCTATCCTTGGCTGGATGAAGCAAACAAGAAATACATAAGTTGCGAACCCCTTTAAAAAACTCAAAACTGATGGGAGCAAAACCTCCCACCATATCCTTTTTTCCTAAAATAGCTTCCTAAATTCAATCCATCTTTTGGGATGTTTTTATCATTAACTTTTATTCGTCTTCAACGTTTAGATAAGAGTCGTGTTCAGCCAATGAGTGCTAAAAACAAGTTGCAGCCTGAAAAAATGCTTCAAGCCAAAACAATAGGCTTAATCGTTAATCCCGTGGCTGGAATGGGTGGGGCTGTTGGGCTTAAAGGAACCGATGGAAAACCAATTGTGGACCTCGCCAAGTCTCTAGGTGCAAAACCTGTCGCGTCAGTACGAGCGCGAGCCTTTCTATCAGAGTTGAAACCTATCAAGAAAGTTATGCGTCTCATTGTGGGGGCTGGAAGCATGGGAGAAGAGGAAGCTAGAGGTTCTGGTTTCATTTGTGAAGTTCTTGGGTCGAGGAAAGAAGAAACAGGCGCTGAGGACACTATGACTATTGCGAAGGAAATGGTGAATGCAGGTGTGGCTCTTTTAGTTTTTTGCGGCGGCGATGGTACAGCTCGAGACATACTGAAGACGGTTGACATGGCTCTGCCTGTCCTAGGTGTTCCAACAGGAGTCAAGATGCATAGCGCTGTTTTTGCCGTGAATCCTCAAGCCGGGGCGCGTTTGGTGAAACATTTTTTGTATGAAGGGCTCCCGCTTAGGGAAGCTGAGGTTATGGATGTTGACGAGAAAGCTTTCAGGGCGGGGAGTGTTTCAGCTGAACTCTATGGGTACATGCTAGCTCCATATGAGCCTCATTTGATTCAAGTGAATAAGATTGCAAGTCCAATGACGGCGAGTGAACTCCGTAACCATGCCGCTATTGGAGTATATATAATCGAAACTATGAAGCCTGACGTGATTTACATTATTGGACCTGGGACCACTACGCGAACCATCGGGGACTTGTTGGATGCGAAAAAGACTCTCTTGGGCGTAGACCTTTTCTTCAACAAGAGAATAGTGGCTAAAGATGTGAATGAGCAACAAATTTTAGAGGCAATCGATAGAAAATCCGCTCATATTATTGTCACACCGATTGGGGGTCAAGGCTTCATTTTTGGAAGGGGCAATCAGCAGATAAGCCCCGAGGTAATTCGCCGCGTGGGGCTAGATAACCTAACTGTGGTGGCGACGGAAGGCAAATTGAAAAGCTTGAGCGGTCTGAGGGTTGACACCGGCGACTTAGATTTGGATACTTCTTTCCGAGAGCGCAAAATAGCGGTGGTAGCCGACTACAATATTGAACACATGATGAATGTCGAGTGATTTTCTGTCATTATTCAACTTTTTAATTAAATACATAGGTAAATTGAAATACGGAACTCGCAAACACTATTCTGTTATTGTTTGGAGGCGGAATAATTGATTCCCATAAATACTCCATTAATTGACGAAGAAGAAATCGAAGCTGTTGTTAAAGTCATGAGAAATGGACCGTTAACCAACGCTCTTGGCGCGGGTCCCATGGTCACGCAATTCGAGAAAAAATTCGCAGAGTTCGCTGGCATAAAAAATGCTGTAGCCGTTAACACTGGAACTGCAGCGTTGCATTCTGCGGTTGTAGCCGCTGGTGTTAAACAGGGTGATGAGGTGATCTTGCCCAGTTTCACTTTCGTAGCTACTGCTGAAGCAGTTGTTATGGCTGGCGGCAAACCCGTTTTCACTGACATTGACCCTGAAACTTACAACATTTCTCCAGATGAAATCAAGAAAAATTTAACAAAAAAGACCAAGGCGATAATGCCTGTTGACCTTTACGGTTTTTCGTTTGATTGCAAGCCGATACGGGCAATCGCTTCTGAGTACGACTTGGCTATTGTTGAAGATGCTGCTCAAGCGCACGGTACAACTTACAATGGGAAACCCGCTGGGGTTTTTGCTGATGTTGCTTGCTGGAGTCTTTACGCAAGTAAAAATATGACAACTGGAGAGGGCGGGGTTGCAACAACAGACAATGATGAAATCGCGGAAACTTTACGGTTGATAAGAAGTCACGGGGAAAAAGACAAGTACGCCTCTTTGATGCTCGGCAGTAATTACCGTATGTCAGAAATACAAGCTGCTATTGGATTGATACAATTGGAAAAGTTGCCGTCTTTCGTAGCTAAGAGGCGTGAAAATGCTAGAAGATTCACGAACTTGCTTGCAGCTTCAGATAGGCTAAAGTTGCCCGCAGAATCAGAGGAGTGTCATCACAGTTGGTATCTTTATACGGTCAGGGTTCAGAATGCCACAGGAAAAGAACGCAACAAGATTGTGAATAAACTCAATAAGAAGGGAATCGGTGCCGTGGTCTACTACATCAACCCCATACATCTCATGCCTTATTACCGGAAGGAATTTGGTGAGCGTAGACTGCCAGAGACAGAAAAAGCAGCAAGTCAGGTGTTCTCTTTACCAGTTCACCCCACGGTCACAGAGGCACAGGTAGAATACATAAGCACGACGCTCCTCGACCTTTTGTAGCTAAGCTTCATTGTCAAGATTAGAGCTACTCTTTACTTATTGCCTTATCGTAGTAGTTGCATTTGTAGTGATGATTGAAGCCAATTGGTGGACTGTAAGAGTTAAATATGAATATGAGTTCAAGTAGTAGGATCTAGCTATCTCGATGTGTTGGGTTATTCTCTTAAATGGGAGCGGTGGAAAGTTGGCTGATGA
>SMYP01000091.1:5940-45861 GCA_007050895.1 Candidatus Bathyarchaeota archaeon | reverse complement strand
TTCAAGTAGTAGGATCTAGCTATCTCGATGTGTTGGGTTATTCTCTTAAATGGGAGCGGTGGAAAGTTGGCTGATGAAGATAACATTTCACGAGTTAAGGTAAAGTTCATCATAGAGGGGTTGGGCGAAGCGGAAGGTGAGCTAGTGAGGTTTTTGGCACCCAGAACTATAGATACTATTGTTCGAAAGCTTCCTGTTGAAGGTAGAGCCGCTTTGTGGAAAGAAGAGGTTTATTTCGAAATTCCAGTTAAAATCGGTGAAGAAAAAGCTAAACCAAATGTGGAAACTGGAACCGTAGCATTTTGGCCTATGGGAAGCGCTATATGCGTATTTTATGGTCAGTCTCAACCCTACAGTTCAGTAAACATTTTGGGAAAAATCACAAAGAATCTGGAACTGTTTGAAAATGTCAAAAGCGGTGCAACAATCAAGGTTGAATTGCTAAGCTAGAAAACTGTTGAGCTATCCTCCCACATCTGCAGGAGCCGCGTGCACTCTTCTTTAACGCTTTCTTCCCGGCTCTTTTCCTTTAATATTTCCAAAAACTGTATGCGTTTTTCAACTGAACGTTGTTCTGCCGTTCCTCCATAATAAAGTTCGCCTTCAAGGTATTCCTTCATCTGACTAGCTTTTTGAATAAAGAGGCTTGCAGCATCCACAGGGTTTTCAACCGCAAACTTGCTTGCCCACATCTCTGCTTCTGTTTCACGGAGTTGAGTTAATCCATCAATTTCAACTATCTTCCTTATGTATGTCCGCAAAAACTCGTAGTAGCCCGCTGTTTTCACCAGTTCCAAGACTTCCTTTACTTTCTGCTCAAAATTTAAGCTTCCATCAATCGTTAAGTTGTGTTTGTAGCCGCTATTTACTAGTTTTCTTGCAATTTTGACTTCTTTTTCTGTGTATACTCTTTTTGGAAATTCCAAGCTGTACCCTTCCTTTCTTTGAAAGTGAAAACATATTAAAGAGTTTGGCAGCGACCTAAGCGGCAACTGGTTTGTATACTTTTATATTATGATTTCCAGAGACAAATTCAACTGCGCCGATTTGTTCAAGTTGTTCCAAGAAATCTTTGGCTGCGCTTATCCTAATATTAAACTTTGAAGCCACAGCGTAAGGTGTCAAAACGTTCATCTTTTTTGCTTCGCTAACAATCTTTGGGTTTTTTACGTCTGGCGAAATTACGCCTATTGTCCTTCTTTCTTTCGGCGGTGCGGCTTTATCTTTCTTCTTGTCCTTTGACTTGCTTTCTTCATCTCTCTTTTCTTGCATGCGTTCCATCTGTTTTAAGCCGAGTTTCTTTTTTCCGCCCATTTTCTTTCACTTCTCTTATCTGTTGGCTGCTGAACTATAAAGGCTGAGTTATTTCAACTTTATGCTTGGTCTTCCACTCTTTGAGGGGAATGCCGAGTTTCTTTTCAACTTCAGGTCTATGAATCGAGTTCATTGTGCAGAAGGGTATTATGCGACCATCAGGTACAGCGTAGTGAATTACGCATCTTTGCACACGTTCTAGGTCAAAGTTGTACGGGTCCATAAAGTGCATGGATGAAAGTAGAATAGTTTTCCTTTGTAGATCGCCTAATGAGTTGTAGCTTCCCTCAGTCAAGACTCTGAGAAGGTATTTTCTCAGGAAACTGAATTTCACGTGCCTTGCTGCTCCAAGCAGGCGAAGTTTGGCTTTTTTCTTGCTTCCTTGAGAGGCGTTTTCGTTAACTTTTTTCATGGTTTCTGCGAATTTTTCTACGTTTGCGTAACGTGTAATTGGTGTGATTTCGCCATTTTCCACGAAGAGATATGTTGCCATGCCGCAGTGTGGGTGCGCTGTGAACTCCACGTATCGTTTGTCTTGGAGAGCGCCTACTGCTTTTGAAACTGGTACGACTGTGGGCACGGGATAAAAGTCTGAAACCTTTATTTTTCCGGCTGTTTGTTCCTCGGTGAGGCGCATGAAATCAGGGATTGTGATGCGCATCCGGTCGCGTTCTTTCTGTGGAAGGCGTCCGCAGAGGGAGACTGGTTGAACGTTTATGCATCTTACAATGTCGAAGTTTCTAACTGCAAAATTTATGATTTCTCCAAGTTGGTTATCATTTACACCTTTTACTAATGTGACGACTAGGACTATGCTGCGGAGTCCTGCTTTGCGACAGTTATCAAGTGCCTTCATTTTGATGTCAAGCAGGTCGACTCCTCGGATGAACTTGTAAACTTCAGGTGTTAAACCGTCAAATTGCAAGTATACTGTGCTTACGCCAGCCTCTTTCAGTTCTTTGCAGTAATCAACGCTCTGCGCAAGTCGCAGTCCATTCGTGTTAACTTCCACATGTCGGAAACCGAGTTCCTTTGCTTTTCGTACAAAGTCGATTAGTTCATTGCGGATTGTTGGTTCTCCACCGCTAAATTGAAGTGCAGTGGCTGGAACTGGATCATTTGCGCGCAAGTTCTCCAGCATTCCTGTTACTTGCTCCTTTGTCGGCTCGTACACATAGCCGGCAGCAGCAGCATTCGCAAAGCAGACTGGACATGTGAGGTTACACCTGTTTGTTATGTCGATTATTGCAAGGGCGGTGTGGGATTTGTGCTCTGGGCATATGCCGCAGTCGTAGGGGCAGCCTTTATCTGTTTTGGTGTGGGGGTTGTTTAGCCCCTCACCGTCATATCTTAGTTTTTCAGCGCGCATGTATTGATCATAATCTGACCAGTATAATTCTTGGAAGGAACCATGCGTTGGGCACTCTTTTCTTATGTAAACTTTGCCGCCTTCCTCAAATATGGTGGCATCTAACGCTTCCAAGCATTCAGGGCAAATGCTTTTTGTACTTTTTATAGTATTCATGTTTTTCACTATGCCTTCTAGTGACTATGCTTTTCGAAGTGCTTAAGAGCTAAAAAAGTAATAATAATCTTTCCAAACCTTTCCTAAGGTGATTGAGGGGAATCATGATGTCAATCAGCGAAAACACTCGTGATATTCTGCGAGAAATGGGTTTGAACGCTTACGAGATTGATGCTTACATCGTGTTGTTGGAAGGTGGCCAAATGACGGCTATGGAAATTAGCCGACAAGCGACTGTTCCATACTCCAAGATTTATGAGGTTTTGAACTCGCTTAAGCAGAAAGCTTGGGTTAAAAGCTCCGAGAGTCGTCCTTTCAAATATCACCCTGTTCCTCCAATCGAAGCTATGGCATCCACTAAACTCAGACTTGAAGATAAATATCAAATCTGGGAGAGCACTTTAGCTGAGGAGTTGCAGCCTTTGTATGAGAAACAGGAGCTTGTGGAGCGACCAGACATGCTGATATTGCGTGGGCAACAAGCAGCTTTGACAAAGCTAGAGGAGGTTCTCACTAAAGCCACAAAGGAGATCATGATTGCTGCTCCAGAATTTGCGCGCGCCATAATTTCCTCAGCAGACTCTTTAATGGGAAGCTTAAAGAAAACGGTGATTGTTAAAATCATGGTTGCGGGGAAAACTGGAGATTGGATTTTCTTGAAGAAATTTTTCAGTGTAAACGAATTGCGCACTAGAGATCATATGTTTGGTGGCGGTGTCATTGCTGATGGGAAAGAAGCGATGCTTTTTCTGGGGGAAGACAAGCCCAGTTTAGTTATATGGAGCAATCACGTAGGTTTAGTGGGTTTTGCTCGCGAATACTTCCAGTTTCTTTGGGACTCCTCAGCGAAAGCTTAGTGAAAAAATGCAAGTGAAGCTGTTTGCTCTCAAAGCCTCCTAACGAACTTGATGTCGGGTCTTCATTTTTTGATTTTTGAACTCCTTAAGGGTTGTTGAAAACTCGTGTTGAACTTGAATTTGCTTTTTTTTCTGATTAATTCTATTCTTTGAAGCGGAGATATCGTTCTGCAGATTTAGTTTCAATCAATTGTGCTTCTTTTGCTATAGTCTTACCCGTGTCTTAATTAAACCCCCGTCGCTCAATCTGCAATCCTTTTTTGAACACGCCGAGTTTTACGACTTTACATTTAAATCTTTAGAACTTTTTGGGAGCCTTTCCTCTTTGTTCTCGGAAGTCCACAACTATTTACAATTTTTCAATGTCAATATATCGGAAACTGGGTAAAAGCTTTTAAATCCTGCGCCCCAAAAGGCGTATCACACATTAAAGGAGAAAGAATTAATTGATCGAAGGAAGAAATACAAAACTAAGCAGTACACAAAACAGAACTCTAACTACTATTGCTTTGCTTTTAATTTTGACTATCGCTTTGCCTATCGCTGCCTTACCCTATGCTAGTGCCCAGAATCCGAAAGCAACTTATCCATACATTGGAGCTCTTCCCAATCCAGTAGGTGTTGGTCAAGAAGTTTTGTTCCACGTAGGTATCACCGACCCTCTCTCTTCGGTAACTGCCGGATATGAGGGCTTAACTTTATACCTTACGGATCCTGATGGCCATACTACGACGGTGCCTGATATCAGAACTGACTCGACGGGTGGAACAGGATACGTATTTGTGCCTACAATTGCTGGTGATTGGAAAGTTAAAGTAAGCTTTCCTGAACAAACAATTGGAAGTACGACATATCTAGCAAGCGAATCACCTGAACTGATTCTTACCGTGCAGACTGACCCGATACCCTATTATCCTGCTTCTCCGCTTCCAATTGAATATTGGACTCGACCGATAGACAATCAGCTTAGAGAATGGTACACACTCGCAGGAAGTTGGCTTACAACTCCAGATAATTTCCTTGCTCCTTACAACGATGCACCAGAAACTGCTCACATATTATGGGCAAAACCATTGACCTCAGGAGGAATGGCCGGAGGGGAGCTGGGACTTGTTGGTTCAGGAGCGACCTCAGCTGGATTCGAAACTGGCGACGCATATGAAGGCAAATGGACTGGATCAAGTGGTGGCCTATCGTTTGTTTCATCCGCAATTATTGTCGCTGGAAAACTTTACTATCAACACACCACTGCCTGGCCAGTACCGACGCTATATCATTGTGTAGATCTGCGCACTGGAGAAGAACTTTGGGCTAAAACTTTCTTGAACAATCAGACAATAGACTTTGGTCAGCTATTCTACTTTGAAGCGTTCAACTATCAAGGCACTTTCGCATACTTGTGGGTGACTATTGGCGGTGGTTTCTTTGGAGGAGGTTCACAAACTTGGCATGCATTTGACGCCTTCACTGGAGACTGGATGTATTCCATGACAGGTGTGCCTGGAGGCACCAACATGTACGGTCCAAGCGGTGAAATCTGCAAATACCAAGTTAGCACAAGCGCAAAAACGGTTACTCTGTGGAACTCGACCTACGTCGTCATGAATGGCCTATCTGGTTCAAGCTCAGGCAGCTGGGGCAGCAACGCACATGGACGGACACTTGATGCCGCTAGGGGAAATCAATGGACCGTGGACATCCAAACAGATGCGAATCTGCCTGGAAGCGTTCTAAAAACGTTCCTAGGCGATAAGATAATCGGTGGAACCGTAAGCCGATCTGGAGTCACTTTGTGGGGCATAGATATGTCACCGGGCAACGAAGGTAGAATGCTGTTCGGTCCAACTACTTGGGATGCACCCAGTTATTGGGAAGAAGGCGATGTAACCGTAAGTGGCTTCGGTGGAGGTTGGTTTGCTTGGAGCAACGCGGAAGACGCCAACGTTGGTGTTCTATGGTTAAAGGAAACCCGAGAACATTACGGTTTCAGCCTTAAAACAGGACAATACATGTGGGGTCCAACTGAACCGCAGTACTATTTGGACTCTTTAGACGATACAGGAAACGCTGCTAGAGCTATAGCTTACGGCCGACTCTACAGTGCAAGCGTTAGCGGAATAGTATACTGTTACAATGCCACGACAGGCGTAAAGCTTTGGGAATACGCAGTTGATGATCCTTATACGGAAATCTTGTGGGCCAACAACTGGTGGCAAAAACCACTATTCATCAGTGAAGGAAAAATATATGTCGGTCATACCGAACACTCTGCAAATCAACCCCTGCCGCGAGGTGCACCCATGGTCTGCCTCAACGCTACAACAGGAGATGTGATCTGGCGCGGTGATGGCTTATTCCGTCAAACACGATGGGGCGGACGAGCAATAATTGGCGACAGCGTAATTGCGACTATGGACACTTATGACCAACAAGTATACGCCGTAGGCAAAGGTCCAACTGAAACGACAGTCACTGCGCCCGACAACGGTGTGCCTTTCGGTTCATCAGTTATGATAAGGGGCTCGGTCAAGGACGTTTCACCAGGCACAAAGAGTTCACGTTTGTCTCTTCGATTTCCAAATGGAGTCTCCGCTGTCTCTGACGACAACATGAGCGATTGGATGAAGTACGTCTACAAACAATTCCAGTATGAACCTCACACCAAATGGGTCGGTGTTGAAGTAAATCTCTACGTAGTCGACGCGAATATGAACGCTAGACCGATTGGAACTGCAACGACTAGTGCAGAGAACGGTGCTTTTGCTTTCGCTTGGACTCCTGACATTCCAGGCACGTATTATTTGTACGCTGATTTCGATGGCTCAAAGGCATACTTTGGTTCACACGCTGAGACCGCCTTCGTAGTGGATCCCGCGCCTGAAGTGACGCCAGGACCTA
The DNA here is from genome assembly GCA_007050895.1 of Candidatus Bathyarchaeota archaeon. The sequence goes on along the minus strand of SMYP01000091.1, from coordinate 39,267 downwards.
CTCCGACTCCCGTGCCAATGACAGACACGTACATCATGGGCTTCGGCATTGGAATGATAGTCGCAATCATAGTCATCGGACTAGTAATCATACTGATGCTCAGAAAACGATAAATAATCAATAAGAATCAACTACCACCTCACTTTTTTTATTTTTCTATTGTAACTCAATTCAGAAAAGCAGAAGAAGGACTAGAATCAGATGACTTTGAACTAATACACCAATCTTCAATTGAATTATATACTCTGCACTTTAAGGCTCGTCGTCAGAACTAACTATCTCTGTTTTCTTTTAATTCAAAAAGCAACATTTCATAATGCGTTTCAAACCACATGAGGGGGATCTTGGCAGGACACAACAAATTCAGACCCAATACCTTTGAGCAAAGAAGATAACATGCGTATCATCATTTAATTTTACTTTTACCTCTAACAAGTTTGAAAACAAACCATTAAAATAATGTACAAATAATTAAGAAGGTCACATCCATCATTCGAAATCGTATATAGAAATTGCTCAAATCCTCTTATTCCTACGAGTCAGACGCAAGCATATGTGGATATGAATTAGCAGGGTATTCTATATGTAGTAGAAGCAAAAGTCCCAAGACCGTTGCGTGCCAGTGTGATTCTCCCGGTTCATCGCTAGAAAATAACCAGCCACCATCATCCCTCTGAACGGCTAGAACTCGTTCAATAAAAATATCATCTACCAATGAGCCCTGCCCTGCAAGGTAGAGAAAAGCGGCAGCTTCAAGCTCCAGATCATCTACTACAGAATCTTTGTTGATCAATGCCGCGTTGGCATGATACAAGTATTCGATAAACTCTTCTGATATTGACAGTTCACAACCATTTTCCTGAATCCAGATATAAGCCAACAATGCATGCGTCAGCATGTAACCTCCGAGATTTGCCGCTCTTATGAAGTCCTCTCTATAATAAGTTGGCAACCCTAGTCTATCACAATAGAGAGCTGGCACAGTTAGAAGGTCGGTTTCATAAGTAACTGAATTTAAGTCACCATTCTGAAACACATTATCATGATCAGCGATTCGGCGGAACACCCGCATTATAGATGCCTGATCTGGTTTCTCAGCTAATATTTGATCGTAAAGTTGTAAAGCATCTGCAAACGATGTAATTCCAAAGCGTCTGTGCATAACATCGAGAAAGAGCAAAGCGTCCGGCTCATTTAGCCCTTCAAAGAAGTCAATCGCTTTTTCTATCGCGGATGGGACATCCAGTTTAGGCTGCAAAAGTAGCGGTACAACCAATAAACTGCAAAGCGCAATTATACAGACAGCCAGTAAAACAAGTCTTCTTCGTCCAATCATTTTCAGTTTCTCTTCCAATAGCGGGTTTAGTAATTTAGTTCTTGTAATGAGCAGTCTTTAATAGTTTAGTTGCCGTTATAAGCTAAGTCTCCATTTAGTCTCACGAAACATATAGATTGGAATTATGCTTAGATAGTATTACAAAGTATTGAATAAATATTATAAATTAGTCTTTCAGTTTATGCTCTGCCTTGTCTATAGTGTTTAGGCTACATTTTTTCGGGTGCAACTACCCCGATTAGGCTTAAAGCATTGTGAAGAACTATCCGCACTGCATCGGTTAAAGCTAGCCTCGCATCGCTAAGTTCTCGTGGTTTCGCTTTAATGACCGGCAGCGCATTATAGAAAGTGTTAAACTTATCAGCCATTCCGTTAACAAAATCCGCAATTAAGTTGGGTTTGAGATATTCTGTGGCTTCGATGAACGTGTCTGGAAAACTGGCCACAGTTAAAACTAACTCGCGTTCCAGCCTCTCCTTCAAGAGCCCGAAGTCCGAATTTTCTGGTCTCCTAGCGGCTTTGCGCAGAATGCTGCACGCCCTTGCATGCGTATACTGCACGTAAGGTGCGCTATTGGTTTCGAAGTTAAGGACCCTATCCCAAGTGAATATCACAGGTTTAGAAGGATCAACATCAACAAGTGCATAACGAACCGCGCCAATCCCCACGAAGTTAGCAATCTCACGCTTTTCTTCCTGCGACAATTGTGGAGAACGCTTCGAAACCTCTTCGTAGGCTCGTTCAATCGCTTCGTCAAGAACTTCATCTAAAGTGATGTATCTACCTCGCCGACTGGACATTTTATAGCCAGGCAAAGTGATAAGGTTGTAAGCAAAATGAATAAAATTATCAGCGTATAAATTGTGCCCTAAAGCGTATAAAGCGATTTTCAGCTGCAACTGAGCTAGAGACTGCTCCATACCAATGACGTTTATTACTCTTTCTGCTCTATTAAATTTCCACAAAGTATAGGCAACGTCACGGGTGGTGTAAAGTGTTGTGCCATCAGCTCGCACTAGAGTCAATGGTGGCACTTCATAATTATCTCTTAAACCGAGTTTGGTTTTAAGATTCAAAGTGCAAGCCACTTTTTCAGCGTCAAACTCCAAGACTCCGCCTTTATTGTAAACGAAAGGAGATTTTTTCAATTTTTGAAGAACCTTGAATACCTGAGTACTCCACACAAAATCGCTTTCCCAATCCCATGAATCATAGCGAACATCCAACCGTTGCTGGGTTTCCTTGAAACCCTGAATACATAACTCACTTACCTCTCTTATCAGACTCATAGCCTCCGGTTCTCCATTTTCGTAGGCGCGGTTAAGTCTGTTTATCTCTTCCTCAGGATTCTCGTCTTCACTTATTTTTGCTAAAAGCTTATCAAAAAGCGAGGGAAATTTCTCTTCAAGCTCTGCAGCAATCGATATCCACTCTGTAAGCTGGTTGTTAATTTTTGTAACTTCATCAGAAAGTGAAGCTGTTTTTGCTAACGCAAGCTCTTTTTTCAAACGGTTGAGTTCAACCAAGCAACACGTAACAGTGTATATTTTACCCACAAAACGATCAGCCTTTTCATCAGGCTGTGGCCTTCCGAGTTTTGAATATCCATAGGCAACAACAGAAGATTGCCTTCCTACATCGTCAATATAATAGTGACGAGAAACCGCATTTCCTCTATACTCCAGTATGCGGGCTAAGGCCTCGCCCAACATCGGGTTTCTTGCCTGCCCTATATGTATGGGGTGAAGAGGGTTAACGCTTGTGTGCTCAACAATTATCTTAGCCGGTTTATTAGTTTTAATAAAGCCATAGTCAAAATTCAATTGTCTAACAGCTGAAAGCGCCAACTCAGAAAACTTTGTAAAATCCACATAAAAGTTGACATAACCTCCACCAGCAGCAACAACCTTCTCAATTAGGGAAAAACCAGATTTAGACATTCCACTAACTAAACGCTCAGCCAAAGCAATTGGTTTCTGTTTAAGCTTCTTTGCAAGCTCAAAGCAAAGAGACGAAGCAAGCTGCCCAAAATCAACGTTTGGCGGCTTGCCCAAAGAAAACGTCTCCACTTCACGCCCTAGCACTGCCTCCTTCAAAGCGTGCGCTAGCTCAGCTTCACATTCCTCACGGAACTTGGCGAAAGGATTTTCCGAAATCATCTTCGTTTTGCACAACCTTCTGGAATGCGCTAAATCTTTAAGAGGAAGTGGTATTTTAATGTGAAAAACGTTGTTTATCTATGTATGGATGCAGCTGCAATGAAAACAAAAATAATCTTTTCAGAAAAGAGCCTAAACTACGGCGGTTGGCACATTGAAGGACCCCAAAGAGTTAAGATGGCCTACGAAATTTTAAAGGAAAAAAAATATGAATTTCTAGAACCTGAAGCTGCATCTGAAGACGACTTGCTGAGGGTTCATGACGCCGATTACATCTGGAACCTAAAAAAGAGTCTAGTTGAAGACTCCGACACCCCAGCATATGACAACATTTACGAACATGCGCGCCTTTCAGCTGGGGGTGCAATATTAGCGGCAAAGATTAATGGTTTTTCGCTTATGAGACCTCCTGGACACCATGCTGGACGAAACGGCGCAGCTTTAGGTGTTTACACACGAGGGTTCTGCTACTTGAATAACATAGCAATAGCCGTAAAAGTCCTTGGCAAACCAACTGTGATTTTAGACATTGACGGTCATCACGGGAATGGCACACAAGAGATTTTCCAAGGCGACAAGAAAGTACTTTATGTTTCTCTGCATCGTTCACCCCATTACCCCGGTACAGGTGAACACTCCGAAGGAAACTCTCTAAACTTCCCACTGCCAGCTGATTGCGGCGAACAGAGATATCTCGAAACTCTTAACAAAGCTCTTGACATGATTAACTTGGAAGAATTCGAGGTTGTAGCTGTATCAGTTGGGCTTGATGGTCACGCCAAGGACTTAGCGTCTCTTGGCTTAACAGAAAACAGCTACCGAGAAATAGGCAAAAGAATTGGCACTTTAGAGAAAGACACCTTCTTTGTTATGGAAGGCGGATACGTTGGCGTACAAAACGGCAGAGATATTGACCAGCTATTGAGAGGCTACGAAGAAAAGTATAGTTAACTTCGTGAAAAGTTGAAAGTTAAAAAAATGGAAATTGCCTATTGTCTCATTGCCTACTTCATTTTTTCTTCTTGGCGTTTGCTTTCTTGCTCAGCTCTTCGAGCTTTTCGTTGACCCTCATTGATCTCTCTTCTGCTTCTGCAAGCAAAGGTTTCCAATCTTTATTCTTAACAGTGGTGGTTAAACGCTCAGTTTCCGCTGGAAGTTTTTCAAGGGCGTCATTAAATCTTTTATCTGAATCTTCGTCTGTGCATACAAGATCCAAGGCTTCTTCTGGGCATGATTCGACGCATTTAGGTTCACCGTCGCAGAGATCGCACGCAATAGCTTTACCCGTGTCAGAGTGAATTGTGATCCCACCATGCGGGCAGGCTTGTATACACCAATCACAGCCTTTGCATTTCTTTTCTTTAACCATTATGATTCCAGTCTGTTCACATTGGGATAGTGCATCTTCTGGACACGCAGTCACACATTTAGCATCTTCGCAGAACCTACAAGCAAGAGCAAAATTGAACAGTGGAGTCATGCGAACTACACGAATTCGTGAGCGAATAGGGTTCAGTGTGTCTTCTTCTTTTTCTAGAGTGCAAGCATACTCGCAAATCCCGCAACCGGTGCATTTACTAGGGTCAACGGAAACAAATTTTCTGGAAGGAAATTTTGATGTTGGCATTATTGTTATCAGAGAGAGTTTAGCTATCTAAAGATTTCTGTATGCATAAGAGTTTTTAACGATTGCTTCTTCTGTGGATAGTTAGCACATTTAGCGTTACAATCCCGTAAAAATAATAGTTCTTTTAATCTTCTAATGAAATCAACCGTCTATCGAAAATTAAAATGAGTGGCAAGGTCGTAATCAACAGGCTACAAAACCAATTTATTAACGATCTTTAGACAAAAGGTATATTTGATAGAGAACCATCTGAGTCTAACACCAAAATAGAGGTCGCCAAATGCCAGTATTAGATCCAATTAAGAAATCCATTGCACAAAAGCATAGGCTGTACATGAAGATTTGCAGGGACTGCGGCGTTAGAAACGCAGCGACTGCATTAAAGTGTAGAAAGTGCAAAAGCAAGAATCTCAGATGGAAGAAAAGAGAGCTAGTGAAGTAAACTCTCTCATTTCAGAGTCTTCATTAAAATTTCCATGTTAAACGCTGTGTTTGTGAATCCGTTCTTTATTAGAGATGTAACTTGCACGGCTATTTTTATTCTATTTAAGACATCTACAACCGCTTTTACATCTTCATCACAAAAGTTATAATCTCACAATCATATGGTTTCTCTTTCAGGATTTACATAGCAATTTTACCCGCTCCGGATCCAATATGATTAGTTTTTCCCGTCGATTCCTCAAAGTATTCGTGACCCCCTCATTTGACTCAAAGAATTTTGAATTAAGGAATTGAAAGTTTAATTCCATGGGTTTTGGTTTTGTATCCAATTTAACCCCAAACTAAAACTAGTATTTTAGAAACGTAGAATTCTAACCTGCAAAATCAGGTATGTCGCCAAGTGCTCTGTGCTTTATGGATGCCGTAGTTCAGCATTTTATCACTTAAAGTATTTTCCTTTACGCAATTTGGCGAGAAAACAAAGAAACAAATGATTCCAAAAGTCATTCAATGTCCGATATAGTCATTTATTTCAGTCAATCTGTATCACTTTAAACTATCAGACGAAATTTACGCCAACTAAATATTAAAGAAAAATGAAAAAAGAGTATCGTGTCATCAAATACTTATTTGAAACATAAGTCTTTCAACGAGTTCCTTGTAGCGATTTCGAATAGTAACTTCAGTCACCTGTGCAATCTCTGCTATTTCTCTTTGTGTTTTTCTTTCACCTGTTAAAACAGAAGCAACATAGCTTGCAGCTGCGGCAATCCCAGTAGGACCACGACCTGAGGTCAATTTAAGCTCTTTTGCTGCTGCCAAAATTTTATGAGCGATTTCTTCAACTTTCCCTTGCATTGTTAGTTGATTGGAAAACTTGGTTATATATTGGCTAGGTCTAAGCGGCGGAATAGAATAGTCAAGCTCTTTAATCAGAAAACGGTAGCTACGGCCGATTTCTTTCTTGTTCACAGTTGACGACTGAGATATCTCATCCAACGTCCGCGGAAGTCCACACTGCCTGCAAGCCAAGTAAATCGCTGCCGAAGTTACGCCTTGAATTGATCTACCTCGTATTAACCGCTCTTTTACTGCTTTTCTGTAAATAACTGATGCGGTTTCAAGTATGTTTTTGGGCAAGTTTAGGTTGTTAGAGATTTTTGTAATTTCAGATAGGGCAAAAGCCAAATTGCGTTCTGTGGCGTCTGAAACTCTTATGCGCCGCTGCCATTTTCTGAGGCGGTAAACCTGCGCTTTCTGCCCAGGTGAGAGGCTCTTGCCGTATACATCACGGTCGTGCCAATCTATCGTTGTTGATAAACCTTTATCGTGAATTGTATATGTTAAAGGTGCACCAACCCTCGTTCGCTTTGACCGCTGTTCATCGTCGAAAGCTCTCCATTCGGGTCCTCTATCAGCTATTTTGGCTGCTACTACGAAACCGCAGTCCATGCAAACTATTTCGGCACACTCGTAATCGCGCATAAGTCTGGTGCTACCACATTCAGGACATGATTGGACTTTGATCGGCTCAGCATGTTGCTTCGACGCTGAAGAGTTTGCAGGTTCCTGCATCTTATTATCACTACTCATGCTTTTATGCTCCTTTTCTTTTTCGAGAGAAGATATACCTGCTTAGCAGCAAGCTTGTCAAGCTCCTTAATCGTTGGTTTTACAACTGCGTAAGGTGAAGATACAGGTCCTATCACGTCAAAGACCCTTCCAATAGTTTTTAGTTCCTCGCTAACTACCAATGAACCGATTTTCGGGGTTTTGTCTGCCTTAACAATAATGTTGTGAGAAGGAGTTATATGAAGCACTTTACCCAATCTCTGCAAAGACATTCCCCTCCCGAAAAACAACAACGTCAACGTGAAAGCGTATTTAAAGCTTTCTGCGTGAAATGATATATGAGATTCCTAGCGCCCACTTTTTAGGAATTTGTGTTTCCGTAATAAATCGAGTCGATGTTTTCCAATAATCACTTAATACTATGTCTTGGAAGAAAAAAAATTGCTTTCAATATTGGCTGCTAACGTTTTATGTTATTGATATGCGGACTCTTTCTCCAATTCTTACTTTTAATTTCTCAGCTGCACTGCTTTGGTTTGCGGCTATTTCTAGAAAACCGTGGCTTCCGATTAAAGCCAAGAGCTCGTGGGATCTAGTATCTCCATAGGCTTTGCGTAACTTCAGTTTCAATTTGTGACCTGGGAATTCCACAATAAGCGCGCCCTCCACAGGACATTGTTCCATATCGTTCTCGCTTATGTTCGTAATTATATTTCCAAAGCCATCCACATGCAGGACCTCACCGAATAACGTATCATTCCTTCGAATGACTTTTGCGAATTCAGGCTTTGTAGCCTGACAAATTTCTGATCCGAACTCGGTTGGTTTCACCTGGTTCAACAAGTGAGCCGCTGCAGGTGCAAAAATGTCTCTGCCGTGAAACGTGTTAGAGACTCTTGGCAACATGAACCTTGGATTTGCCAGTTCACGGACACATAGTATGCCTTGTTTTTCCGCAGCCAAAATTAGGAGTCCGTTGTCTGGTCCAACAAAAAACCCCTGTTCAGTTTGTATCAGTATTGGCCGCCTTTGAGTACCAACGCCCGGGTCCACAACCGCCACATGGATCGTACCCTTTGGGAAGTATGGTGCTGCAGAAGCCAGCATATAAGCACCCATTCTTACATTGAACTTGGCTATTTCATGTGATATGTCAACTAAGACTGCGTTTGAGCATATGCCTAAAATTGTTGCTTTCATTTCTGCTGCGTAAGTGTCTTTCAACCCGAAATCAGTTGTTAAAGTTACTATTTTGGCTGACATACTGATTGATATATTCATTGTGACTCTTGATACTTTTGCTCCATCCATTGTTCAGGGTTCACATAAGTTTCCATGAGGTTCTCTGAAGTTTTCTTAGCTCCATTTCGTCTTCTTGATTTAACATCCAACCCTATCATTACGATGTAAGGCAGGGCAAGATAGAACGTTGCTAGAATAGGATTGGTGAATACGAAGGCAAAACTGAGAAGCTGAGACAGTGAAGTTCCTGCATAAATTTCCATTAAATCAACCAGTATAAATGCCAAGAAAGTTAAGGTTAAGCATACAAAGAATTGGACGAGCACTCCCCGTTCTTTTCCTAGAAGAAGCGCGGGGATTACTGATGACAGAACGAAGGTCCAAGCGAATGCATAGACAAAAACTACCATGTCTACTCGGGTAGCTAGCCAGAAGCCTATTGATGGGACAAAAGTGTCTATTTGTGTTACGATAGTGGTGACGGCTGTTTCTGTGAAAAGTTGATAAGTTATCATGAGTGTCCAAGCTACGGATATGTATAATGGGGTTGCGAATACCGCTTTTCCCAGTGTGGTCACCTCACGTCTAATGGGAATATTAAGTATTAAGTTTTACTATACAATACTCTCTATTAGCAAACTCGATCAAAAGATACAATTGAAGCAAAAAGTATCAAGCGAGTGCGTTGGCAGCAAATAACTTAACAAACAGACTTTTTACAAAGAAATTATTAGCCACCATGCACAACCGGAACAAGAACTATTTCATCTCCGTCTTTAATCTTCGTTTCCATACCATCTAAAACGCCAATTTCTATACCATTCACAAGTATCAACGCGTTCGGTCTCGGGTTCTCAAGCTGACGGTCAATAAGACTCTGTTCTATCTCAGGCACCTTTTTGACTAATTCATTTATCAACGCGTCTACAGAGGTGGGAACTTTAGAGTCCAACTCAAGTTCTTCTGTGCCTGAAAAATGACGAAAAGCGCCGACTAACTTCACAGATATTGTCATCTTCATCGAGCCTATTATGAAAACGGTAATAATTTAGGACTTATTAATGATTTCTCAGATTTTTAAGAATCAAAATCTAATTGAAAAAGTTAAAAAAATAGGTGCTCTAATTTTCAAATCTTTCTTCGGTCAGCGTCTCTACTATATCCGTGGCTATATGAACGAGTGTGTCAGCCTGTTTCATCATTGCTTCCCCGTTTACCTCCTCCAAATGTCCTAGCTGTCGTACCATTTCCTCAATTTCGATTAGAAAACGCAAAACCGAATCCTTTGTAGTTTTGCCTTTTCTTGCTTCTTCGCGAATTAAAACCTCTATAAAAGCAGGCTCTCCCAGACTGTAGTAAATTGCATTTCGAGCTTTTCTAATTGACTCCACAACTAGACTAGGCGCCATATATGGCATTTTCCGCGCTGCCTCCAGCTCCGCCTTTGCCTCGCGTAAATACCTCAGAGCCCAACCTTTTCGGTATTCATCCATCATAAAGCGTCATTTTCCGCTACAACTTATTCTAGAGGTCTTCTTCGATTTCGCTTGGAGAATCGGCTCTAGTTAAAGAAATCGTCCGTGTTATGTAGCCAGCAACTTGGTTTCTCACTTTCGTGGTGGAACCTTGAGTGAGCGCGTCAACTGTATGCTTATTAGCGTTAAAATCACTGGAGAACTTCTCTGGATAACGTTCCAGAAGTTCTTTGGCTAACCGTTTAATGTGTTCCGTCTTAACTTTTCCCAACTGTCCAGATTCCTCCAATCAGATTCTAGCTCTTTTCCTCCACCACGTGAAGGCGAAAAGCAACTTCCAATAGAAGAACAGACTTAATTTAAGTTTACGCCTCGAAAACCCGGATATTCACTCCAGAACACTGACTTACTTCTATAACTTCTATTCTGCAACAAATACATACAACTTTTGGGAAGCAGAAGAACTAACAAAGGCGCTGTCATCTGTGTAGGTTGAGTTTTCATCTCTGCTAAAGTTTAATGCGCTAAAAATTTTTACGGATTTATGGTCTTCATTTTCACTATGTTTAAACAAATTGCCATATTTTGGACCGATAAAGCTAAATACAGCTTTAAAAAGAAAAAGAAGCTGCGGAGAAGTCTTTATGGTCGATTTAGAATTAGCCGTCGCTCCCATGCACAGGTTGTGCAAAAAAGCAGGAGCGGACAGGGTGAGTGAAGCAGCAGCTAAAGAACTAGCAAAAGCGTTGGAAGGAATCGGTATTAAAATCGCGAAAGAAGCATTAGATTTCGCCATGCATGCTGGACGCAAAACAATCAAAGCTGAAGACATAGAAATAGCGACTAAGAAAGTAATGGAAAAGTAGTAGAGAACTTCCCCTTTCTTTCTTTTTGTTCAGCTGAAGTTATTTTTAGCTCGAGAAAAACTAATTTCTGTTGGTTTGGTAGAGATACAATTGAGCGAATAAGACCTAATCCAATCCACAAAAAATATCGAGTTCTCAATCAAGTATAGAAAAAACTCGACACCAATGTTGTCTGACGCTTTCAAAAAGAAAATTTCAAATACGAGTCATCTAATCTACAAAGAGGTGCAAACTCTTGAGCGATACCTACTTCAACAAAAAACTTGAACCGTTAAAGGTTAAAGAAAAAAGTATATCACAACTTCTAGCGGAAATGAGCCGAACTGCCTATCAAGGAAGAAAACTCGGCGAAGCAGTTGACGTCTGGGAGAAGATGCTAAAAGACCCAGATTTAACTATTGTTATGGGATTAGCAGGCTCAATGAGCACAGCTGGTCAATGGACTATTATAAACTGGCTTATGGAGAACCGTTTCATTGACGCACTTGTCTCCACAGGAGCTAACGTTTCAGAAGACATCGTGGATGCTATGGGTTTTGGCTACTGGTTGGGTAGCCACATGGCCAACGACAAGGAACTATTAGACGCAGACGTGAACAGGTATTATGACGTTTTCGGCAAAGAAACTGACTACCGAGAAATGGAAGAATTAGTTACAGATTTCATCATGACTCTAAAAACCGATTTCGCTTACTCAAGTGTCGAATTCCTGCATCTACTCGGGAAATACCTGGGTGCGAAAGGCATACCCAGCATAACTGCTGTAGCTGCGCAAAACGGAGTTCCGATATTCAGTCCGGCAATGAGCGACAGCGCCTACGGCGAAACGTTCCTAATGGCCAAGAATAAAGGTCACCGGATAATTTTGGATTCAGTGAAAGAATTCGACCAATTTGTGAGAATCGGCACCAAAACCAAAGACGTTGCTGTAGTCTATATTGGCGGCGGGGTCCCAAAAGATCTGACACAGCTAATCGCTATCTCCGTTTCACCCCAAACCAACGATCAGGGTGTAGCTGGCCGAGATGGTCACCTCCGAAAAGGGCTCCACGAGTATTATTACCCGCACAAATACGCTATACAAATAACCACAGACGCCCCGCAATGGGGTGGCTTGTCAGGCTGTACCCTAGAAGAGGCTGTAAGTTGGGGTAAAATCAACAGTGAAAGCGGCACGCGAGTAGTATGTTACTGCGATGCCACTATTGCCCTGCCTCTTATAACACACGCACTTAACGAAAGAGTGAAAAACAAACGCAAAGGTCCAGACATGTCTTGGCTCTTTGAAGGCATATCCTAAGCTTTTGTTAACCTAGCCGCAAGCGAACTCATAATAACTGGCAATATTAGTGAAGCATCCCCTTCAAGCATCACTCGCTTAGCTTTCTCGCTGATTTTCCCCCAAGAAACCGCTTCTCGAGGTCTCGCGCCGGAAAGGCTACCATCCCACTCATCAGCTGTGCTCACATAAACAACATAGTCCAAGCCGTCTTTGAACTGATTCCACCATATCGTATGATGCTTCGATATTCCTCCGCCAACAATTAACGCACCAGTTTTTTTAGCGGAGAAAATTAGGTCACTAAGTTCACCTTCATCTTTCAACAAATTTAATCTAAAATCATGGTCCTGGCTGAAAAGCCACGTTTGGTAACCAACTGCACCGTCAGTAATACCGGGAACGAAGACTGGAATGTTGTTTTTGGCTGCCCAGTACATGATTGAACTTTCATTGCAGCAGCGCGAGCCTATTTCCCGGCAAAGCTGACTGCCTGAAATTTCTTTTATTCCCTCTTTAAAAAGGACCTCAAGCAACTCTTGCATTTTCTCTTCTATTATTGTGCCGTAACTGTCGTTTGGAACTAGCACGTTGCCCAGGCGGTTTATTCCTTTCGCGTGAAGTCTGGCGTCGTTCATTATGAAAGACCCTCTGTAATAGTTTCTCCAGCACCTAGCCATATCATGATCCAGCGTTCCACAAGCAGTGATAATAACGTCAACGAGCTTCCTCTTAACCAATTCTTTGAAAACGCCGCGTGTCCCCGTAGCCACGAGGTTTCCTGTAAAGGAGAGAAAATTAACGCAATCCTGCGTTTTGAACATGCGTTCTAAGATACTTACACCCAAGGAGATCTTTCCAGCGGTGAAACCCCAAGCTCGCTCCATCTGGTTTACAAGATCATCCACCGACATATCTCCACGGAACTCATAGTCCCTTACAACTTCTTTTGACATAACCATCTTTCTCTACCTACTCATCTGTGATTGTCAAGGACGAAATAAATATATGTCGAAGCAAACTGAAAAAAGACAGGCAAGACTGAGTTGCATAAAGTTCTACAGACTACAAAACGCTCTTGACTTCTTTCGTTCATGCAGTGGATTCTAAAGGAAGCCTGTTTCCCTCAATCGAAGCGCCGTGCCAATACTACCTTTAAACTTGAGCTTTCCTGTAATAAAGGCTTTCTCACCGCTCATTTTACCATTTATCAAATCCATGTAGTCCGCTTCCGTAGTCTTGAGTTCCAGCGTAGGCGAAGGATGCTTTCCCTCCTTGACTTCCAGTTTTTGATTTCTTATTATAACTATCCAGTCGCCACCGTTAGGTCCGGTGATGCTTATCTGAACTGTAACATCTATTCTCGCGGCTTTTTCTGGTTTGAACCTGCTAGGCAATATTTTTTCAAAAAATTCTTTAGGCGTTTTAGCGTCGATCAGTGTTCATCTTCCTTTTCGCTTTTTTGTTATTCTATGCGATTCTCTGTTTTGAACTTTTCCTTTAGCTTTGCCAAATCCAAAATATCTTAGTCAGCAAGCGATAAAGCTAAAAGCTGAATCTTGGCGGCTTCTTCAACCAGTTCGTTTAAGCTACCTGCTTCTTCTATTGTTGAGCCAACGGTTAGAACGCCATGGTTCTCAAGAATAATAGCATTATAATCAATAATCTTCTTTTGAACAGCCTCTGCTAGCGCTTTAGAACCAGGCGGCTTAAAAGTGATGACAGGAACTCCATTTGGGAAAAGGGAAAACATCTCCACCTGCAATGGAAGAATTTCCGTTTTGGCAATTCAAAACGCCGTGGTCGAAGGAGCATGTGTGTGCGCAACTGCTTATACATCACTACGCGCTCTGTAAACCGCCGCATGCATAGGGGTTCTCTAGTGAACAATTCAATTCTCCTTTAATCTTATTTCCTTTCAAGTCTACCAGAACAAGTTCTTCCGTCTTTAAGAATTTCATATGAGCTCCCGAAGGTTTTATCAGAAATGTGCCCGTTCCAGGTATTCTTGCGCTTATTTTTCCGCTTGTTCCTCTAAATAGCCCATTCTTATGGAGTTCTCTTCCTGCCTTCACTAGTCGCTGACTAATATCTTTAATCATTTTTATTCTCATTTATTATCTCCCATCAAATAAACTACCTGAACAAATCGCTCTTTTTCGGTCTGGTAAGCTCAGTTGCTGATGCGTTTTCCGTTATCTGATACTTGTAGCCTCTTATTATGGCAACAGGTATTCCCTCGTCAGCTTGACCTATCACAAGCTCAGCAGCTGACGCTAATTCATCAGCAACAGCCGTTTGCTTGATTCTCAGAACATATCCAAACAGGTCTTTTTCTCCACGCCTGTCCCTTATCGGTTTCATTCCTGCGACGCCTATCGCCACGTTAATCTCGCCCTTCCTAAAAGGACGGCCGTGAGTATCTGAAATAATGACAGCAACATCGCAACCCGTTTTTTTCCTTATTTTTTGCCTAATTTTCCGTGCTGATGCATTAGCATCTTCAGGTAGCAATATTATATTTCTTTCGCCCCCAATATTTGACCTATCCACTCCAGCGTTAGCACAAACTATTCCGCCTCTAGTCTCCGTAATTAGACTATTAATACGCATGCGCACTATTTCATTTGTCTCCCTGAGAATCACCTCAACTAGACTAGGGTCTTTCTTGGTTATTCGCGCGATTTCCTTCGCTTTTTCTGAGGGCACAACTTTGTCAAGGTCAACTACGTTTCCTTCCGATTTGGATACAGCAACATGAGTGATAACAATGACATCTTTTTCCCGGATCGGCGTGCTCTGTTTTTCAGCGGCATTGCAAATGAGCTCAGCTAAATCGTCGCCTTCCGTTATCAAAGGCAAGTTCTCAACAGCAATTATTTCAACAGAGTTCATCTTACAAATCTCCCTTTCTTGGGTTTGAATGGCTAACTCTGCAATAAAACTTAAGCTTATCTATTGCTTTAAGAAAACACGTTTCACATGTAAATGCTATTTCTCCGCTTAGAGCAATTCGAATAGATACTCCAAGAAGTTTTAAAAATCATATGTGTTCTATAAATCTATTCAGAAAAGTTAATTCTCTTAAACGAGGGAATAGCCAGCCTTGGGAATCGAGAACCTCAAACGCATTTTCAACCCTGAGAGAGTAGCAGTTGTAGGTGCAAGCGACAGAGAAGGTTCTATAGGCGCCAAAATCTTCGGCAACTTAGCAGGGTCAGGCTACAAGGGCTCGGTTTTTCCCGTGAACCCATTTAGGCAGACAGTTCAGGGGATACCTGCTTATCCAAGTGTCAGCAAAATTCCCAACAAAATCGACATGGCAGTTATAGCTACTCCAGCGCATACAGTTCCGCAAGTAGTTGAAGAATGCGGTCAAGCTGGCGTCGCTGGAGTCATAATAATCTCAGCTGGTCTAAGAGAAATAGTTGATGCTGACGTGAGTCTAGAGAAGCAGCTACTGAAACATCAAAAGAACTACGGTTTGCGAATAATCGGACCCAACAGTCTAGGCGTGATTAGGCCGAAAATCAACCTTTACGCTACTTTCGCTAATAAGCAAGTAAGCCCTGGAAAAATAGCCTTCATCTCCCAAAGCGCTGCTTTGTGCGCTTCAGCTTTGGATTGGGCTTCGGAAGCACAAGTTGGTTTCAGCGCTGTTGTTTCCACTGGTTCGATGCTTGATGTAGATCTCGGGGACTTAATTGATTATTTCGGAATTGACTCTCAAACCAAGAGCATCGTGCTTTATGTCGAATCCATAAGAAAAGGTAGAAAATTTATAAGTGCAGCACGTTGCTCCACTCGAACCAAGCCTATCGTGCTGGTAAAGGCTGGTCGTTTCAAGGAAAGCAGTGAAGCCGCTTATTCTCACAGCGGTTCTTTAGGCGGAGAAGACTCGGTATATACCGCAGCTTTTAGACGTGCTGGTATAGTTCGTGTTGAGGCTATAAGTGACCTTTTTAACTGTGCAGAAGCTTTGGCAATGCAGCCAAACCCGACTGCCCCAAATCTCACTATAATTACCAACGCAGGAGGACCAGCGATAATGGCTACTGACCATCTTATCGCAAGGGATGGGCAGCTCTCAAAGTTGAGTAATGAAACCATTCAAGCCTTGAAGCATGTTTTGCCCTCTTACTGCAGCCTATCAAATCCAATTGACATTTACGAAGAGGCTACCCCAAAAAGATTCAGAAATGTGCTGGAGGTTTGCCTGAAAGACCAGTATAGCAACGGGTTCTTGGTGATTTATACCCTTCAAGGTGCCACAGAGCCTATTGATCTCGCAAATATGCTTGTCAACTTGGCAAAGCAAACCATGAAGCCTGTTCTCACAGTCTTACTGAGTGAAGATGAAAGTTGCCGAAAAGCTCGTAGAATTCTTCAAGGGAATGGTATTCCATCATTTAAAACTCCAGAAGAGGCTGTTTCAACTTTCATGTACATGTATAATTATACCCAAAACTTGGAGCTTTTGTATCAAACTCCTGAAGAACTTCCTGTGGAGCGACCCAATTTAGCATTTTTGAAAGGAATTCTCAGACAAGCTTTCCGTGATGGTCGTAAAGTCCTAAATTTGCCTGAGTCTATGCACTTTTTAGAAGCCTACATGATTCCAACTGTGAAGACACTTGTGGCGCGAACCCCAGAACAAGCCATCTTTCTGTCCTCCAAACTTGGTTATCCAGTAGTTATGAAAGCTCTATCCAATCAGATTTCGCACAAATCCAAGATCAAAGGTGTAGCCTTAAACGTTTGTTCTCGATCAGAAACCAAAGTTTTCTTCAGGGAAATAAAAGACAAAGTCAAAAGCCTTGGCAATACGGTTGAGTTTCAAGGTGTTACTATTCAAAACATGATACGCGAAAAAGAACATGAATTGATTGTAGGCTCCAAAAAGGATGCTCAGTTTGGTCCAATAATCCTTTTTGGGATGGGTGGAACTGCTGCAGAGTTGTTCAATGACGTGACTATAGGTTTTCCCCCGCTGAACCAGACACTGGCAAGAAGGCTAATAGAAGATACAGCTATTTACAAACACGCATTATCCATGGGGGCCCCTCTAAATGTCGGGATAGTTGAGAAAATTCTGGTTAAGTTTTCACAGCTTGTTACAGATCTTCCAGAAATAAAGGAGATTGATATAAACCCCTTGATTGTTAACGCGAATACTGCTTTGGCGGTTGACGCCCGAATAGTGATCGACTGGGATAGGATGATGCGTGAAGATGCTGAACACCAGGACCCCCGCCTAATCGCTTGTTACCCGAAGAAATACGTTACAGCTAGGAGCCTAAAAGATGGGACTGAAGTGGTGCTTCATCCAGTAAAGCCCGAAGACGAGCAACGTTTCAACGAATTTTTAAAGTCTCTCTCCCCGGAAAGTATGCGGTTCAGGTTTTTCGAGATAATAAACGAAATGTCGCATGAAATGTTAACGCGGTATTGCAATTTGGATTACGACCGAGAAATCGCCGTTGTTGCAGAACTTCAGGAAAGCAACAAGCCAATAATTGGTGCTGTAAGATTAATTGCTGATACTGGAGGAAAAAGCGGCGAGTTTGCTGTTTTAGTTCGTGATAAATTGCATGGGCTCGGACTCGGATCCAAGCTTATGGACGTGCTTATTGAGATTGGGAAAGATATGCGATTGAACAAAATCTACGGTTATGTGAGCGCCAACAACTACAAAATGCTTCAGTTATGCAAGAAAAAAGGATTTAAGGTTGAAACTTTGGATGAAGAGACGACCAAAGCGGCTCTGTTTCTGTAGTGATTAAACCTTTTAGCTTCTGAACTTCTGCAGTTTCTGCAGCATCTCTTTGTCGCCTTCAGCGTCTCCGGCGCATGTTGCGATTATGCCGTCAACAAGACCATCCAGCTTTGCTGCGGTTTCTTCAACTTTTTCCATGGTTGTGGTTGCAGGCCACCCGATCATTTTCATTGTTTCCTTGTTTTTGTCTGTGGCTACCAAGAAGTAAGCAAAAATCGGTTTGTTTAGTTTTTTGCATTCTTTCGCTACTGCTTCAAGATTTGGAAGAGTTTCGTCTTCAAGTCTCATGAAGTAGATGAAGTCCCAGTCTCCTCTTACACGTTCAATGTTATCTTCCACGGATCGTCTTGATGAGAGCAAGCACCCTAGTTTTAGATTTTTGAGTTTTACGTTAGTTCGCAAGAATTCTCGGGCACCTTCAGATGACTTTAACTCCTTAATGGGTTCACCAAAATGAGGTTTGTCGCCCATCGTGATGATTAATCCATCGAGTCCAATAACGTCCGAGGCCAAAGCTAAACCGCCCACTTCAACCGAACCTTTGTAGTGGAGAATGAATATGGGTACAACATATTTGTCTGGGTATTTGTGTTTGAGTATGCAGCTTACAACTACCCCGCTTGGTGCAGGAAAACCAGCCGCGCTGTCAGTGACGTTCCATCCATCGACTAGTCCTTTGAGTTCTTCGGCAAGTTTAAGAAATTTCCGTGTTGGTACAAACTCATTTAGTATTTTCATCGAAATTTCATCTCGGCTAAAGGGGAGATATGTTTGGATTAAAAAATCTTTTGCATATCACTTCTTGTTGTTTCAAGGAAACGTAAATAAACTATCAACCGAAAGTAGTTTATCCATTAGTGAAAAACCATGAAAGTTGCAGTTTCTGGTAAAGGGGGTGTCGGCAAAACCCTGATTGCTGCCGGTCTTGCACGAGGTTTTGCTGAGCGCGGATTAAAAACTATAGCTATAGACGCCGATTCTTCGCCTAATCTTGCTTTAACTTTAGGCCTATCCGCGGAGGAAGCCCGCAAAATAATACCTATATCCGAGAATAAAGAGCTTGTTGAATCCAAAACTGGCACAGGCTATTCTGGAGTTTATCGATTATCCTTTACTGTGGATGACATAGTTCGCGAATATTCTACAGCTACTCCTTTTGGCGTAAACCTGATTGTTATGGGCACCGTTAAAGCCATGGAATCTGGATGTATGTGCGCGCCAAATGCTGTCATACGCGCTTTGCTCCGTCATCTAATCGTGGAACGCAACGAAGCTGTTGTTTTAGATTTTGAAGCAGGAGTTGAGCATATAGGGAGAGGAACTGCCAAGCAAGTAGATGCTCTACTGATTGTTGCCGATTCAAACCTGAAATCCCTTGAAATAGCCAAACACATACATGATTTAGCCGCGAAAGCTGGAATGCAGCAGCTCTACCTCGTTGCGAACCGAATTATGAACGAGAAGCAGAGAGAAGCAGTAACAAGTTTCGCCGAGAAAAATGGTTTATCAATCCTCGCGTTTGTCCCGTTTGACGCGAAGGTTATTGAAGCGGATACGCTTGGGGAAACACCACTTAAGAGCAAGGAGATTGTCGCGGTTGATGCCATAGACAATATATGCGACATTCTACAAAACAAAAGTATCTGAGTTTAATGAGGTTATGTTTTGATGAAGACTCTTGTAACGATTGGACGGGGTGGAACTGGAAAATCAAGCTTTACGGCTTTAATAGCAAAATGTTTCATTGAGGAGAATCAAGCTCCCATATTGTTGGTTGACGCTGATCCTGATCAGAACCTAGCCGAAATGGTTGGGTTAGACCTGAAAGAAGTTGGGAAATCAACAATCGCTGAGTTGCTTGTAAGCACTTTCATAGAAAAAGGTGGAACCACCGTGGGTGTTCCACCCACAGAGAGAATAGAAAGTAAGATTTGGGAGAAAGGCTTGTTTGAAAGTGACAACTTTGACTTCATATCTGTTGGCACAAAATGGGTTGAAGGTTGCTATTGCATGCCAAACTCCGCGTTGAAAGGCGCCTTGGCCTCGTTAACCAAGAACTACAAATACGTGCTTATTGATTCGCCAGCAGGTCTTGAACACCTGAACAGGCGCATAACCTCAATAGTGAATGACATTTTTGATATTCTGGATCACTCAAAGAAGTCCATGGATCATGTCAAGAGGGCACATCGAATTACCAAAGAAGTTGACATGCAGTTTGACAATTTCTATTTAATAGGTGGCTACAGGTTTCCTGCGGAACGTGGCGCTCAAGCAGAAACCATGCTGAACTTCAAATACTTGGGAAAAATAGTGGCAGACCCAACCTTGGACGAGTACGTTCTTGACGGAAAATCCCTGTTGGAGTTGCCTTCAGACAACGCGGCTTATATTTCAGTGAAAAAAATACTGAAAACCGCAGGTTACCTCTAAAACAAAACTTTTCATTTTTTTCTAGCTTGCATATCTATATGTGTATCATGACTTTTGTTAAAGAAATCTGGAAAAGTTTAAAAATACTGTAATATTGCTATTAGCTAAACCTTTACAGAGGTTTCAAATTGACCAGCAAAAACGTGCGCGTTAAAATTGGTGAAATGAAGACCAGCACAGGTCTTGTTAAAAATCTTGAACTATCCATCGGAAAAATTGTTGATGATTCTTGGAAGGAACCCATGGGACCTACACCCATGCCTGGTTTGACCACCCTAAGAGACTGGGACCTGAAACTCCTCAACAAATATAAGCCCTTTTACATGCCGGATTGCGATTTGTGTTGTCTTTGCACTTTTGGTAAATGCGATTTGACTGCAGGAAAACGCGGAGCCTGCGGACTTGACATAGGTGCCCAATCTTCACGTATTGTACTTTTAGCTTGCTGCATTGGGGCAGCCACACACACAGCGCACTCTCGTCACATGCTTCATCACTTAATTGAGAAATATGGGAGCAGGTATCCGCTAGATGTAGGCGGTTTAAATATTAAAGTCGAGGCTCCAGTTACTCGCTTGGTGACTGGCATTAAACCCGAAACCCTTGGCGATCTGGTAGAAGTTTTGGAATATGCTGAGGAACAAATCACTCAGTCTATAGCCGTAGCTCATACGGGTCAAGAAGGAAACAATCTGGATTTCGAGTCCAAAGCTTTTCACGTGGGAATGGTTGATCATGTTGGCATGGAAGTAGGAGACATCATTCAGACATCAACCTTGGGCTTTCCAAAAGCTGAACCTGAAGCTCCACTAGTTGCGTTAGGCATTGGAACCGTTGACACATCCAAGCCTGTAATTATGTGCATTGGTCACAACGTTATTCCTTCAGTAGGGATAATTGATTACGCCAAGGAAGCAAAAGTTGATGATAAAATAGAGGTCGTAGGTCTCTGTTGCACGGCTCACGATATAACAAGGTACTACAATCGAGGAAGAATCATCGGCCCAATCTCATGGCAACTCCGCTTCATAAGAGGTGGTTTCGCCGACGTAGTAGTTCTCGATGAGCAGTGCGTTAGGACCGATGTTTTCGAAGAGTCTAAACGTGCCAGAGTACCAGTCATTGCTGCGTCAGAAAAGAATTGCATGGGCTTCAAGAATCGCACAAAAGACTCCGCAGATGAAATAGTTGCCGATCTAGTAAGCGGTAAAATGCCTGGCGTCCTGATTCTTGACCCTGAAAAAGTCGGCGAGGTAGCTGTTAAAGTAGCTCGCCAAGTCGCTCCTATTAGACGAAAATTCAAGAACCTTCCTGAACTTGACGAAATCAAGGAACTCGCAAAAACATGCAGACAATGCAATTTGTGCCAAAGGTCATGTCCTCAAGACCTCAATATCCCGCAAGCCCTCAAGGCCGCTACTGAAGGCGATCTTGCTCCGCTCACAGACCTTTACGAGTATTGCATTGGTTGCGGACGCTGCGAAGAGGTATGCCCAGTCAAACTTAACATCCACAGCTTCATAATCAAATGCGGCGAACGCCAAATGGTGGAAGAAACTAATTACTGTCGCTGTGGAAGAGGTGCTGTCCAAGACGTAGAAATCAGAAACGTTGGTAGCCCAATAGTACTCGGTGAAATACCGGGAATACTTGCAGTTGTGGGTTGCTCTAATTATCCCAAAGGTGGCAAAGATGTATACGACATATGTAGAGAATTTGCAAGCAGACGGTACATTGTGGTGACTTCTGGATGCTCAGCCATGACGGCAGGGAGCTACAAGAACTCTGAGGGCAAGACTCTTTACGAAGAATTCTCAGGCGGCTTTGAAGCTGGTGGTGTACTCAATGTTGGGTCCTGTGTCGCAAATTCTCACATCGCAGGTGCAGCAATTAAAGTGGCTAATATTTTTGCCAAACGTAGCCTCCGAGGCAACTACGAGGAAATAGCTGATTACATACACAACCGGCTTGGCGCGGTGGGTCTAGCGTGGGGCGCCTATTCACAGAAAGCTGCAGCTATAGCAGCAGGCTTCTGGCGCTTGGGTATTCCTGTACTCGTCGGTCCACACGGCAGCAAATATCGAAGAATGCTCTTGGGGAGAGAAGACAAACCTGAGGACTGGGAAGTTTATGATGCACGCACAGGCGACAAAGTCAACGTTGGTCCAGCACCCGAGCACTTGTTCCAAACAGTTGAGACCCCCCAGGAATGCATGGTTGCTATAGCCAAACTGTGCATTAGACCTAATGACACGTGGAAGGGTCGTTCAATCAAGCTGTCGCATTATATTGACTTGCACAAGCGTCATTACGGAACAATGCCTCCGGACCTGCACATGTTCGTTCGCACGATGGCTGATGTGCCCATGACCATGAAAGACGAAATCGCCAGCATGTTAGAAGCGAAGGGCTGGAAGGAAACTGTGATTCCTGACCCAACGTTGCTTCCGAGAATGATAAGGAAGAAGAAGGAGTGATGTGGAATGTCGTGTGAACCTTGGCAATGTGCTGAAATAGCCGCAACAAAGAAGGCTAATTCGATAACAAAGCCTGAAGTGGCTGTGGCGATGATAAAGAGGGCGGCGCGCCCGATTCTTGTGGTTGGTAGTAACGCTACTGAAAGGTGCATGGAGGGGCGGCAGCTGATTGATTATATTATTGATTTTGCCAGAGCTTCTAAGGTTCCGGTGGTTGCTACGGCGCATATGGTGGGAGAGTTTTTGAAGCGCGGTTTTGAGCCTGCGGGTTTCATGTCTGCCATGGATATAGGTAATCGTCTTGTTGACTCAGAGTGGGAGGGGCTGGATGGGAAGGGTCGTCCTGACTTGGCGATTTTTGTTGGTTTGCCCTATTATATGGAAGCACTTATCCTGTCGGGGCTTAAGCATTTTGCTCCAGACCTGAAAACTATGACTATAGACAACCTTTATCATCCCCATGCAAGCTGGTCTTATCCAAACGGATCTTTGGATGACTGGGCTAACAACCTTAAAGTCATGACTTCAAAATTTGAAGGAGGACAATAAAAAAATGTCAATGTTTGAAGATATACCTGTAGATGTGGGTGTAATTTACGAAGGCGAGCGAATCCGCAGAAATGACATGCAAGTAGAACTCGGTGGACCCTCACTTAAGGAAAAATTTGAACTAGCTAGAGTTAAACCCATGAATGAAGTTGAAGATGGTAAAATAACCATTATTGGCCCTGACATTAAAAATATGGAAGAAGGCAAGGCGTACCCGTTGGGCATTCTTGTTGAAGCTGCCGGCTCCACACTTGAAGATGCACTTGAGGGCGTAATTGAAAGGCGAATACATGGCTATCTAAATTTCATTGAAGGTTTCATGCACCTTAACCAGCGGTACGATATTTGGATAAGGTTAGGCAAGAAAGCCTTCCAGAAAGGACTTGACTCTTTCACCTACATCGGAAAAGTACTCCACAAGCTTTTCAAAAGCGAACTACCCATAATCGAGAAAGTACAAATAACCTTCATAACTGACCCCGCCAAAATAAAAGAACTTTATTCTGAAGCTTTACAAATTTACGAAGCTCGAGACGCGAAGGCTAGAGGGTTAAAAGACGAAGAAGTTGACAAATTCTATGGGTGCGTTTTGTGCCAATCATTTGCTCCAAGCCACGTTTGCGTTATCACGCCGCAAAGGTACTCTAACTGCGGTGCCATTAGCTGGTTTGACGGCCGTGCTTCAGCGCAAATCGATCCAAAGGGACCAGTTTTCGCCATAGAAAGAGGCGAATTGGTAAACGCGGAAAAAGGCGAGTTTACAGGCGTAAACGAGACGGTCAAGAAGCGCACGCTTGGTGATGTCGAGCAAGTTTGGCTTTACACGGCATTTGACCACCCGCACACTTCATGTGGTTGCTTTGAAGCCGTTGCGTTCTACATTCCAGAAGTAGAAGGTTTCGGTGTAGTTAACAGAAGCTTCAAAGGAGTTACTGTTAACGGTTTGCCATTCTCAACTCTTGCTGACTCAACTGCTGGCGGGCGGCAAATAGACGGTTTCCATGGCATGTCAATTGAATACATGCGGTCAAGGAAATTCCTTGCAGCTGATGATGGATGGAACCGCGTAGTCTGGTTGCCAAAAGAAGTAAAGGAACGCGTCAAAGACTTCATTCCTGCAGACATTGTTGAAAAGATAGCTACCGAAGAAGACGTGCAGAACATTGATGGTTTGAAGGCTTTCCTGAAGGAGAAAAACCACCCAGTTGTGGCACGGTGGACTGAAGAGGCTGCAGTTGATGAGGCTGCACCTACAGAAGCGATAGCGGAAGAAGGTGCATTAATGCCTGTAGTTTCGGCTGGAACCTTGCCCATAATGGCCGGTGGCTTTAAGATAATCCTGAAGGACGCGAAAATCTATGCTAAGAAAGTCATTATCCGTTCGATGAAAGACGATAAAAAAAACTGAAGGGTGGGGCTTGTTGGCTGAAAAAAAGAAAAAGGATGAAGACCGCGGAATAAACTTCAGCCCTGACCTGCTTGATCTTCTTGCGAAGTTTCAGGAGATTGAATTGGAAGACTTCGAATTGGAAGTAGCCAACTTAGAGGTGTGGCTGGAGTCTGGCGCTTTGCCTAAACAACTTGCGCCCCCGCTAAGAGCTGCTCCTGGCTTAAGAGGCAAGCCTGCAGAGTTGCTGAAGACGCAGTTCATGCCTCCAATCGAGACTTATCCGGGTAAAATCGTTGAGGTTAAGCTTGGTGCTACTAAGGGTGACGGTGGAACACGGGGACGTTCAGTAGTCATTGGGGGCGAGACTTCTCCTGCTTTCTACACTTTTGAGAAACCTGTTGTGCATCCGCCAGTTGTTACGCTTGACGTTTTTGACATGGAACTTCCTTTGTCGAAGGCTGTCAAGATGCATGTGAAGGACGTTATCGGTGACCCCGCTGCTTGGGCCAAGCTTGCTGTTGAAAAGTTCGGTGCTGACATGGTTACAGTACACCTTATCAGTATTGACCCGTTGCTAAAGGACGCTACGCCCAATGATGCTGTCAAAACTGTTGAGGAGATTCTGCAGGCTGTTGACGTGCCATTGGTGATTGGTGGTTGCGGGGACCCAGTTAAGGATGCTGATGTTTTCGCCAAAATAACTGAGACTTTTGCTGGCGAACGTTTCCTGATAAGTTCATTAACTCAGGACATGGATGTCGAGCGTTGTGCAAAATTTGTTAAGAAGAACGGTCATGTGGCTTTGTCTTTCACTCCTATGGATTTGAACTTAGCGCGTGAACTTAACAGGCGTCTGTATGATCATCTGTCAAAAGAAGACATTATCATGGACTTGACGACTGCCGCTCTAGGTTACGGGTTGGACTATGCGTTCACAAATATGGAACGCGCTCGACTTGCGGGTTTAATGGGTGACGCAGAACTTGCTCATCCTATGTCTTCTGGCACCACTAATGCTTGGGCTGCCCGGGAAGCTTGGTTGAAAATGGCGCCTGAATGGGAACCTCGCGAATTAAGAGGTCCATTGTGGGAAGTTACAACTGCGTTGACTCTTTTGCTTGCTGGTGTGGACTTGTTTATGATGATGCATCCTGCTGCAGTGAAGACTTTGAAGGAAGTTACCAAACATCTGGTAAGCGGCAAGAAAGCTGATGCATCAAAGTTTGCAGATTGGATTTCTGTGAAATCATGATGGAGCGGTGAAGTGTATGGGTGAAAAAAAGAAAGGTAAAGCCGGAATAAAAGAACTAAGTCCCATAGATATTTACAAGCTTCTTCCAAGAATAAACTGCAAAGAATGTGGCGAAGAAAACTGCATGGCTTTTGCCACAAAAATCGTTAACCGCGAAGTAAGTGTCGACCAATGTCCTCCGTTGCTGAAGAAGGAGCACTCGAAGGCTTTTGATCAACTGAAGGAAATGCTAAAGCCTCCAGTCAAAGAAGTAGTTGTCGGCAAAGGTGAAAAAGCAATAAAACTAGGCGGAAAACTGGTAATGTATCGTCATGAATTTACCTACTTTAATCCGACGGCGATCGCTATTGACGTGACAGATGAAATGCCTGATGAGGATTTGCTGAGTCGGATAAAGAAGACGGAAAAGTTCAGCTACGAGTATATCGGTTACACGCTTAAGCTGGATATGATTGCTGTTCGATCCACTTCTGGTGAACCTGAAAAGTTCAAGGCTGTAATTAAGAAATTAGTTGAAAAGACAGATTTGCCTCTCATTCTATGCACTCTGAACGCTAATGTGGCTGAAGCAGGTTTGATGGCTGCTCCGAATGCAAGGCCTTTACTGTACGCGGCGACGAAGGACAACTGGAAGGATATGGCTGAGCTTGCTTTAATGTATAATTGTCCACTTGTGGTTTCTGCGCCTAACGATTTGAATGCGCTGGTGTCGTTGACAAAGACGTTGCTAGCTTATGGTGTTCAAGATTTAGTTTTAGATCCAGGTACTTTCGCAAATGAGGGTTTAGCTGACACTTTAAACAATTTTACTATGCTTCGCAGAGCTGCTTGCAAGGGTGGCGAGGAACTTGCTGGTTTTCCTTTGATGGGTGTTCCCATGGCTGTTTGGATGGATAAGGGTGAGGCTGCAGATGAAGTTATGAAGTGGCGTGAAGCTCACTTAGCAGCTATGCTTGTTGTCCGTTTCGCTGATGTTCTTGTGATGCACGGTGATGACGGTTGGTCACTTCTTCCGAACGCGGTTTTGCGGCAGAACATTTACACTGACCCACGCAAGCCAGTTGCTGTGGAACCTGGTTTGAAGGTTTTCGGTACGCCAGATGAGAATTCACCTGTGCTGTTCACAACAAACTTTGCTTTGACTTATTACACGGTGGCATCGGACATCGAGAGTTCGAAGACTAATGCCTACTTGATCGTGGTAGAAACTGAAGGTTCAGCGGTGGACAGCGGCGTTGCGGGTCGTAAACTGACAGCAGAAAAAGTTGCAGATGCAATAAAAGAAACAGGAATAGCGGACAAGGTTAAGCATCGAAAAATCATCATTCCAGGTAAGGCTTCGCGGATTAGCGGTGAAATCGAAGAGCTCAGCGGCTGGAAAGTTCAAGTGGGACCACGTGACTCTTCAGAAATACCTAAATATATAATCGATAAGTGGCAACCCTAATTTTCCCATTTTCATCCTTTTTTGCTCCTTAGGATTGAGTTCTGTTACTATTTTAGCAGTCTGCAACCTCTATGTTTAAAAACGAATTCTGTACTTTAGCGAATTTATTCAACAAAACAATGCTAAGGATTAATATTCAGCCAAAATTTTTTTTCTGAACTTGGTTGCTTGTTTAATGAATTTTACAGTTTAAAAGCATTATAAATGTTTTCAACTCATTATTTAACTATGTCGAGAGTATTAGTTTTCGCGATAGTCTTTCTAATTCTTTTTTCAATAACTTTGGCGATGCCCTCCATCCCCCCGGGAGATCTAATTGTTAATTTATTCGAAATTTCAGGAACAGTCTCTATCATAGGAATTTCCATTGTAACTATTTTAAATGGAATAATAAACGGACTCATTTGGGGTATAATTGTTTTCGTAATATATGTTGTGGTCAGTTCCGCTTCCAAAAAAGGAGAATTGGAGCCATTAAGAGCTCCCAATTACCCAACAGCTACTCAACCCATACCCACAGAAGCAACCACAGTCGTAACAATGTCCCAGGAACCGCAAGGAAAGCGTCAAACTCAAATTAAAAAAAGAAGAACGTACACTTCTTTAGATCTGGATATTGAGACAATCGAAGGGATAGGCCCCGCATACGGTAGCAAACTTAGAAACTCCGGAGTGAAGATGGTGGATGACCTTTTGAGAGCAGGCTCTACGAGAAGCAAAAGGCAAATTTTAGCTAATAAAATAGACGTGGCTCCTTCGACATTGCTTAAATGGGTTTACCGAGCGGACTTTTTCCGCATAAAGGGAATCGGAAAGCAATATTCTTCCCTCTTGGAGTCTTCGGGAGTTAATACAATTGCCGACCTTTCACGCCGAAATCCGAAAAACCTGTATGCCAGAATAAAAGCAATCAACACGAAAAAGAATTTAGTTAGACGAATACCCCCATATAGAACGATTCAAAAATGGGTAAAAAACGCAAGAAACCTAGAACGCATAGTGGAAGACTGAACCTCCAAAACCCGACCTGCTGAATTCAAGATAACTCAATCTTTAATGTAATATTACGATTTTTCGCTAAGATGCCTATTTCAGTTCTAGCAAAACTGTTTTGGAGAGTCAAAATTTATTTAATCACTCTCGACTCGTTTCTTCAGAAATACGCCCCTGTATTCTTCGTTTATTGATAAAATTTGGGTTGAAATTTAAATCGAAATAAGTTATAGCAAAACACTAGATCTTAGCACACATCTTGTCCCCATAATGGAAAATCCACCGTCAAAGCGAAACCTTGGAAGATACAGTCAAAAGCAAAGTAACAAAGTAACGATGTATTTGGTAAATTTGCCGGTTAAGCCACAGCTGACTTTGAAGGACAAGACACAAGATACGTTCGAAGGCTATGTAAACAATATTGAAGCGGAAATGACTATCCAAGCAATAATAACCTCCAAAATAAATTAATCCTCAGTCTTTGCCGACCTATTCGTTTGGCTATTCATCAAATTTTGTCAATCTTCATAGCGTTAGAGGTTTCAGATAATCAATATTAGTAATTCACAAAAGTTAAGTTAGTTTAACTAGAATTGGAACCCAAATCCGATATTAACAGAAAAGGAGGTAAACAAGTAAAATGAGAGAGTACTTGATATTACTGAAATTGAATCCAAGCAAGTTGATGGATACTTTAGGCTCTCTGAGACACCTTGGCAACAAGCCCATAGAGGGAGTAGATCTTTGCTATACCATGAACATCTTCGGAAATTGGGATGTAGGCGTGTGGATTAACGCTGACGATAGTACTCAAGCACTGGAATTTGTCCAGAAGAAGGTTAAGAAAATAGCTGGGATTACTGAAGTATACACGGTACCAACTTTTCCTCATGGAAATGAAGTGATTAAAACTAGAGATGAAGTGAAAAACTCCAAAGGCAGTGAACCTATAATCGCTGAGGCGTAAAAAGGTGGATCAGATAACCCAAAAACAAGCGCTAAATTGTTTTTGGTTATCCCACCTAATTCCGTTTGTTTAATATTTCAAAAATTGGTCTGCCTTTTGAAATATTAAGAATACGGAGGTCTGTCCGGAAGAGATTCAATCGAGACCGAAATACTGGTTGAGCGAGATGGTACCTGAAATAGAAGTCATACCGCAAAAGATGGTTGATGCTAAAACCGTGGTTTTAAAAACTAGGTTTGATTCTAATGCGGTAAGACTCCAAGCTGAAGGACTGAAACAAAATTTTTTCGCGAAACTACATTTTTTTAAGCCAAAAGCCGAAGAAATTCAACTTGTTGGCTATGAAAAATACTACGAACCTTACATTGTTATCGGAGGCAAATACTCATTAGATTATTGCAAGAAACATACATTTTCAATAGAAGTTGAGAAAACAACTCGCGAGGTTTTTATTGACGGAAGAAAATTTGAACCCATTGTTTCGAAATCGGGAAAAAACCTTGACCAGATAATTCACCTAGACGGTGAAGAACACGCGCATCATGAAAAAGAAACCTTCTTTGTGCTAGACAGGCTTAGACGAGAGATCTCTTCCGAGAGTTTTTGCTTCGCCCCTTATGAAATCCAAATGGAAAGAGCTACTGATGTCAATCTTAATCTCCGAAAGATTAGCATCTCAACAAATGAAATCATAGAATTGCTTCGTTCCAAGATAGCCAAGAGACCACCAGATTTAGTTAATATTATTCGAGAAAACTTTGAAATCACGGAAAACATGATAGTCTATAGACCATTTTTTGAGTTCACTTTTCACAATATAAAAACAAAAGAATATGTCACATTACAGGTAGATGCCGTAAGCGGAGATAAGGTCCTGTACAAATTTGACATTAGAAAAACACAAATGTATCGCGCCAATTCAGATTTATACAGTCCAAGTTTTAGTACGAATGAAGCAAAACTGTTTTCAGCTAACTCCGAACAACAATTTTGTAGCCCAAACAAAAATTCGCCTGAAGCCATTTTGGCAGAGCCAGACCAAATTTCTGAATTGCAACCCGAAGAAGAACCTGCTTCTGATGGAAACGTAACTTTCAAGTTTCCAGCTAACGTAATGGGTGAGGTCTTCGTGGTGGGAGACAATGTTACCGCTGTCGTTGGAGATTTAGAAATTCCCTCAGGCGTTACTGTTAATGATACGCTGGTGGTTAAAGGTAAACTGAAAATTGGTGATAAATGCAAGCTTTCAAGAAAGGTAAAGGTGTTAGGCGATGTTACAGTAGGACTTAACACGGTAATCGATGGTGACATAATTTCAGGAGGCAACGTTGACCTGGGCTCAAACTCTGTAGTTGGAGGCTGTATTAAAGCTGCTGGAAAAGTTAGGTTTGGCCAAAACGTTGTAGTAGGAAAAGAACTGACTTCAAGGTCTGACCGATCCAAAAAACCTTTCGATCTCAAAATGATTGTTGACTTCGAGAAAGAAAAGGCTTTGGTGTGACAAAAATATGTCTATCTCTTCACTGAGAATATCACTTGATAATCTATATGATCTTGCAGCGACAATTGGAGCAAGCCTTGTTGTACCAACCCTAATAGTGGGCACGACTTTTGGACTCAGTTTAATATTTCCAAGTCTTCTTATTGATACTACGGTTTTGACAATTTACTTTTTGGTGACTTGCGTTTCATATAATGCTTTTCTTTTGTTCGTCATTTCAAGAGCACACCCAAAATTGGGCGAGAATGTAGGTCACTTTTTCAGTTTGTTAATTCCTGCACATAATGAAGAAAGCGTATTAAGCGAAACCTTGGAAATAGTATTAAATCTCGATTACCCATCTGAATTGTATGAGGTAATAGTGGTCAATGATGGTTCCTCTGACCAAACTGAAAGAATAGCAAGGCGTTATCAAGAGAAGTATTCGAATTTAAAGGTTTTCAACATCTCGTCCAACAATGGAGGTCAAGGAAAGAGCGCCGCTTTAAATGTGGGGTTCGCCAATTTTCTTTTAGCGTGGCGAGGTCTTGAAATCAAACCAAGACATCGTTGGATAATTGGGGTTTTTGACTCTGATGGTATTCCCAAGTCAGACATACTCAAGAAAGTATCTTATCAATTCAATGATTTGAATGTTGGTGGAGTTCAAACTTTAGTTCGTATTAAAAACGCTAAAACGTCTTTCTTGGCAAAGCTACAGGACATAGAGTTCTTGGCTTTTGCGCGGATCATGCAGTTTGCTCGTACGAACTACTCTGGAGCTGTAGCTCTCGGCGGTAACGGTCAATTTGTCAGAGCAATAACTTTGGATGACGTCGCTCTCAAACAGCAAGAAGAATACTGGAATCAAGAGTCTTTGACCGAAGACCTTGAATTGGGTGTAAGGCTGTTGACCAAGAAATGGAGAAACGTTTACATAGACACAACCTTTGTCTCTCAAGAGGGAACAGAAACTCTAACTGCTATGTTCCGCCAAAGAGAACGATGGGCCTGGGGAACGCTTCAAGCCCTGAAACAGTTTGTTTTCCAACCGAGTTTCTGGCAAAAAAAGTTCAATCTAAAGACTAAGCTTGATATTGCTTTTTATTTGATCCATGTTCTTATACCTGTTCTCGTTTTTCTTTGTTGGGCTTGGTCTGGGCTTGCTTTATTGGGTATCATTGAAGTATCAAATTTCTTTCCTTTTGCATTTACGTTTTTAATAGGTTTTTCCTTTATGCCTCTTTTTGCCTATGGTTTATGGAAGCAAAGATTAGACTATCCTAGATGGCAAATAGTTCCACTTGTCTTCATTGCTGCAGCATATACTTATCATTGGCTTCCTGTTGTGATGTCAGCGATTTTCAAAATCTTTACAACCAAACCTAAGTGGACCAAAACTCCTCGATTTAATCACTCTTTTTCCGGTTGATGTGCTTTCAAAAAATTAATTAAGAGTATTATCCTCTGTTCATAAATGTAATATAAGAAAAATTCGGAATTTGAATAAGAATTAATATGAAAATCCGAAAAATAAGCATAATCTCGCGCGCGCGAATTAAAGGACGTGTGTTAATAGCCTAAGGAAAGTGGAAGTTCTTTCGCTTTTTTCTCTGCAATTATCAATAAAAAACTGGAAGGAACTTCATACTACATATTGAATGATCTTATTCGGTGGTTCGACTACGTTTTCTTTGGCGTGTTTCAGTAACCAGTTTGAAAGCCTCTCGCATCTGTTTGGATCACAGGAGAAGCTCTTTTTTTTCGGTTTCCATAGTGAACAGGTTGCACAGGGAATTCTAGCATTACTTTCCATTTCTGATCTTGCTAATGTCACGTAGTGAAATTAATTTATGACTTGTGAATTGAAACTAATTGTTAACCATAAGTATTGTAAATATCCTCAAATGTAGCAGGAATTAGTTGCTGCTGAGGATTTGAGAATTTACATTATACTCAGGTGCACCTTGTTTTTTCATTGGTAAATGTGTAGTGCTAATCATAAATTATAGGTAAATCCGAGTCGGGTCGTCTTCGATTATTGTTCTAAGCAGTGAACTATGCGAAGTACGTGCCATTTCTGTATTTAGTAATTCTCATCGAAGCGATTTCGATTATATAAACCACTGCTCAATCCAATAAAGGTTATAACCCAAATAAGACCTAACTGTTAGCATCAGCATCCGATTGATTGTACAGGTTCAGATGAATCAACATTATTCCGAGTTGAGTAAAGTCTTTATCAACTCGCATATGTATATGACGTCAAGAAGGCTTGTAGATGCAGTCTAAAAATGATTGGTTGGAAATTCTAATTAACTGCAAACAAAATGTAAAGAAACGCATTCGTCCTCAACTCAAGACTCTGGATGGCCCACAACCTGATCTGGGCAAAGGGGCTGGCGGTGATCCAATAAAGCCAGTTGATTTGGCTGCGGAAAAAGCTATTATTGAAGTTCTGCAGCGATTTCGCATTTCTTTCACTTTAATAAGCGAAGAGTCTGGTGTGAAAGAGTTCGGTGATAAACCAGATCAATATTATGTGACCGTTGACCCGATAGAT
>SMYP01000091.1:1822-5840 GCA_007050895.1 Candidatus Bathyarchaeota archaeon | reverse complement strand
TAATAAGCGAAGAGTCTGGTGTGAAAGAGTTCGGTGATAAACCAGATCAATATTATGTGACC
The DNA here is from genome assembly GCA_007050895.1 of Candidatus Bathyarchaeota archaeon. Next base: position 5,778 of record SMYP01000091.1, on the reverse strand, counting down.
GTTGACCCGATAGATGGCACAAATAATCTTGTTCGTGGTATCCCCTTTTACGCTTCTTCGATAGCCATATCGACTAAACCAGTTCTTTCAGCGGTTTTCGCAGCTTTGGTAACCGATCTAGTTCATGATATCACCTATACAGCAACAGAAGGTTCAGGTGCCTATCGCGATGGCGCGAAAATAGCTTCATCTACACATGGTTCTTTAGAAGAAGCAACGGTAGGTTTGGATTTGAACAGCTACAATATTAAAGAAATCGCACCCCAACTAATGGATCTCATCGAAGTGACTAAGCATATACGCCATTTTGGCGCTAACGCGCTGGAGCTTTGCTATGTGGCGGATGGTACCACGGATGCATTTATCGACATCCGCGGAAAACTCCGAACAACAGACTTGGCTGCTGCTTTTTTACTAGTCAAAGAAGCAGGTGGAACAATAACCACCCCAGTTGGTTACAAATTGGATGCAAAGCTAGATCCAGAAAAGAAGTTAAAATTCATAGCCTCCGGAAACAGACAAATTCATGATACAATTCTAAACTTGGTAAAAGCGCAATGTTAAAGTTATTGATCCCTCGCCCAGCGGCTCTGATAAAAAGTGGAAAAGCAAAGACTCTTGTCATAGCCGATCCACATATAGGCTGGGAGATAGCTCTCCAAAGCAGGGGTATCAACGTTCCAAGTCAAACATCTAGGCTTCTGCAACAACTGGTTATCGTAATTTCAAAGTATAAGCCTGATGCGCTTTTGATTCTAGGTGATGTTAAAAACACAGTTGTCACAGCAAAATCCAGCGAATGGCATGACATACCCGAATTCTTTACTGATCTCGAGAATTATGTTAAGGACATAGCCATTGTGCGTGGCAACCACGACGCAAACCTTGAACCATTACTGCCTGAAAGCGTCAGACTTCTTCCGTCAACAGGCACTGCAGTTGGAAATGTCGGTTTTTTTCACGGTCATAAGTGGCCTTCTCCGGCGCTTTTAAAGTGCAGAATACTTGTTATGGGTCACCTTCACCCAGTCGTGGTTTTTCGTGATCCAGCAGGCTTCAAGATAACCAGTCAAGTTTGGGTGAAAGCTAAATGCGACACAAACCAACTTTCTAAAGTTTTGTTACAGAAACAGCGGATAAAGATTGAAGGCACACCAGAAGAAACCGTTGAAAAATACTACGATTTCAAACCAAAAACATGTCAACTTTTCATTATGCCTTCATTCAATGATTTCCTAGGAGGCAGACCCATAAACTTAACAAACCCAACAAGAGAAGGGAAAACTCGGACAATGATTGGTCCTGTTCTCCGCTCAGAAGCAGTCGATTTGAACAACTCAGAAATTTACCTTCTGGATGGTACATATCTTGGAACTTTAAACCAACTCAGAAAAATCTAGAACATACAGCCCGCCTTTCTCACGGAACCAATGTTTTGTTGTTGAGTAACAGGTTCGCTAACAAATCCGAGTCGATATATGCTTCATTTGCCCCAATTCCCATAAAGCAGTTTTTGGCTGTTGCTATTCTCGTATGCGTTTTCGTTTTAAGGACAATTGTGAACTTGATAATAGGCAAGAAAATCAGCAGAGTCCACCTTGTTTGAAATAATACCCCTCTTCTTTTTTAGGACCGAAACTTCTCACGCCTTCTTTCTTTAGTTGTCGCTTGAGTTCCTCAGCGTATTCCTTGCTCACTTCGCCCCTCTCTTGCAAGTAAGCAATTATCGTTTTTGCTTGTTCATCCGTATCGCAACGCCTTATGAAATCAACAACATTTGGATCATAGTTGTGAAATTTATCAGGCATCGTGTTTTCTGCCGTTTCAGGATCTGTTCTAGGAGCGTCTATTGAAACCTTGCTCTCTCCGCCTTCGAGTTCATCAGATAAATTTGGAAACATTTTCTTGAAAGATTTTTTATCGGTCTCCACTTCGCGACCTTCCAGCAAAGCTAGTTATAGCAATCATATAAAAATGTCTCCTTAAGTGGCTTTTTCCTTAGTAGGATGCCAAATGCTGTTGGAAAGATTTTTAAGATTGACAATTTATTAAGGAGTAAATTTTTGAGCTGGATTTTCTTCAAGCACCCGTTCCAACTCTTGAACGGTGAGACCTATGAGGTCATCTCCGAAAACCTCACATTTTCTCCTGCGAACTGCTTCATCTGGGGTTCGAACAACTATCTCCGTTGTATTCTTGCTTGAAGTCTCAGCGTATACATGAAAAGATGCTTCCATTTTCCCCTTTTTAGTCACCCTGTTCCACTCTGTTTTAACAATTTTTAGATCACTCTTCTTTATTAGGGTCAGGATTTCATCCTCTAAATCATGATACACGATTATGTCGATGTCGCTTACTCGACGGATGGTTCCTCGCCAAACACTCCCAATCAGAATCGGACTGTAGTCCTTGAGGATTTTCATAATTTGTAACGCTTCTTTTCGCATTTGAATTAACCGTTCTTTCCTGGAGGTCTTTTCATATGTTTCAGCGATTTTATCGAGTTCAACAGCGACTTCACGGTTTGTTGGGAGAAAATGGGTGCCTAAAGTTTTTGCAGCTTTCAATTTGGCTTGTTTGTATTCTTTTTCAGCTCCAAAGTAAAGCAAAATAGCAGCTTCCTTTGCGATTCTACACCTTAAATCAGAATCTGCGTTCAAGAATTCACCTTACGAAGCTACATTTAGGGCTTTAACGCCTTTTCGTAAAGTTCCACGGTTTTTTCAGCAATTTTGTTCCATGTGAAATCGTTTAGGACCCGCTTTCTACCATTCTTTCCAAGCCATTCCTTCTTTCCAGAGTTTTCCAGCGCATTTACAATACCCCAAGCAATGTCTGAAGGGTTATTTGGATCAATGTGGTAGCCACATTGGTCTTCACCACGGCAAATTACTATTTCGCGCATTCCACTAACTCCCGTAGCACCCACCACCACAGGTTTTTCCATACTCATTGCTTCAAGAGCTACTATGCCGAAGGGTTCGTAGTGACTTGGGAAGACTGCTATGTCACAAGCGGCGTAGTGTAAGATACGTTCTTCTTCCGGGATAAAATCGAAACGGAATTTAACGTATTCCTCCAGCCTCATTGTTCTGGTCAGATTTGTCAGATATTCTTGCAGGTCGCCAACGCCTACTATGACTAACTTTGCCTTGGGTATTTTTGTCAAGACATGTGTCATTGACATGATTAGTTTGTCGATACCTTTGACGCCAACCAGTCTTCCCAAAAATAGAATCATTAATTCGTCATCATTAATTCCGTAAAACTCCCTAATTTTCCGAACGCCTTCTTTAGAAACGCTTTGAGGGTCATATTTCTTGGGGTCAACTCCATTGTAGCTTACATGAATTTTGTCCCGTGGAAAACCAAGTTGTATTAACTCATCCTTCATGGCATATGATACAGTAATAATCATGTCAGCCATGTTAGCACCGCGTAGTTCAATGTTGCTAACTACGCTTGAGCCACCGCCCAATGTTCTGCCCCTCTCGGTTGAGTGAACATGAAAGATCAAAGGCAACCCGCTTTCTTTCTTGACGGTAACGCCCCCCATTATTGAAAGCCAGTCATGAGCAACCACCACATCGTATTTCACGCCTTCTTTTCTGATGAGTTCATTAATGAGTTTGGACGCAGTCAGGTAATTGTAAACCAGGAGATTGCCGAATAAATGCAGACCTCTGCCCCACTTTTTGATGTCATCTGCAATGACATCGGGCAGAGAATCAGAAACATCGATGTGCAATGGTCTGTGAATTTCTATGCCGCGCCAAATCTCTCTCCTCGGCAGAGTACCGCCATCATCATTCATTGTAAAGACAGTTACATCGTTATCCATTAGGACAAATTTGCGTGTTATTTCTGCGGCGTATGTTCCCAAACCACCGACAATTTTAGGCGGATACTCATAAACAAGCACAGCAATCTTCATTCTCAGTGCTCACCATTTTCCA
>SMYP01000091.1:0-1722 GCA_007050895.1 Candidatus Bathyarchaeota archaeon | reverse complement strand
GTGATTCAGTGTTATTTTATAGGTTTGAAGCGCTCTCCGAGCTTTTCTAGAACTTCTTGTATCGTCGTGTACTCCATATCTTCGGAGCTCAAGCGCGCTGGCTCGAACTCGCCCATGTTTCGTAGCATACAAGCGTTTTGCATTGCTTCGCGTCTCGCCAAAGCAAAGGCAGGATCATCGAACAAGTCCGCAATGATAGGCATTCCTTCGTCGTCACATGAGATCCGGCCGTTTGCCACTTGAAAGCCTATGGCAACAATTCTAGGTGGACCATCAAAGACAGTGCATTTTGAAGATTTTAATCCTACTGGCATGATGGGACCCCAATGGCTTCCACGCATCCACCCTTGCACGAAGTAGCTGTGCATGAAGGGCGCCAATACTTCGCCCACTGCAGGCAATCCATGTTGCGCTCGGGCAATCATCACCGGGTCATCTTTCCCGACGTATTTTCCAGCTATCAACGAAAGCTTGCTTACGCTGCTTGCAGCACAAATTAGGTCGTCACTGGCTCTCCAGATACGAGATATGGTATAACGACCAACAGTGCCTATTAACGCTAGCATTTCGTACATTTCTTCAGGGCATTTTAGGACTATGGCTCTATTTTTCTTAGTGTCTATTACCTCGAATTTGAAGCCGCATAGCATGTTAGGGTCAATAACAAGACCCGCTGTGTTCATTGGGTCAGCGAAAATGCGGAAAAGCGGATAGTTAAATGAACCTGCTGAGGTTTTGTCAGCTGCGAAAACTACAATTGGATCCGAGGCTCGTTCTTCTATCTCCATTTCTGCAACCCCTGGTCCCATTCCGCGGACATTTCCGCTAAAAGCGTCCTTTAAAAGGTCTTGACCCGCGGCGTAGAGCTTCAAATGCGAAGCTTTATTTGCGCAATCTTTGAATGTTTCCCAAGCAAGTTTGTGAACTTCTGTATCCTGTTCTCCTCTTTCATGCACCATTAAAAGTTCAAGATCGTCGCCAGCGTTGAAAACGTAAAAGTTATTTATAATACCTTTTTCTGCTGCGCTTTTTAGTTTTTTCTCAGCGATGGTGAACAAGGGTTTAGGAACAATGTAATGTCCAGCTAAAGAACCGACATCGCACTTTATTATTGAGATCGTGGCTTTTTTTGGCATACACAACCCCATTTAAAGCTGGGGGTACAATGAATTTAAGTTTTTCAGATATTTTGGGGAAAAAGTTTCAGAAAATATGAAATAACAAGAGTTGTATAGTGGAGTGAAGGTGGTTGATGGCGCTGAGCGAGGTCAGAGTAGTTTCGTTGAAGCTTCCTGAAGAAGTTTACAACGAGATGATTTTGCGTGTTCCTGAGGGTGATAGAAGTAATTTCATAAGAGAAGCCATATTGGAAAAGCTTCAGAAAACGCCCAAGGCGGACAAGCTTCTTGAGCTTGAAGAGAGGATGGGCAAAATCGAGCAAAGCGTTGGTGAAGTCAGAAAGTATCTTGCAGACTTGGAGTTGCTCACTTACCAGCATGGGCGGATAAACCCGCACACGTTCTGCATTGACGAGATAGACCATCAGATAATAGATTACCTTTTGCATTACAAGGGAGCGACCACGCCGGAACTGGCGGAGTACACTAAGACTAACAGATGGCTGGTGTTGAATAGGTTAAGGAAGATACAGAGAAACTCAAAGAAACAGTTTGGCAAATCTATAATAGAGTATTATGCCGGTGAGAAATCTGGAAAGAAAAA
>SMYP01000163.1 GCA_007050895.1 Candidatus Bathyarchaeota archaeon | reverse complement strand
GAATAGTTCTCTGGGAAGGGCACTGTAACGGTTTTTCCGAACTTGTAGTTATGCAATCCCGACAAGCCGATTATCGCGGACAACACAGAAGCGCCGTGAACTATACGCGTTTTCACGCCTCTTCTTTCCGCCTCGACGCGTATTGCCATATGAGTTGTGGCAATAAATGGATCGCCTGGAACGAGAAAAACAGTTTTGCTTTCTTCTGCAGCTTTCAAAATAAGTGTCCCGTTTTTTTCTTCAAGATCATATCTTGTAACAATGTGAACTTGTTTGTTAATAATTCCTTTAAAACGTTGTATTGAGAAGTCTGGAAGAAAATTTGTGTAGAGTTCCAAGAAAACGTGATCTGCTGTTTTAATCTCTTCTATACCCTGAAGGCTTATTCCCTTTTCATCGTTTAGACCTAAACCTACAAACACGAGTTCCTTCAATGCATTTCTTCCTCAAAAGTTACTCTACATTATGGTAACTTAAACAATTCGTTGATGTAAATGGAACTTATGGAATCCATACAGTTCCATTCCAAAAGATGAGTTTGCTGTAGCTGTACGAGTGGTAAGGTTCAAGTCCATCATCATATATTATGTCCAATCTTTTCTGGTATCTATCAATAAGGCTACCAAGTTCTACACTTATTTCAAGTGAAAATTCGTCGGCAGTCCATAATCCCCATATTTTGTCTTCTGGTCCACGGAAACCATAGCCGTAACCGTTTGGAAGAACGTATGCAACTCTGTTGCGAATTGGATCATTTGACCTTGGATTATTCTTGGCGTATTGCCAAAACTGTTTAAGTGCATCTAAATGGCCTCCTTCTCCTTTTGTAAGAACACTTGCAGTATAATTTTCGTTAGCATCAAAAACCATGATGTATTTTGCGCCGTTTTCGTACGCAAAGACCATATCGTCGTAAAGTTCACTCCCCGATTCGAGGTAAGGCGGTTGAGTATACGTCCAGGTAATTATGATACCCCAATCTTTGTTTTGAATATTAGCTGCACCCCTACAGAGTGCCACATTCAAATGTCTACTGTAGTTCCAACCGAATTCTGCAAAAACTACGTCATACTCTGACTTGTAATCAAACCAGTAAAGTGAGTAGTCCGAAGTGAATAAGGGCAACTCTACTCCCCCCATTTGATCGTCAATAGCATGATTAATAATTAGAGTTAACGCTTCAACATATTTGTTTGCAGCATCTGTATAGTTATCTGCAAACCAATCTTCATCTGTCAATACTCTCCAAAAAGCGTTGTCCAGCTGTCTTCCACCGGGTTCATCGAAAGCATATAAACCCAAGAATTTGTCACCCCATCTAGGTTTTGCATCAATTATCCACTGGCGTTGAATAAGAAGCTCGTTGGGATCATCCATAGGATGTGCGTAAATCATGAAGTATAGACCCTTGTCGTAAATGTACTGGCAAACCTCGTTGAGTTTCGAAAAATTATGGGTTATTCCTGTACTTCCGAGTATAATGGTGTTAATGTATGAACTTGCTTTTTCAGCGAACATTTTCAGCTCTTGAATATTATCGTAAGCAGCATTGACCCCTATAAAAAGCTCTGAGGATCGCTCATCAAAGCCTCTGAAGGTTATAAAAAGTGAGACAATTAGGATGGGAATTAGGATGATAATAGCAAGGATAATCCAGAAATTTTTGTCTTTCAATAGTCAACGCATCCCATCATGTGGAATCGAACTATTAATATGTAATAATATTTTAAAAGCAAATTTCATGCTTTCCCCTATTGTAGATGGGGCATCATGGAGAGCTAGAAGAATTTCTATAGCATGTGTTTAAGTCGTGAATCACATATACTTCAACAAGGTATTATTTCGATTGTAGCTTGCTAGATATGCTCTCAATTGCTGCGATTGATTTTTCCACATGCTCTTTTTCAATTCCATTGTGCGTTACCATCCGTATTTTGCTTTCAGTCAGCGCCAAAGCCAATATGTTTTTTTGCTTCAGTCTCGAAATAAAGAATTCAGCTGTTGTTCTCAATCCATTAACATCAAAACAAACCATATTCGTTTGCACGTGATTCATGTCAATTTGAATCCCATTTATCTTTACTATACCCTCAGCCAGTCGTCTAGCATTTATGTGATCTTCTTCCAGTCTGTCAACCATACTTTCTAGAGCTACAATACCAGGAGCCGCAATAATACCCGCTTGACGCATGCCACCGCCTAAGATTTTTCTCAGCTTTCGAGCCTTTTTTATAAATTCGTGGGTGCCAACTAGCACGGATCCTACTGGACAACATAAACCCTTCGAAAGACAGAACATCAAGTTGTCAACGTGCTTGGCGAATTCTTTTACATCAACTTTCAGCGCAACTGCCGCGTTGAAAATTCGCGCACCATCCAAGTATAACTTAAGGTCATGGCTATGGGATACTTCGCTTATTGCCTGTATCTGATCAGGGGTTATTATTGTTCCGCCATGTCTATTATGTGTATTTTCTAAGCATATGAGAGCGGGTTTTGGAAAGTGGATGTTTTGTGGATGAATTTCCGCTTCCAGTTCTACGGGGTCAAATGCTCCTGCGAGACTCTTTAATGGCCACGGCAAAAGCCCTGCAATTCTTGATATGCCTCCAACCTCATACCAGTACATATGTGATTCTGCTTCTAGTATAACGAGTTCTCCACAGTTTGCATTACCCATTAGAGAGATTAAATTAGCTTGTGTTCCACTTGTTACAAGAAGCGCATCCTCCTTGCCCATTTTTTCAGCAGATAATCTCTCGAGTCTATTTACTGTTGGGTCTTCCTCAAAAACGTCATCACCAAGTTCTGCATTTCGTATAGCCTCTAACATTTCAACTGTTGGAACAGTCACTGTATCGCTTCTAAAATCTATAACTTCTCTGGAAGACATACCGGTTCACTTTTAGATACTTTTAATCTATTTGTTGATTAGCTTTTAATGCTAATTACTTCAGCTATGTTGCTATTAAGCGCAGGCTTAAACTTCTTATTCGCTTTTTTTACAAATACCAAAGTCACTGTAATTTTAGCCATAATAACTTTTTTATGCATTTAGCGAATAAATGGAGTATGGTGGTTTGGATGTCAAAGAAGTTTAAGGACATTCGTTGGAAGAAGGTAATTTGCGAAGACTTAACCGTAGGGGAAGTTAAAGAAGTAGTAATCGACCCCGCAACTTGGAAAGTTACGCATCTTGAAGTTGATCTCACTAGCGATGCTGCTGAACTAGCTTTCGGTACTCGAAAAAGCGGTATACGCAATTTTCTCGCCGTATCTGCCATAGGAACAGTTGATAATTCGATTAATCTCAAAGTAAAAAAAGGGCAACTGCAAATTTATCTAAAACCTCCAAAGCTCTAAACCGAGTCAACTGCTACTTATCTTTCCCCTTTTTTATTATATTTTAATTCCCAAGACTATGCTTGGAAGCTATTCTTGTAACTAGTTTCTGACAGTAGTCTCAATCCCGCTGTCTTCTTTTCAAAGACTATTTCAAATTATTGTTTTGGGAAAAGACACAATCACATAGCAATTTCGCACAACCCATTGAGTTTCTATTTATTTGACCAAAATGGCCTAAACGGAAAGCCTATCATAGTAAAATGCGAGCGCGAACTCCTTAGGACGCAAGATTAAAGCTAGAGTTTAATTCAAATCTTAACAGAGATAAGTTTTTACTGGTAAAATCCTATTTTTTGTGTACGCTTTCAAAAAAGAGTCAAATATAAAATATGAGCTAATCAGATTACTGAGTGTGTGATAGTTTGTCAAATCAGGGGAGAGTACCATTCTGGAGGAGCTGGGGTGCATTTATGTTGAGTGTAATTCTCTTTTTCCTGATTCTTTATGGTCTAAGGTGGTTCTTGGAAGGTCTTTTTCAAGAGAACCATATGGAGACAATAATTGGAATCGTAGTTTTAACATTTGTATTGGCGGTGTACGGTAAATTGTGGTCAAGTTGGAGAAAATGGAGAAGAAAAGCAAAAACACACTTCAATTCGACTTCACAGGACTGGCTAAGAGCAATCAAAACCTTATCCGTTAATGAAAAGGAAGTTGTAATGTAGAACCAGTCATTTTAATAATGAAGGAACATACTCGTCAATGAGAGGTTACCTTTAGAGACGGAGGAACTTTTACCAGCTCGCGCCAAGCTATATACAGAAACGAACCATTATTCAATTTCTTTAACGTCTTTTCATTAAAAATATGAGCTAATCAAGCATCAAGATGAGAGTATCTGATAACAACCAAGTCTTTCAGGTATTTCTCGTACATTCTGACATAGTTTCTAATTTTAAAAAGTGTTCCCCAACTGGCATCCCATTTGCTACGTCCTATTCTTTTGATGCAAGGAATCGGGATTTCAATGACTTTCATCTTATTCTTCGCCATCTTAACTTCCATCTCCGTCTCAATCATGAAGTCATTAGACCTAAGATTCAGTCTGTTCCACGTCTCTTTCCTCATCAACCGCATACCTGTTATGGGTTCGGAAGTTTTGAATTTTCTTAAATAGTTTTTAAATATAAAAGGGAAAAACCGGTAGTGGATAAACGTGTTCATGCTGTGATTGGCACCTTCTTTTTTCAGTAATCTAGAAGCGACTACTACATCACAATCTTTTATGAACTGCAACATTTTTGGAATAAATTTTGGCGGGTATGTCCCATCACCATCCAAAAAGCAAATAATATTCGATTTCGCTTCTTTTACGCCCCTAGCCATGGCTATGCCTTTACCCTTCCTCTTTTCTATAACAATTTTAGCCCCATAGGCCTCAGCATTCTTTATCGTTTTGTCAGTTGATAGTCCATCAACTACCAAGACCTCTTTATCGAGGTCTAAATCGTTGATTTTCTTTAGAGTTTCGATAATACCCCTTTCTTCATTCAACGTTGGAATTATTATGCTTATACTGGGCGTCATCTGAAAACAAAAAAATGTATCAACAATACCCATATAAAATGTTTTCCCGTTAATCACCATAAAATAAACTTCTTTCGAAACATGCGCATATGAGGATTCTTGCGTATTGACCAAACCTGACTCTTAACAAACTTTCCTCCCTTTGTTCATTTCTTCCAGAATTTTAACTAATTCCGCATTCTTTGCTTTATTTTATTTGCTCTTTAAGAATTACACCGTGCGGTTCTTATTCCGCTTTTTCTTCTTTCGCTCTATTTTGCTGCTAATTCGATTTCACCTTGTTTCATGATACGCCAACTTTAATATCGTTGAAACACCCAATCATAACTGGCTTTTGTATCTGGTGAATTTCATGAAGAAAACCGTATTCAGAAAGCTTCGAGCTCAAAACTTGATAGAGAATTATAACCGCTTTAGAAAAACCCTTCCTTCAAAGTTGCCCAAAAAAGTCTCGGTGTGGGATGAAACCCTGATAGAGGGTGAAAACACCCCAACCGTTTTCATGAAGTATTCTGAAAGGGTTAGGCTAGCAACGGCGCTAGACGAGTTGGGTGTTTCAATCATCAACATTGGATTTCCCGGTTTTTCCAATGATGAACGTGAAGCTGTTAGACGCCTCTCTAATGAAAGCTTCACCCAATCAAAGTTAGCTGCTTCAGCACGCATGAAAAGAGATGATATCGATGCCTGTTTGAACTCTAACATTAGAGAAATCGCGTTATCCACACCATTTAACAATTTAAACCTAAAGCACGTCTTGAAAACCAGCGCTCAAAAGATAATCAAGCAAACAGTTGACTGCGTTGAACATGCTAAGAAGCATGGGTTCACAGTTAATTTTGTGCTAGAAGATGCCTCAAGAACGCCACTTGAAGACATTATGAAGATATTCGTCGCAGCTGAAAGCGCTGGAGCAGACCGTCTGGTAATTGAGGACACTGTAGGCGTTTTGCGACCATTGTCAACACACTATCTCGTTTCAAAAGTTCGAGAGGGGCTCCTTGAATACACAAAAAACAATGTGTTGTTATCCATCAGATGCCATAACGACTTTGGTTTGGCGACTGCAAACACACTAGCCGCAATAGAAGAGGGAATAACTCATCCTCAAGTGTGCGTTGCTGGATATGGAGAAAGAACAGGTCTTGCACCACTAGAGGAAGTTGTTGTATCTCTAGAGCTACTTTATGGGATAAGCACCAGCGTAGACGGACATAAGATTTACCGCCTAAGCCAGTTCGTTGAGAAAAGTTTCACATGGCCTTTAGCTTTTCAAAAACCAATCGTTGGCGAAGACGCTTTTTCACATGCGTCAGACAAGCAAGTTCAAGGCATGCTTGGACACCCCCTTGCTTTTGAACCGTTCTATCCAAAAATGCTTGATAGAGAAACAATACTGTATATGGGTAGACACCTTGGTGAAGCAACAATTCAAGCTTACTTGGAACTGCAAGGAATAAAAGCAAGCCCTGAACAGGCAGCTGAAATCGCCAAAAGAGTTCGTAAAAGCCAAGAACGATTAGACAAGGGTGAAATGATGATTACATTTTATGAAATCAAGAAATTGCTGCGCCAGCTTCGAAAAGGCTTACCAGAAACAGAGCTGAAGCAAATAATCAAACAAGTCATAAAATAGAGACTTCCATAAGAATCCGAGCTCAGCTGCTTTTCAACTAGGCAACATTAAAACCTGAGCCGTCCGCGTCAAGAGGTGAGATTGAAGCTTAGCCGCAAACTCAGATCCTTGATCATTTTTGTTTGGGAATAGGAGAACCTGATGATGTCAGCAACTGTGTCGCTTATTCTTGCGTGAGAATTCGAATGGTATTATTCAAAAATTCGCCAACTGGCTGACTTACTCCTCGCCTATTGGGCTTTAAACAATACATTTGCCTGATAGCTATGAAGAATCGTAGATGAAGGTCTGGTTAAATACTTCTTCTTTTCAAAGTTTTCAAAGGTCCCATATTCTTCTCTATTCTTGTTGGCAACAAAATCAACGAGTGTTATAGATACAGTGATTGAGTCTCCATATTAGGTCAATTTTAGGCATTCAAACGGATTAATTTAGCAGTAACTGGTATCAAGCAGAATAGTATTCTTGACCGTTTATAACGGCATGTTCCGTTTGTGCATGTGGTAAAAACGTCTCTACATTTAATAAGAACATTTGAGGAATAAATAACTCGTTTCGTTGATATTGGCTTTCATGCTATATGAAGTTTAAGAGCAGTTTGCACGAAATAATCTTTAAGTCCTTTAGGGAGAAAAGACTTGATGTTTCATATAGAGAAGATGAAAGTTGGCGATTTCTCTTTTGCTGTTCAGCTTGCAAATACCATGAACTGGAGCATGACATCTAAAGATTTTGAGTTTATGATGAAGCTTGAACCCGATGGATGCTTTGTGCTGTTTAACGGTAAAGAGCGGCTGGGAATAGCGACATGTATCAGTTTTGGCGAGGTAGGATGGTTCGGCAACTTGGTGGTTAAGGAAAAATTCAGAAGAGAGGGCGCTGGATATCTTTTGACAGAACATTCAATAGAATACTTGAAGGTCAAGGGTGCGGAAACAATTGGACTTTATGCTTACCCACACCTAGTCAAATTCTACGAGCGTTTCGGTTTTCGAGCCAATATTGACTTTGCAGTCTTAAAAGGAAGAACTGCGGTTTCTGCCCCGCAAGACAGTTTAAAGTTGGCGAAGAAACGAGACATTAATGATATAATCGACTTTGACCTTGATTGTTTTGGGGTTAATAGAACGAAATTGTTGGAGGCTATCCTTCTAAACCCAGCGAATTTGTGCTACTTATCGACTGAAAACAACAAGATCATTGGCTACGTTACGGCAAAGATTTACGCTAATATGGCTGAGGTTGGACCTTTAGTCTGCCAAGCAAACCTTGAAGAGAAAGCAGTGCTGCTTCTTGAAACCATCTTGAGCAAATTAAACTGTTTTGAGGGTTCCATTTATGTTCCCAGAAAAGAGCTTAAACTACTCAAATTACTGTATGATGTGGGTTTAAAAGAGGATTTTCATGTCTTGAGAATGTTTCTTGGTCCCAGCGTTGGCAGAGATTGCATATATATCGCGGAGTCTTTGGAAAGAGGCTGATATTGAATGTCTGAAGATGTGTGCCAAAAGCTTGTGAAGGATTTCATTGAAAGCTCGTGGCCGTGCGTGAAAACCATCGTTGAAACTCTCAAATGCTTCAATGAGCAGAAATCACGGCGTAAATCAGTGTCTATGTTTCAATTCAGAAACGGTCAGAAAGTTAACCGAACCTTTGACGAGGATTTTTTCTTTCTACGAGGTTCAGTGGAGTATTCGAATCCTCAGTTAACATTGGAAGAGGTTCAGGGAATAATGGGCGCACGTATGCTCGCAACTTGCGGAAATTACTTCAGCAATTATGGTTTACAAAAACCAGACACAGATGACATCGCTGAAATATGTGAAGCGTTGAAAAAACCATCTGAAGGACCCGCTATGTCGTTTCTACTTAACACTGACGATATCGAACCGGACAGGTACTCGATGAATCCCCTGAAAGAATCAATCTTAACCAGCGGTCAAAGCGCGTTTCCTGCTGCCTACGTTCGAACAGAAAATCTAATGATAGACAAGAAGTTTGTAGATAAATATGTAGGAAATCTAATCTGCCCAGATGAAGTGGAGCTAATTAACCGTCAACTCGAAAATGCCAAAGGCTCATACGTAGATTTCGTGGATTCAATGAAATACACTCAACTCGAAAAGATCTCAAAAACTTTCGGCGTGGACTTGGGCATTTACGCGCTGCGTATGCCAATAGCAACGATGCTGGCTGAAACAAAGGATGGCTTGTTGCATCATATAATTCGCGAAATCCACAGAGACTATGAATCTATAAGCCAAGCTTACAAATGTATGAGAAGAAGCATAACAAAACGGAAAACGTTGTTGACTGTGCCACACTCAAAAAAGGGTTATGGTTCTAAAAGAGCTGCGCGAGGCAAGCTCCATTTTGAAAATGAAAAACTAAAAAGCGTGACCGTCAAATACCAGACTACCCGACTTTATCCGAATGAAATTGATCCTGAAGACGTCAGCATTGCAAAGGGCGAAGATAGTTTTGCCGTGACGGGAGAAGAACTTACTGATTACAGTTTTTCGGAAACGCCGTCTTCACCGCAGTTTTTCCTTTATTCACTAGCATCGCCTGAAAATGCCGTCCTGTGGCATGGAATCGGCGCTTTTGCAGCGCCAAATTTGTTGCAGAGTTACGTGTCCATCCGGGATTTTTGCAGTAGAGGTCAACCCATTCGTGATTTGCATCAAAAATACGGAGTACGAGGAGAGATCCCGTTGCAATTTAACCTTATTCCAGATCATATGTGGATTCACCCAATACATCGTAACATCGACTCCAGTGTAGGATGCGTTGAAAATGTCAAAGATTTAGCGAGCAGAGGCATGAAGCTTGAACACCTTTCCACCTTCAGGTAGGAGCGGCTTGTAATTATGCGTTGGCTAGAAAACATCGTGTTTCAAATAATGCGTTTATTTCGAAGACCACCCCTAAATCGTGCATTAATGGTGAATTCTCCACGCAGTTTCAATATGTACTTCAAGGATTTTGAGAAGATAGAAGCCGTGAAAGGGATTTTCGGCGAAAAAACAACTGAGATTCTTCAAAATCTTAAGGTTGATCTCATCTGGTTCAGCGGCTACATGTATGTTAATACCTATAACGGGCACCTTGTAGTAAGCGCACGATACTTAAAAAAAGGCGACAAAATTGATATCTATTTGGATCTGATTCACGAACTATGCCACATAAAACAGTTTATGAACGGAAGTGATCTTTTCGATCCTCAATATAACTATGTTGAAAGACCCACAGAGATTGAAGCTTACCGGTATACTGTTTGCGAAGCTAGAAGACTTGGACTCAGCGATGAGAGAATATGCGAGTATCTTAAAACTGAGTGGATAACCGATAGAGACCTGAGACTTCTCGCTGGAGCATTAAACGTCAAGTGTTAATAGTCCACGCGGTTAGGCAACTATTGCTTCACGATAGAGCTTCAGCATTCTCTGAGCGCAAATTTCCCAAGAGAAAGTATCCGCAACAAATTGGCGACCCCTCCTGCCCATTTTCTCTCTTAAAGGCCAATCTCCCAATAGTCTCATAATCGCCTCAGCTAATCTGAGGCTACTCGGTTTGACAAGTAACCCGGTTTCTTTATCTAGAACGGTTTCACGTACGCCACCCACATCAAAGGCTACAACAGGTTTAGCCGTTGCCTGCGCCTCTAGCAAGGCTATTCCTTGACCCTCTTGAAACGATGGGAGAGCGAAAACATCAGCGCAATTGTACAAAGCTGGAAGAACGTTCTCATTTACGTCACCTAAAAAGAGAAAGTTGCGTGAGAGATTTATTTTCTGCAAATACGCCAAAAGGCTGTCTCTTAAGGGTCCATTTCCAACAACCACAAACATGGTTTGCTGGAACTCTTTAACAATTTGTTTGGCAGCTTCAATCAGCAACGGCAATCCTTTTCGAGGTATCAATCTACCGACGAAAAGAACGCATAGTTTACCGTCTAGCCCAATTTTGTGCTTGATTGTATGACCCCTTTCTGATGGCTTGAAATGCTGAGTGTCAACACCATTTGGGACTACTCGAATCCTTGACTTATCAACATCATAAAACTGAATCATTTTGTCAGATGAATATTTGCTGACTGTTGCTATCAAAGTTGCGTTTTTAGCTGTAATCTCTTCGAGTTTTGAGAGACGCCACATAATAAGGTTAGCAAGCTTCGACCGAAAGGACTGGAAAGCTCCCTGGAGCGACTGCACGTATTCATCTGCGAGAACTCCATGAACTGTCTGAATGAATGGCTTTTTTACACCTCGCTTTTTTAGGGCGTTCAAAAACCCGTAGCCGCTTACGGTATGAGCTTCATAAGCATCAGCCTTAATCTTATCCACCAACCCCGCAAGTGACCTATTGAAGAACCAATTATCCACCGGAAAAATTAGATCTGTAGAAAAGCTGGGAATAAGATTAACTCCATTTATTGAAGCAGGTTTTTTGAAGCCAGCTTTTGTACCGCTGTAAACTGTCGTTTCAATATCATTTTGCAGCCTCTTCGCTATTTCAACAATGCGCCGCTCGACACCCCCATAATATAGATGAGGCGGCTGCGTGTTGAAAACTGCCAACCTTACCTTTTCCAATTTTCATCCTCTGGTTAATGACTTCAAACATTCATCGATTTTTCTGTTAGTGCGGTATGCAAATAAGAACTTTTTTACCTTAATCCCTGTTGGCGTTTTACCTTTCCTTTTTTGTGACTATTCAAGAATAGCTTACTTGCTTTTTATTCTACGTTTATCTTTTGCTTGCAAAACGTATAAATTCATTCAAACGAAGAGTATGTGAAACTGAAAAACATGGAAAAGACAAGTGTTTGAGGGCTTTAAATGCTGAGTTGCATTGAGTTTTTCTCAAATTATTCAAAGCTATATTGGGATGAAAGGTGACGGCTGAATCCAAAGTTAATAACAGGTTTAGTCTCAATGCAGACTACAAGCCGCTTGAACTAGAAAATGAAATCCGCGAGTTCTGGAAAGAAAACTACATAAGAGAAAAGCTGGAGCTTCGTGAAAAAGACAGCAAGGGCTTCTTGGGTTATGTTGAAGGTCCACCTACCTTGAATGGAATTCCACATATTGGCCACTCTAGAGGTCGCGTGATGAAGGACATACGTTATAGGTGGAAAACCATGCAGGGCTATTACATGCCCTTCTGGGCAGGATGGGATTGTCAAGGTTTACCCGTCGAACTTGAAGTTGAGAAGCTTTTGGGAGTAAAGAACAAACGGGAACTTCTGGAACGCGTAGGGGAAGAACGCTTCATAGAGGAATGCAAAAAAGTAATTTTGAGATATCATCGCCAATGGTTAGAAGCAGACAATCGTCTTGGGATATTCATAAATCAGAAAAAAGCTTACTGGACCTATTTGGACGAGTATATCGAGAGAGAATGGCTGTACCTTAAACGTGCTTGGGATCAGAATCTGCTAGAAGAAGGCTATTACGTTGTAGCGTACTGCCCTGGGTGCCAAACTTCTCTCAGCAGCGCTGAGGTAGGCTACGAGGGAAGCTATAAGGAAGTTGAAGACCCCTCACTTCACTTTAAATTTAAAGTAGCCGGTACTACGAACGAATACTTCCTTGTATGGACGACTATGCCTTTCACTATAATAACAGATACAATGCTTGCGGTTCATCCAGACGCGAAGTATGTCAAAGTAAAAGTTGGCAATGAACTATGGATTATGGTGAACCAGCGGGTTGAGCCAATAATGCAGGAATTAGGCATAGAGAAATACGAAATTATTGAAGCACTGCTTGGTAGAGAACTTGAAGGCAGAAAGTATGATTATCCGCTTAAAGATATAATCCCACAACAAGCAGAACTTGAAACTAAAAACGAACTTGTTCACACAGTTATATGCGAAGACTTTGTGGACGTAAACACTGCAACTGGTGTAGTCCACCTAGCGCCTGGAAACGGAGAAGAAGATTTCTGGGCAGCACAGAAACGCAAGATTCCAGTGTTCGCGCCTTTTGACGACGAAGTAAAGTTCACAAAAGATGCCGGAGTATTCAACGGAGTTTTTGCGAGAGACGCGGATTACTTGGTTGTTGAAGAACTCAGGAACAGAAACACTTTTGTTGCCGTTAAAAAAGTTAATCACGAGTATCCAACATGTTGGCGATCACATCACAAATTAGTGTGGCTTGCTCGTAAAGAGTACTTTCTAAGAACTGACAAGATAAACAGCAAGGTTCTTGAAGCCGCGGAAAAAATCGAGTTTTACTTTGATGAACCGAAAAACCGTTTCAATGCCTTCCTGAAAGAAGGTAAACCATGGTGTATTTCGCGTGAACGGGTGTGGGGTACACCCTTGCCAATTTGGGCATGCGAAAAATGCGACAGCAAGAGGCTTATAGCCAGCAAGAAGGAGCTTTTGGAAAGCGCTTTGGAACAAGTTCCTGTTGACTTTGAATTACATAAGCCTTGGATTGATCGCATAACGTTGAAATGCAGAAAGTGTAGTAGCGTGATGCATAGGGAAGATTACGTTTTGGACACTTGGCACAATAGTGGCGCTTCACCATACGCACGTTTCACGGACGACGAATACGAGCGTTTCGTGCCTGCAGATTTTCTCACGGAAGGTATAGACCAAACTCGTGGGTGGGCTAACTCGCTTCTTCTCGAGTATGTTATATTGACAGGAAAGCCCGAAGCACCTTATCGTGCTTTCTTGTTCCAAGGCTTAACCCAAGACGCGAAAGGCAGAAAGATGAGTAAAAGCCTAGGTAACATAGTGGAAACAACAAAGCTTCTTGAAAAGAACTCGGCAGACCTTTGCAGATTTTATATGATGCGCAAATGTCCTGCGATTGACTTCATGAACTTTGACATGCAAGAACTAAACCGCCGGTCTTATCAGGTCTTATCGACACTTTATCATTTGAGTAGGTTTTTCCTACAGAACGCTGAGTTTGACGATTTTAAACTTGAACGCTGTCGTTTTGTAGAAAACAAAGTTTTATTGGATAGAACACTGGTTATTCTGCAGCCTGCAGACAGGTGGTTGCTATCGAAGCTACAGCTGACAATAGAGGATTACACACTCAAGCTGGAGCTATGCGAATTCAACCTTGCCATGGCGGTTCTAGAGAACTTCGTGATTGACACGCTAAGCAGACTCTACGTACCCATGATACGTAAAGAACTTTGGACGGATGAATCGGAAACCTTCGAAAGGCGGCAGACAATATACGCTATACTTCATTACACGTTGAAGACGGTGACTTTGCTTTTCAACCCTGTTGCGCCTTACCTCAGTGAAGCACTCTACCAGGGAGTCTACAAAAAGTTTGACGCTAAATTGCCCGAATCGATAAACTTTGAGTGTTGGCCTGAACCCAATGAGAAAATGCGCGATAAATCCTTAGAAGAGGAATTTGGTATCATGCTCGATATTATCTCTTTAGTGTATGCTGCAAGACAACAAGCGAAGCTTAAGAGAAGATGGCCTCTTGCCAAGGTGATTGTTGTTGCACCAGAAGAAGCTGACGAAGCTTTGAAAAAACATGAACAACTGTTTTTGGAATTGGTGAACGTTAAAGCTGTTGCGTACGAGAAGCGAGTGCCAAATTACGTTGGGGTCGAAAACTGGGTTTCAGCCACAGAAGGTGACACGTATGTGTTTGTGAGCGGAAAGCGGGATGAGCAGCTGTTGGGAGAAGGCATAATGAGAGATTTAGCTCGCCGAGTTCAGGCCTTGAGAAAGGACTTGGGATACTTGCCCACGGATGTTTTGGACGCGGTACACATAGCAGAGCTTGACGAAGAAAACATGGAACTTCTGAGTTCTTACTTGCAGGAAATGGCTGAGCTAGTTCGAACAAAAAAAGTGTACTTACACGACAAAAAAAGCGAAATAGACACAGAGTGGCACGAGTCAAAACTAGACGGCAAACGCATACATATAAGTATCCACTAGAAAGCACATTCTTCTTTTTGTGACCAAAACGCTTTATTTCTTGAGTTGCGGTTCTATTTCAGAAGCAATATCTAAACGGGCCGGTAGATCAGTCTGGTATGATCGCCGCGTTCGCAACGCGGAAGCCGGGGGTTCAAATCCCCCTCGGTCCACTCACCTATTAGGTTATTTACTTGCCACATGTTATATAGAGGAGAGTGACAGATTCTTTCGAAAGTGATACAGTCGTTCATAAATAATGGCAACTCCTTATAAAGCAATCCTTAGAAAATGCAATTCGTGTGAAGACACAAACGACGGTAATACAAAGCCGAATTTTTTGCAATTTTCGTAAAAAGAGTTATCTTAAAAAAGGCAACTTTTTCATTTTTTATAGAAAGTTCTGTTCCATCCGCATCCAATACACTGAGCAGAACCCCTATTCATATCGAAGGCTAATTTTCTGCTGCAAACTGGACATTTCACCCTAATGACGACTCCTTTGCTTGATGGATTGATTCAGTTTAAGTGAATGGGTCGATTTTTTCACAAGCATAGCATTTCAGACATTAACTTCATTTTAAGAGTAATATGACTTATGTATTTGAAATCAGAATTGCGTTCGACCTTGTTGAGTGGTAGGTTTGCC
>SMYP01000043.1 GCA_007050895.1 Candidatus Bathyarchaeota archaeon | reverse complement strand
CTCTCCCATCTGGTTTTCATCCATCTGAATTTGAATTCCACTAATGTCCACAGCAAAATCTGACAGCACAACAACAACGAATTCTTCATCGGCATGGTCATTTTGAAAATGACTTTTCCCTGCATTTGTCCACTTGCCATTAATAGTCAACATTTCAGTTTCACCAGCATCAATGCTTATAGCTTCGCTTAAACTAGCATTGCCTAACGTGAAATGGTGTTCAACGCATTCGATATTTCCAGATAACGAATTAATGGTGATGTCGATGGGAAACGGGTTTGTAAACTCAAACGTAGCTGAAAATGTTTCTGTTTCTTCATCGTATGTTGGTTCACCCACCATCAATGGAGGTTCCAGTCCTGGACCATTGCCGCCCATGAAATCGTCTGCTACTTCAGCTATTCCAGGAGGAATGAACAAGTCTAAAAGGTTGCCTTGGTAAGCAAGAAGCATTCCCACGATAGGTATAACGACAATGGCTATTGTAACTAAAGTCAGAATCAGTCTTATTTTATCCATTTTTCTTCCAGCTTTGACTTTAATCTTAGTGAAAGGTTTTTTGGGTTTTATGGTTTGTGAATCCACAATTAATACAAGTAATAAACACGTTTTTAGCGTTTGTTAACGTTTATTCTTTGTAAGGTGTGCTTAGAACATCTTTAACTCTGCTGCTTATTACTGGCCCAAGTCCATGAACCGTTTTCGACCAATCATCAACGTTGATAAAGGCGTTCAAAGGCGTCTGATAGGATTTGAGTATAGCTGTTGCTTTTTCTCGACCAATATAAGGCAAACTCGCAATCAAAAACACTTGAGCATCAGACAAAGTTTCAGTTTTTTTGAAAGCGTGAACTATTGGAGCTCGCTTCTCCACGATTTGCTCTTGTCTAGCAGCGACGTAGAGAAAATCAATTGACTCCTTATAGGACTTCGTGTTAATCAATGCTATTCCGTTCTTTGCCAAGTTAAACATAGCTCCCCAAACCGCTGAGGGCTGGATGTGACTGAACTTGTAAATTATGGGCAGATAACCCTCCAAGAGAACCATCGATTTAGGATAAGCATCCTTGAGGTTAAACAGTTGTTCAAAAAGATATCTTCGAGTAAGCGTGTAAACAAAGTCAGTTACGGTTTTTCTTTCTACAGCACACTCGTCAGACAGAATGTAATCGCCTTTTTCAAGAGCTTGAGTTTGAATCTTAACACCAAGTTCAATCAAACCTTTAACAATCTTAGGAGCAGTGCCCGCTTCACGGCCGTCAACGATTATGGTAGGTGCTTTATCATTTTTCTTTTTATTCAAGTACGGAACAAGAGTTTCAGTCCCAGACATAAATGCAACCCTAGAATTGTCTTTACATTCTCATCTTTAAAGTCATTTACGTTTTCTCAACAATTCCCTCTTCAAGCATTGGTAACTGTATTCAAATCATAATAAGTTAGGAGTAAGCTACTTTTTCATTGGAAAATAAAAGCATAGATCAAATTGAAAAAACTGGAAGTAAATTTAGCAAATATGAACTGGCATTAATTTAAACTCATTTTTTCAAAAAAAAGGCAGGAGATTGAGTTCTTGAGAATTAAGGATGTGGAGCAGTAAGCAACTTAGCTGCTTCTAATTCCGTCCACGCTTTCATTGTTACTGTGCGAGCATTTCCCATACTGCCTATACACAAAAGGATTGCCATAGCATCTTCATCTTTAGGGACTTCAATCATCGCTACAAAATCATATTTGCCCATTGTGTAGAAAACCTGCATTTTTCCCCCACTCTTACTAATCATTTCATGAACCGACTTAGCTCTCTTAGGCGCTTCAGTAATTTTTCGTATCCCTTGGTCAGTCCAGTTGCCAAGCACTATAAAAACTGGCATAACCGTCACCTCCATACAAACTGAACCTGTCTTAAAAATAAAAGGCTTTAGCTATGGGAAGATTTCTCAATCTTTTTTTAGCATATAATTCTTATAAAGAGAAGGCTGAGTTGATAACCCACCTCTATAAAATCAACCAAAGTATAGGATTTGTGCAACGTAGATTGTTAAAAAGCCGTGAATACCAAAATGTATCAACAACCGCGCGGCTAAATAAAACATAATTGTAAATGTTCTATAAAATTCACATATAATTCAGTAAAATCAAATTTTTAGGTCTAACTAAATGTATGATAAGAAAAGGATAAGTTAACAACAAAAAAAGAATAAAGGTGGGAATTTAGGTTATAATTTTTGGGTAATTTCTTTTATGACGCCAGCAGCAACGGTTGTACCCATGTCTCTGACGGCGAAGCGACCAAGCTCTGGAAAGTCAACGTATTTCTCGACTGCAATCGGGCGCAAAGGTTCCATCTTTACCCAAGCAGCGTCTCCTGTTTTTAGGAAGCTGGGATTCTCTTCGACAACTTGTCCTGTTCTTGGATCAATCTTCTTTAGCAGTTCGGTGAACCTGCAAGCTATTTGTCCAGTGTGATAGTGAAGAACTGGCGTGTATCCAGCAGCTATTGCGGTTGGGTGGTAAATCACGATTATTTGTCCTATGAACTCTTTGGCCACTGTAGGCGGATTGTCTATGGGTCCTGCTACGTCTCCGCGGTGAACGTCACCTTTTCCGATACCTCTGACGTTGAAGCCTATGTTGTCGCCTGGCTCTGCTTTTGGAACTTTGGAGTGATGCATCTCTAGTGATTTTACTTCTGCTTTCTTGTTGGATGGCATGAAAATAACGGTGTCGCCTTCTTTGAGAACGCCTGTCTCAACTCTGCCAACAGGAACTGTACCTATGCCGGTGATGCTGTAAATGTCTTGGACGGGAACGCGCAAAGGTTTGTTAGTTGGTTTTGGAGGTATCTCTAACTCGTCTAATGCAGCCATCAAAGTTGGTCCAGTGTACCAGGGCATCTTGTCGCTTTTCTTGACAAGGTTGTCTCCTGTCCATCCTGAGGTAGGTACGAAGTTTGCTTTCTCAGTTTTGAAACCTACCATTCTCAACATGCGTGTAACTTCGTTCTTGATTTCTTCGTATCGTTCTTTGTTCCACTCAACAGTTATGTCATCCATTTTATTAACGGCAACTACTACTTGACGTACGCCTAATGTGAAAGCCAGAAACGCGTGCTCGCGTGTTTGACCGCCCGGACCGATGCCAGCTTCAAACTCGCCTTTTTTAGCTGAAACAAAGAGCACTGCAGCATCAGCTTGGCTTGCTCCTGTGATCATGTTTTTGACGAAGTCTCTGTGCCCCGGCGCGTCTATTACTGTGAAGAAATACTTGTTAGTCTCAAATTTTAAGAATCGAAGGTCGATGGTTACGCCTCTTTCGCGTTCTTCCTTGAGGTTGTCAAGTACCCAAGCGTACTTGAATGTGCCCTTGCCCATTTTGTCAGCTTCATCTTGATAAGCCTTTATAGTTCTTTCATCGATTGCCCCAGCATCGTACAGCAAATGTCCTGTGGTGGTAGACTTTCCGTGGTCAACATGCCCCATAATTACAAGATTCAAGTGGGGTTTCGCGCTTTTGCTCATCTTTTTTTCCTTCCTATATTTTTTTCCTTAAATTATAGTGCGTTAACACAA
>SMYP01000172.1 GCA_007050895.1 Candidatus Bathyarchaeota archaeon | reverse complement strand
ACAGGGTTGTCAAATTCTGCGAGCTTATCTGTCACGTTAATTTTTCTTCCCAAGTGTTTTTCAGCTAACTTCAATACTTCGTCTGGATTGGACATGAAAATTGGGAAGCCTCTATCCGCTAGGTAGGTGTTCACGTACGTTCTCCCAAGCTCGGATGTTATTATGCTTGGAACCCCTTGAAGAGCAGCCTCTCTCGCTATAGTTCCTCCTGCACTTACAACCAAGTCCGCGTTTGCAATTGCATGTGCAGAATCCACAAATTCGCCCTTACCTCTATAGCGCTTGAGGAGAAGGACTTTTCCTAATGACTGAAGCTTCTTCGCCATTCTCAATGTACAATTGGTCGTTTCTAGTGCGTAAGCGGCTTTGCTTTCCACCTCTCGGACAATTATTAGTGGCTTCTTGGAGCCTAAGCGTTTTGGTGGCTTCAAATCTTTGACCCAAGCAACCTCATCTACACCTTTAAATCGAACGATTTTGCCTGAACAATACGTTTTCAAAAATCGACTCGGCAATGCTTCTGATACAACAAGCATATCGGCCAAGGGCAGAGTGAGCTTGTTTACAGCTTTGGCGTGTGGCGTATCCGCGGTTGAAATTATTGGAATGCCTAATCCAAACGCAGCGCGACATAGTTCGACAGACTGATGAGAAATAGCCACATCGGGAGGGTTATCACGAAACATTTTGGAAAATTGAATAATTCGCTTTGAACTCGCTTCAAGCCTCGAATAAAGGGTGTCAGGCCGGTATTTTCCAACAATAATTGGGTTTTCGCCGAGAATGCGCGCTAAAGCCAGTGTATCTGGGTGATTCCGTGTAGTGAATACTACTTGATGACCAGCTTTCCTAAAATGCTTGGCTACTTCCGCACCATACCGGATGTGCTTACCCGTGCATGCGTCATACCAAATCTTCACGTCAACTTTCACCTTCGCCATGTTTTAGCCTGACTTCAAGCCTCGACAACTTGAACGCTAATACCAATCGCTTCGCCACTCCAACTTTTACAGCAACACAACATCCTTTTTGAACTTCATTGTTTAAATAGTTTCAACGGCATTTCCAACCAACATTTTCAATAGTCTACGAAGAGTAAAATGGGGTAAAATCTAACGTATTCAGTTTGAGATCTCAAACCAGAAATATCTTGAGCTCACCTTTAAAACTGAAAATTCAGTACTCACTCATACTTTGCTGTTGTGCAATAGGCTTTTATACATTTAGCTAAATCTTTTTCTAAGGTTAAAACATGAAAAGGGTTCTAATTACAGGTGCAGGCGGCTCAGCAAGCATAGGATTCACTAGATGCTTGAAGATTGCACCAGAAAAAATTTTCACTGTCGGGACAGAATGCAACGAAAAATTTGTCTTCAACAGTGAGACAAACGTGAAAATTTTGGCACCTTCTGCCAAATCACCCTCATACATAGATGTACTGAATGAGATAATAGAGAAGTATAATGTAGATTTTATTCACGTGCAACCAGATGTAGAGGTAGCAGTTTTATCGGAGAACCGAGAAAAGATAAACTGCTCCATGTTCTTGCCATCAAAAGAAACAATTAACATCTGTCAGAATAAACTTGAATCGAACAGGATTTGGCAGGAGAAAAATGTGCCAACAGGCCAAACCGTCTTCATTGGAAATATAGAGGACCTAAAAGAAGCGTTTGACGCAATAAAACCGCCCCTCTGGATCAGAGCGATAAAAGGAGCCGGCGGAAGGGGCAGCCTTTTAGTTGAAAAATATGAGCATGCAGAAAAATGGATTGACTACTGGAGCGGATGGGGAAACTTCATGGCAAGCGAATATTTACCCGGCGCCAATTGCGGTTGGGACGCCATTTTTAAGGATGGAGATCTAATCGCCTGTCAAACAAAAGAAAGATTAGAGTATATGTTGGCTCGTGCTAGCCCAAGCGGAATAACAGGAACAACAGCTATTGCGAAATCAGTTAACAAAAAAGACGTAGATAAAATAGCAGAAAACGCCGTACGTGCCATAGACCCTAAGCCACACGGCGTATTCGCCGTAGATTTAAAAGAGGATAAAGACGGAAACTTCGCCGTTACTGAAATAAATCCTGGCAGGTTTCTAACATCATCTCTGCATTTTTTCTACACTGCAAAAAACCTGATGCCCTATATTTACCTTAAAATAGCGTACAACGAAAAGGTAACAGAAAATATCTTGAAGCAGAAAACGCCAGAAGGAACTATTCTAATACGAAGCTTAGACAACAAGCCAATCACTCTGAAAGAAACAAAACTAAACTATTTAATTGCTGCCAGAGAGAAAAACCAGTACGTGATAGTCGAGTAGCTTCACCAATACAGTCGAATCTTTGCGAGTTTGCTGGCTAAGGCTGAAAAGTCTAAAGCAAGTTTTCTTTCACTAACTCACAGATACCAGAATAGCTCGGTTATCAAAAAAAGCATGGTTGTTTATTAGCGAAAACCTTTTGTTGATTATTTGTTATATAGCGGGTATGGAAGCCGCAGTATGGTACGGAAAGGGTGACGTAAGAGTAGAAGAAGTGCCCACACCAGAAATAAATGATTTTGAATGTTTGGTTGCTGTGAAATATTGCGGTTTATGCAAAACAGATATTAAAAAAATACGTGGGCAAAGCCTTAGTACTAAAGGTAATTTAGAGCCACCAAGAGTTTTTGGCCACGAGATCGTAGGTGAAATTTCGCAGCTTGGCAAATATGTTGATTGTTGGCAGGAAGGAGACCGAGTTGCGATTTATCATCATGTGCCATGTAATAACTGCTATTATTGTGATAATCTACAGTTTTCACATTGTGAAACTTATAAGACAGTTGACACGTCATCAAGCGTGGGGAAACCCAGTGGTGGAGGTTTTGCTGAATTCGTTAAGATCCCCAAGCTAGTTGTAGAGAAAGGAATGGTAAAAATACCAGACAAAGTTGATTATGAGACAGCAGTTTTTATGGAGCCAACAAATTGCTGCCTAAAAGGAATAGATAAGGCAGAGATTTCGATAGGAGACACAGTAGCAGTCATAGGACAGGGACCAATAGGCTTGACGTTGGACCAGCTGGCAACTTTCAGCGGTGCCAGAGTGATAGGAGTAGACCTAACTGATTACAGGTTAAGAAAAGCACTGTCATCTTTCGGGGCAAATTATGCTGTCAATGCCGCTAAGGAAGATTCCGTTAAGAAAATAAAAAAAATTGCAAATGGAAGAGGCGTAGATACATCAATAGTAGCAGTAGAAGAGCCAGCAGCCGTGATTCAAGCGTTAAAATATGCGCGACCCGGTGGCACCATAGTGTTTTTTTCAGAATTTAGCAGCGAATACTCTTTGATTGAAGAAGAAAAATGCCTAGGTCAAAAAATAGTCGACGGGATATATGGCAAAGAGCTTAGAGTGATAGGGTCGTACTCATCTTCCTATCTACGTCATTTAGACGCTGCTAACTTGGTATTTAGCGGGAAGATAAACACGAAAGATCAGATTTCACATATAACAGGTTTAGATAAACTTGAAGAAATGGTAGGAATAGCGACAAAAAGAAGGGCAAATCCATGGAGCGACATCGTT
>SMYP01000108.1 GCA_007050895.1 Candidatus Bathyarchaeota archaeon | reverse complement strand
AACGATGTCGCTCCATGGATTTGCCCTTCTTTTTGTCGCTATTCCTACCATTTCTTCAAGTTTATCTAAACCTGTTACATGTGAAATCTGATCTTTCGTGTTTATCCTCCCGCTAAATACCAAGTTAGCAGCGTCTAAATGACGTAAATAGGAAGATGAGTACGACCCTATCACTCTAAGCTCTTTGCCATATATCCCATCGACTATTTTTTGACCTAGGCATTTTTCTTCTTCAATCAAAGAGTATTCGCTGCCAAATTCTGAAAAAAACACTATGGTACCGCCAGGTCGAGCATATTTTAACGCTTGAATCACGGCTGCTGGCTCTTCTACTGCCACTATTGATGTGTCTACGCCTCTCCCATTTGCAATTTTTTTTATTTTCTTAACGGAATCTTCCTTAGAGGCATTGACAGCATAATTTGCCCCGAAAGATGACACTGCTTTTCTTAACCTGTAATCAGTTAGGTCTACTCCTATCACTCTGGCACCGCTGAAAGTTGCCAGCTGGTCCAACGTCAAGCCTATTGGTCCTTGGCCTATAACTGCTACTGTGTCACCTATCGAAATTTCTGCCTTATCTATTCCTTTTAGGCAGCAATTTGTTGGCTCCATAAAAACTGCTGTCTCATAATCAACGTTGTCTGGTATCTTTACCATTCCTTTTTCTACAACTAGCTTGGGGATCTTAACGAATTCTGCAAAACCTCCACCACTGGGTTTCCCCACGCTGGATAACGTGTCAACTGTCTTATAAGTTTCACAATGCGAAAACTGTAGATTATCACAATAATAGCAGTTATTACATGGCACATGATGATAAATCGCAACTCGGTCTCCTTCTTGCCAACAATCAACATATTTGCCAAGATGCGAAATTTCACCTACGATCTCGTGACCAAAAACTCTTGGGGGCTCTAAGTTACCTTTAGTGCTAAGGCTTTGCCCGCGTATTTTTTTAATATCTGTTTTGCATAAACCGCAATATTTCACAGCAACCAAACATTCAAAATCATTTATTTCCGGCATGGGCACTTCTTCTACTCTTACGTCACCCTTTCCGTACCATACTGCGGCTTCCATACCCGCTATATAATAAATAGTTAACAAAAAGTTTTCGCTCATAAACAACCAGGTTTTTTTACTGAGCGCGCTCTTCTGGAGTCTATAAGTTCGCGAAAGAAAACTTGCTTTAGACCTTTCAGCCGTAGCCAGCAACTTGCAGCCGTGAGATTCGACTGTATCGGTGAAGCTACTCGACTACCACGTACTGGTTTTTCTCTCTGGCAGCAATCAAATAGTTTAACTTCGTTTCTTTCAGAGTGATTGGCTTGTTGTCTAAGCTCCGTATTAGAATAGTTCCTTCTGGCGTTTTCTGCTTCAAGATATCTTCTGTTACCTTTTCGTTGTAAGCTACTTTAAGGTAAATGTAGGGCATCAGGTTTTTTGCAGTGTAGAAAAAATGTAAAGATGATGTTAGAAACCTGCCTGGGTTTATTTCAGTCACGGCGAAGTTTCCATCTTTATCCTCTTTTAAATCTACGGAGAATACGCCGTGTGGCTTAGAGTCTATGGCACGTACAGCGTTTTCTGCTATTTTATCCACGTCTTTTTTATTAACTGATTTCGCAATAGCTGTCGTTCCTGTTATTCCGCTTGGGCTAGCACGAGCCAACATATATTCTAATCTTTCTTTTGTTTGACAGGCGATTAGATCTCCATCCTTAAAAATGGCGTCCCAACCACAATTGGCACCGGGTAAATATTCGCTTGCCATGAAGTTACCCCATCCGCTCCAGTAGTCAATCCATTTTTCTGCATGCTCATATTTTTGAACTAAAAGGCTGCCCCTTCCGCCCGCTCCTTTTATCGCTCTAACCCAGAGGGGCGGTTTTATTGCGTCAAACGCTTTTTTTAAGTCCTCTATATTTCCAATGAAGACTGTTTGGCCTGTTGGCACATTTTTCTCCTGCCAAATCCTGTTCGATTCAAGTTTATTCTGACAGATGTTAATTGTTTCTTTTGATGGCAAGAACATAGAGCAGTTTATTTTTTCTCGTTTCTCCGATAAAACTCCTACCTCTACATCTGGTTGCACGTGAATAAAATCTACATTGTACTTCTCTATTATCTCATTCAGTACATCTATGTATGAGGGTGATTTAGCAGAAGGTGCCAAGATTTTCACGTCTGTCTCACTGTTGAAGACAAATTTTTCGTTGCATTCTGTCCCGACAGTGAAAATTTTTTCTGGCGCTATCTTCAAACATCTAGTGAATCCTATGCTTGCTGAGCCGCCTGCACCTGTAATCAGAACCCTTTTCATGTTTTAACCTTAGAAAAAGATCTAGCTAAATGTATAAAAGCCTATTGCACAACAGCAAAGTGTGTATGAGTGCTGAATTTTCAGTTTTAAATGTAAGCTTAACATATTTCTGGTTTGAGATCACAAACTGAATATGTTTGATGTTACCCCATTTTACGCTTCGTAGCCTATTGAAAATGTTGGTTGGAAATGTCGTTGAAACTATTTAAACAATGAAGTTCAAAAAGATGTTGTGTTGCTGTAAAAGTTGGAGTGGCGAAGCGATTGGCGTTAGCGTTCAAGTTGTCGAGGCTTGAAGTCAGGCTAAAACAGGTTGAAGGTGGAAGTTGACGTGAAGATTTGGTATGACGCATGCACGGGTAAGCATATCCGGTATGGTGCGGAAGTAGCTAGGCATTTTAGAAAAGCCGGTCATCAAGTAGTATTCACTACACGGGATCATCCAGATACACTGGTTTTGGCGCGCATTCTCGGCGAAAACCCAATTATTGTTGGAAAATACCGGCCTGACACACTTTATTCGAGACTTGAAGCGAGTTCAAAGCGAATTATTCAATTTTCCAAAATGTTTCGTGATAATCCTCCCGATGTGGCTATTTCTCATCAGTCTGTTGAACTATGTCGCGCTGCGTTTGGATTAGGCATTCCAATAATTTCAACCGCGGATACGCCACACGCCAAAGCCGTAAACAAGCTAACCCTGCCCTTGGCCGATACGCTTGTTGTATCAGAAGCATTGCCGAGCCAATTTTTGAAAACGTATTGTTCTGGTAAAATCGTTCGGTTTAAAGGTGTGGATGAGGTTGCTTGGATCAAAGATTTGAAGCCACCAAAACGCTCAGGGTCCAAGAAGCCGCTAATAATTGTCCGAGAGGTGGAAAGCAAAGCCGCTTACGCACTTGAAGCAACCAATTGTACATTCAGAATGGCGAGGAAGCTTCAGTCTATAGGAAAAGTCCTTCTCCTCAAGCGATATAGGGGTAAGGGCGAATTTGTGGATTCTGCACATGCAATTGCAAACGCGGACTTGGTTGTGAGTGCAGGAGGAACTATAGCGAGAGAGGCTGCTCTTCAAGGGGTTCCAAGCATAATAACATCCGAGCTCGGGAGAACGTACGTGAACGCCTACCTAGCGGATAGAGGCTTCCCAATTTTCATGTCCAATCCAGAAGAGGTATTGAAGTTAGCTGAAAAACACTTGGGAAGAAAAATTAACGTGACAGATAAGCTCGCAGAATTTGACAACCCTGT
>SMYP01000090.1 GCA_007050895.1 Candidatus Bathyarchaeota archaeon | reverse complement strand
CTCTCGTCTAACGATTAACTCTTCTAGGTATGCTTCCTTAGCCGCTTTGGAGACTGGCGCTTCCAAGATTTTGGAAGCAATGTAGATGGGGGATATTTGCCCAAAATGTAAATACGGGCTTAAATTGGATAAACAATCAGCATTGGGGTCGTTTTTATGTTCCGGATAATCCGATAGTTTGTTTTTTATGAAATTTTCAAGGTGTTTGCTCGCTTCGCTTGATCCGCCTTTGAAGTAGCCTACAGGTTTTACCGATTCATCCGAATCTAGGTCTGAGATTTCCTTGTTATCGTTAAAATTTAAAGTGG
Source organism: Candidatus Bathyarchaeota archaeon (assembly GCA_007050895.1). The sequence continues at coordinate 3,283 of SMYP01000090.1, read as the reverse complement.
CAAACTCCAAGTCTAGCGAGTTTCTAACAGGCTTGGTTTCACCCAGTTTTGTTAGGTAGTTTTGCGTTTTTTTCAAGATTTTTGGTCTAATGGTGGCTGCAGAATATTCCTCTTTTCCGGATACCTCTTCAACAGGGATAACAACATTATCTTCAACCTCAATTAGGGGGCATTCTACTTGGCCGGCTGCAAATTTGTGCCATTGTTTTATCGTCTTAATATAGCCCTTGTCCGCTACTATCAAGCAGGAGTCTTTTGCAAGGTCAATTATTCCTTTCTCTGGCGACTTGTTCAGAAGTATCGTTTTGATACCAATTTTTTCAAGAGAATTATTTACTTCCTTGAGACCTTCTAACATGAATTGAAAATGTCGTCGATTTGCTTTTGGATATGTAGGCGTTATTCCGAAGAAAGCGATTATTGGTTTGTTTAGTTTGTTTGCTTTCAAAATTGCGTATGTTAAGGCTAAATTGTATTCGGTCCTTTGGGATGATTGCATCCAGTAAAGGATGTATTTTCTGTTTCTTTTTTCAAATGAGTTGAGGTTTTTAACCCGTTTTTCAGAAATCATAACTGTAGCCTTTTCTCTATAAGTATATACAATTCTCAGATTATAGATATGTTCATTGCTTTTAGGGAATCTTTGACTGAAAAATCAGTTATGCTCAGCGAAATCACTTCCATTATGCTACCGTCCTTTTTGAGACTATAATCTAGAGGGACTTTCAGAATCCTTCTATTCTTATTTCTTAAACCAAAAAATACGAGACCATTGAAAACCAGGAATGAAGTGATAAAAGCTAAAGAGCTTGCTAATGCAGAATAAGTTTAACAGAAGAATTAAATAGGTTGCGTTGCGCGTTTGTTAATATTTCTCAGGGGCTCAAAATGAGACAATTTCATAAACCTAATGTGGTAATATCAAAATGCATCACTTTTGAGCCAGTCCGATATGACGCTCAAATAATATCAAGCGCGTTTGTGGAGAAGCTTAAACCTTTCGTGAATTTCGTACCTGTTTGTCCCGAGGTTGAAATTGGAATGGGCGTCCCTCGCAATCCGATTCGGATAATCTTAACGAACGGGAAACGGAGACTAGTGCAACCAGCAACAGGATTAGATTTCACCGAAAAAATGGAGCAATTTGCCAATTCTTTTCTGAACTCTCTAAGCGAAGTTGATGGTTTCATTCTCAAGAGAGGTTCACCTAGCAGTGGTTTTAAGAATGTCAAAGTATATCCAAGAATGGAGAAATCATCACCGGTTGGCAAAGGACCGGGTTTCTTTGGCGAAGCGGTTTTGCGCAAATTTCCGAATCTGCCAATAGAAGATGAAATGCGTCTGCTGAATTATAGAATAAGGGAGCATTTTCTCACAAAACTATTTACCTTAGCCAGATTCAGAGCCGTAAAAAAATCTGGGCAAATTAGAGAATTAATACGGTTTCACTCAGAAAATAAATATCTGCTCACGGCTTATAGTCAGAAAGAACTCAGAATACTTGGGAAAATAGCTGCAAACCAGAAACAAAAACAATTTGGAGAGATCCTTGAAGACTATGAAACGCATTTGCATTTAGCTTTGGCACGAACGCCTAGCATTGGTGCTAACGTAAATGTAATGTTTAAAATAATGGGTTATTTCTCGCATCAACTCTTAAAGGAAGAAAAATCGTTCTTTCTCGAATCTATCGACAGATATAGAGCAGGTAGACTAGCTATAAGCGCGAACTTGAGCGTTTTAAGAGCATGGATTGTAAGATTCAAGGAGGAATACCTGATGAATCAGACCTTTCTACAGCCTTACCCAGAGGAATTGATCGACCTAGATCCTGCAGCTAGTGAATTCGGTAAAAAAGATATATGAAATAATGAATAGCGCGAATGTTCAGCAAAATCGTCCAATTTGATTTTAGTCTATGGTATATGAAGACATTGAACTTGAGTAGTCCTAAATGGTATTTCTTATAGTTTCATGGGCTAAATTTGCCTTTGAAGCACACACGTGGGTTTTTGAAAAACCGCCCACTTTTATCTCGGTAGCGAACTCGAGTTTACCTCTTGCATTCCGTCTCCTGAGATGCATTCATCTTGTTATTGATCTCGTTCACGGCCTGCTCGAGATCCTCGGCCGTCCTCATTGAAGTGGCTGTCGGAACGCTCGTCGTGACAAAGTGCTGTGCGTATGGGAAGCACGCCACCTCGAACGGCATCGGATCCAGTGCCCCAGCGCCAAACGTGTTGGTGCACAGGGAGATATCTTCCACTGGGATCTTCAGCGCTTGCCACATCTCCTTCGGATCAAACACCAGACTAAACGGCTTGGTGCATTGTTGCAATTCACCGCCGTAGTCGACTGAGAGATTTCCCTCAACCCACAGGCGCTGGTCGAGTTCCTTGAGCACACCGTTCTTCAGATCGGCGACTAGCACGAGGCCGTTATCGGACCGAACGCTTGCTAAATCAATGATGATCTCTCCGAGATAAGATGTCGTCACTACCGAATGCGATGTGCTAGGACCAATGAAACCTTGTTTTGGGTCGTAACTATGTGTATTGCTTTCATACTTTATGATGATCCAGGAGAGAAGCCCGGTCTGGCAGTTTTCAGCGATAAGGTAGAACTCCACGCGACTCCCCCAAAACACGCTCGTGTGGACATTGAAGGCGCTAATTATGGCACACGGTCGCTTGGGGGTATCGCTGAACATTGCAGAAGGAAACAAACTGTAGTTCGGCGGTAACAACCGCTCTGCCACCTCAGCATCGGTGACCTCAAAGGCAAGGAACACGGCGTAGGGTTCCACGACGAAGCTCATATACGGGTTAGTGCGCGCACCTCTCTTGACTATATAACGCTGAAGTCGGAGCGGCAGCTTGCGGAGCATAGCGCTGCCTTGGGTCGTGGACGCGACCTTGGAGGGAACGACCATCTTCTCGGTAGTCTTGATGAAGCGTCTAAGGTCCTTGATTTGCATTTTTTTTCCTCACAATTTGATTAATCATGCGAAGAAGGATTTTCACGTTTTGCAATGTAAAATCCAAAAGCAATTTTGGTTACGAAGTCAAGAGCAAGATAGAGTGCCGCTTCAATAAGTGTAGTGAACAAACCAAAGCCTGTGGGAGCAAGAATCCAGACTACGGGAAAAAGAGACCAGCTAGCAACCACGAAGGCAAGTGTTGAATTCAGATTGACAGTTTCACTTTTAGATCCTTTCAATAGCAAATAGAGCATACCTATAAAAGCGGCTGTACTGAATGCAAAAAACCACCAGCGCTCAACT
>SMYP01000140.1 GCA_007050895.1 Candidatus Bathyarchaeota archaeon | reverse complement strand
TTTGTTTCAGGCGGCATTGAAGGTGCCATACTAGATTCTTGGAGAGATGAACAGCCTGAAGTCATAATTATTGAGGGACAAGGTAGCTTGGTACATCCGTTCTTTCCTGGAGGCTTCGAGATAATGGCAGCTGGACAGATTCACGGTTTCATCCTGCAAGACGCACCTGGACGCCCTCACCTTGACGGTTTCCCAGGTTTTCCTATGCCGGACCCGGGCAGAGTAGTCAAAATTGCTAAGCTATTGTCTCAACGTCAACTAATAGGGATAGGCATAAACCACGAGGGATTATCACAAAAGAAAGCTGCAAAAGTTAAAACGAAAATGGAAAAAAGATTTAATGTGCCTGCAGAAGACCCGATAGTTGACGGTGTGGTAAAAACGGCTGACGCGATAGAAAAACTATGCAAAAAGTGATCCCATGAACCTCCAGTGCTTTGAGTCTATTGCAGTCTCTGAGCCTGTGCTTCAGGGAAACAGCGTAGAAACTAAAATTTCATGCGTGAGTAACAAAGAAGAACAGCATATATTCTGTCTTCGTTTCAAATACGAGGAACCTCCAAGTCAAAATCAACTTGCGCTGTTGCGGTTAGCTTCAGTTATGCCTTTGCTGAATTATGGGCTTTTTACAAAAGAAATCAGGTTGGAATGGCAAGTTAGCAAAGCTGACTTCTCACTGCTAAACGACTTTCTTGAAGTTTTTTCCAAAGACATTTTCATCAACAAGCTGGTTCGAAAGAAAAATCTGTACGTTCTGCCACAATTTCTTCCCTCTGCATCGGAGATAACGGAAGCAAATGCCCGTCCCATAGCAAAAATTGTAGGGAATGCCCTTGTAAAAGACGAATCGATTTCGTCCGATTTCAATGAAAACTCGTGTGGTGTGCTTTCCAGCGGCGGGAAAGAGAGCCTTCTCTCTTTCGCTATGCTCAAAGAGGTAGGAGCTGACGTTCATCCCCTGTATGTAAATGAAAGTGGTGGACACTGGAGAACTGCTCTTCCTGCTTATCGATACTTCAAGGAGAATTATCCGAACACGGGAAGAGTTTGGACCAATGTAGACCGCTTTTACACGTTTATGCTTGACCAAATGAGAATCATTAAGAAGAACCATAGAGAAATCTGGGCGGACACTTATCCTATACGGCTCTGCATTTTTCCGGTATACATTTTTCTTCTTCTTCCAATTTTTGCTAAACGGCGTATTGGAAACGTTTTGATTGGAAGCGAATTTGACGATCCGAGAATACCCTCCTACTTTGCGGGAATCAAACACTTCTTCGGTGTGTATGACCAAACACAAGACTTTGATGTCAGAATGGAGCAATGGTTCTCAAAAAGACTGCCCGGAATGCATCAATGGAGTGCGGTTCGAACGATATCAGGTCTGATTGTTGAGCGTATATTGACCAGTAGATATCCCGAAATGGCTCGGGTCCAACGTTCCTGCCATAGTTGCCGCTTCAATTGCGGCGAGCTACTTCCATGTGGCAAATGTAGTAAATGCCAAGGTGTTCTGCTTTTCTTGTTAGCTAACAATGTTGACCCGTCGATCATGGGTTATAGCGAAGCAGACGTTTCGGCACTGCCTGCTCGGATTGCCGAGGGAAAGCTTAGACTTGACGAAGACGAAAAGAACTATGCACTTTTCCTTTCGAAACTTCTATCCAACCTGAATCGGGAAACACTTCATATTGAAACAATTCATCTTAATAAGTCAACAAGCGACCTGCAACTCTTGCCCAGTCACTTCCGAAGCCAACTACTTGAAATTCTAATGAAATATACGAGAGGCTTCTCAGTACTGAAAGGTGAATCATGGATCGCTGCGCCGAAACCTTCCGATCTAATTAAAGCTCCTTAATCATCCTTATTGCATTACGAGTTCCATTATGTTCAAACTTGTAATAGCCTTCAAGTCTTTCTTTGAATGTATAGCCCGCGTTTTTGTATACTTTCAAAGCCGCTTCGTTTCCTTCAGAAACCTCCAGTTGGGACCACCGCATGCCTCTACGTTTCATGTCGGCCTCCGCTGCTTTCAGCAGTTTTAATCCGATGCCTCTGTTTTTGAAAGCTGGATCAACATCAATCGTTTCGATGTTGCAGGTTGAACTTCGTTGGCGATATGTGACTATGAGGAACGCTCTAATCATCCCGTTTTCTTTCTCAACCAAGCAGTCGCTATTTGCATTTAAAATAAGGTATTCCAGTTGCTGCTTTGAGTAGGCTACCTTTCCTGGAAAACATTTCTTCTCTATCTCAACTATATCGTCGATTTCATTAGCGTTAGCAATATAGATGCCAGAGGATAGTGTTGACGTCATATTCTCAATTTAATAGCTCTTTGGCTTCCTTAAAAACCCCTCACTGCCACATTCCAAATTATTAGCGTGATAACCATGATTTTACGTTACTTTTCAAGAGAATGCTAAAAGATTATTAATAGGAGCGAAATTGTAAGGTTTGTTGAGGCTTGAATTAAATAATTTGTTTGAATCTTTGGGATTTCAATGAAAACAAAAATAGTTCGCGCCGAAGCATTTTCAGTTAAGTTACAGTTGAAGGAGCCTTTTGTGATTGCTAATGAGACAACTGAAGCTGCAGACAATATTTTCATACGATTGGAGACCGGGACGGGCATAGTTGGCTGGGGTTGTTCGACGCCTGATGCAGTGACTTCAGAGACAAAGGATACTGTCCTAAGAAGCTTTGAGGTTGCAAAGCGGCTTGTTGTCGGTTGTGATCCAACAAGAGTTAATCTAGTGAATTTTGTTCTGGAAAGCGAGCTTGCAGGTAATCCTTCTCTGAAGGCAGGTGTGAACATGGCGTTGTACGATATTGTAGGTAAGATAGCAGGGATACCTCTGTTTCGGCTATTGGGGGGTTACAGAGAAAAAATTGAAACTTCTGTCACGGTTGGATTAAACTCAACTGATCTGATGGTAACAAAGGCTAAACAAATAGTTGCTTCGGGATTCAAATCTATAAAAGTCAAATGCGGAGTCAACGTGAAGCAAGATATACAGAATATTCTAGCTATTCGAGAAGCTGTCGGTTCAGCAATTAAGTTGAGGCTTGATGCAAATGAAGGTTATTCTGTGGAGGACGCGCTCATGATCGTTAAAACGCTTGAAGAAATGGGCGCAGACATAGAGATTTTGGAGCAACCGACAAAAGCAAAATACCTGTATTCTTTGAAGGATGTTACTCATCAATGTTCAGTTCCGATAATGGCGGATGAAACCGCTCTAACCTTACGAGACAGCGTTAAGCTTGTGAAACTCGAAATTGCAGATATGATAAACATTAAACTTATGAAAATCGGTGGAATAACTAACGCCATCAAAGCCAATGCCCTTGCAGAATTGGCTGAGGTCCCAGTCATGCTGGGATGCATGAACGAATCCATGGCTGCCATGTCTGCAGGAGTACATTTTGCGTGCGCCTTCAGAAACGTTGAATATGCGGATCTAGATTCAGCTTTGGACTTCACTGACGACGTCGCTAAGGGTGGCGCAAGATACGAGGACGGCTATGTTATTCCTTCAGAAGAACCAGGGTTAGGCGTCGAGGTCCAACTTTGAACCGCACCCACTTCAC
>SMYP01000068.1 GCA_007050895.1 Candidatus Bathyarchaeota archaeon | reverse complement strand
AAGATATGGGGCCACTCTCTCTTAAGGCTCAGCGTGCAAGTTCGATAAACGCCAGCTGTGTTATATTCGGCGAATCGGATGTCGTGTCTCTGATTCACAGGCAAGAATCCAAGCCTGAGATTGCTCGCGCAATATTTGAGGCTATGGCTGACCGTGTTTCGTCGATGGTGCACAGACTGGGTGTAAATCCTGACGTGGTGCTAGTGGGTGGCGTCGCGAAAGATGTTGGCTTTGTAACATCTTTAAAAAGAAAGTTGGGTGTTGACGTTTTAATACCTGAATATCCTGATTATGTTGGTGCTTTAGGAGCAGCTCTCGCAGCTTTGAAACGGGTTAAGAAGGTGCAAAAGAATGAGTGAAACCCCAAATAAAGAAGATGTGGAATACTGGCGCTGGCAGGAGTATCACCGGGTCTTTTCGGAAAAGAATTGGAAGAACAAAGATATAATCACTGCAGGTGTTGATGTAGGGTCGGTTGGTTCTAAAGCAGCTATAATGCTTGACGGTGAGATTTACTCTTGGGGAGTGATGCGCACAGGCTCAAACAGTCCTGATAGTGCTACGAAGGCTTTGGATTGGGCGATGGAAGGAACCGGGCTTAGAGTTGACGACCTGAAGTACATTGTTGGAACAGGATATGGGCGAGTTAATGTGCCCATGGCTAATAAGGCTATTACTGAAATTGCTTGTCACGCAAAAGGCGCGAATTACATTTGGGGTCCCAGCGTTAGAACCGTGCTGGATGTTGGCGGTCAAGACATAAAAGCCATTCACTGCGATGAAACTGGAAGGGTTACCTCGTTCTTGATGAACGATAAATGTGCAGCCGGCACGGGCAGAGGCATGGAGGTTTTCGCTGATCTATTGCAAATCCCTATTGAGAAAATCGGAGAGGTCTCGCTTAAAGTCGAGGAGGAGCCTCCACCAGTGAGCTGCACTTGTGTCGCTTTTGCTAAGACTGAGGCTATGGGACTGTTGCGGAAGGGCTGGTCTAAAGAAAAAGTTTTGGCTGCTTATACACATGCCATGGCTATCAGAATGGGCAACCTCATTAAAAGAGTGGGTTTGGAAAAAGAGTTTGTAATCACTGGTGGTCAATCGAAGAACATTGGCATCGTTTCAAGGATAGAAAAGCAACTTGGTGTCAAATGCCTCCCAATGCCCAATTGGCGGGAAAACGGATTAGATCCCATGATAGCAGGAGCGATTGGAGCGGCTTTGTTCGGCAAGGCACTCTACGAAAAAGAACAGAAAAGCTGAAACTAGCTAAAAGGAGAAACCAATTATTATCACACATTATGGTTACAGCGATGGTTCAGGTGAATACTACATTGTTATTGACGCTGAAAAGTGCAACGGCTGCGGTGAGTGCGCAAAAAGATGTCCGGAATCTGCTCTTGAACTTGTAGGTATGTTTATTGATTTGGATGATAAAACCGTAGCCGCTGTGACGGAACAGCAACGCAAGAATATCAAGTACGCCTGTTCTCCCTGCAGGCCTGAAGGCGGAGAAGCGCCATGCGTGTTAGCCTGCGCTGAGAAAGCTATTTGGTGTGTTTGGAAGCCACGGTGAAAAGCTGCATATTTCGAGTGTTTTGGTTTTTGCCACTTTCTACTTAGTATTTTTGTGTTTTTGTGTTGAACAATAAGGCGAGAAAAATGGATGAAATGTGAAAATAAATGAGGAAATAGTTTATGTGGCTGAAATCTCCATTTGTAGCCCTTATTCTTAATACGTATGGTTATGTATTTGCTGGGATATGTTTTGAGGATTCGCTATGTTTATTTATTGTATGCTGTATTGAATAAACTGAAAACTAAGGGATGCAAACGATGTCGAAGAAACCGCAGTCAAAAGATGAAGCCTTAGAAGCATTGGACTTCATAGTAAACGTTCTCAAGGAGCACGAGAAGGACTTAGATAGGCTCATAAACGAGTTGAGTACTGTTACTGATGCACTAGGCGAAACCGGTGAAATAAGCTGCAAAGTGGAGAAGGTGGAGGAAAGAATTAACGGCCTGCAAAAAGAGATAACGGGGTTGGTGAATTACTTGTCCAGTTCGCCTCGAGTAGCTCCTGTTCTAGCTGTTGAACAAAAAACTGAAGTTGTACCCGCTAGCACAATGCATGGTCCACCAGTGATTCTGCGGTGCAAACAGTGGGAAGATTTTCAAACTCTTGCTTTTCAAGCCCAAACATTAAGCTTTTTGTATAAGGACGCCGAGAAGTCTTTTCAGGCTGATGCGCTTAAAGGTAATCAGATAATAACATACAGTGGTGAACTTCCAAAACTGACTGCTCTTTTAAAGATGTGGCTGTCGAAGCAGCTGGAAGTTCCTGAGACGAAGATTTTGGAAGGCGTTTTAGCAATAGGTTAAGATCGCCTTCTTATGTAGTGGTGATTCATAACGCTTATAAGTTTATAGTATCGTAAGTCTTATGATGTGTTAGGAGGGCAATTGAGGTTGAAGGCTAGCTCCAGCAAGCCAACAGACTTTTTCCGTTTTCGAAGCCTTCTCCTTTCTCCTCGATGACGGATTGGCTGTTGGACGGCCAACAAACAATGACAATCGCTCTCCCACACACAAAATTACAATATCAAAAAGCTGAAAAACGATGACTCAAGAAGAGACGTTACACTGTCAAGTCAATGAACAATTGACAAAATTCGAAAAAACTATGCAAGAATTACATCTCCTTAAACGCGTTTCAAAAGACCTCCGCAACTACAGAAGAATGATTAAACTCAAAAAGTTTGACTAAATTCTAGCGTCCTTGGAATGCTACGATTGCCAAATTAATGCCTTAGACCTTTTAACCCAGTACTTTTCGTCTTCTGATGTTATGCTTTTTTCATCTTTACATCGTTTCTTTAACATTTATATTCTATTGTAAGTGAATAAAAATATTGAGGAATTTTTGCATATGGACCTTGTTGTTGAAACTAGAGGCTTAACCAAAAAGTACGGTTCATTGACTGCAGTTAATAAGTTGGAATTGAAGGTTAAGCGGAATACCGTTCATGGTTTCTTGGGTCCGAATGGTGCTGGAAAGACCACTACTATAAAGATACTCGTAGGGCTCTTAAATCCTGATGAAGGCACCGTTAAGGTTCTCGGGCAGGAACTACACGGGTACAAAAGCGCAGGCTTTTTCCAGTATTTTCGTGAGCAAGCCGATTCACGTTTAAGCATCGGCTACATGCCTGAACTCCCCAAATTCCCGAAGCACCTGAAAGGCTCAGAGCTTCTGGATATTTACGGGCAAATGTACGGCATGACTCAGCAGCAGCGGAAAGAGCAGATACCTAAACTTATTGAGTTAGTTGGGCTTGAAGGGAGAGAAAATGACCTGATAGGCAAATATAGTAAAGGAATGCAACAGCGTATAGGTATCGCGCAAACTCTTCTGAACAATCCTGAATTGGTTATTTTGGACGAGCCCAGCCTCGGTTTAGACCCCTTAGGCATGGTGGAAGTTAGAGAAGTCGTAAAGGAAATAGCAAAAGAAGGTAGAACAGTTCTGGTCTCCTCCCATCTACTTTTTGAAATCGAACAAATCTGCACAGATGTTACAATAATAAACCGCGGCACCGCGTTGGTAT
>SMYP01000019.1:1766-15330 GCA_007050895.1 Candidatus Bathyarchaeota archaeon | reverse complement strand
CAAAGATAATATTTCACTAAAATTGTTTATTCAATTAACGGCAAGTTTATAGTAAATCTATGTTTCACCTGAAACATCGAAGCTTAACGAATTTTATAAATACATGGTTTTAGAATCTAAAAAACACCAAATTCTGAGGTAATGGCAGCTTTAGCAAAACAAAATATGAAAAAGAATGAAAACTGGATGTATTATGGGGATTCTCCGCATTTTGATAATCAAATTTGAACGCTTCTTTAGTATTAGTTGATCGCTTGTTTTTGCTTTTGTCATACGAAAAATATCGAACTATAAAATGTGCAATTTTAAAGTTAAAGACCGACCTTTGCCTAAACCAAAAACACATCATACGTGTTAAAAAAATAGTTTTGAGGCCTTCTTGTAACTGCCGCTTCGAAGTGCCGGTTATTATCCAGCGATTAAGAATGGGTTGGATGAACACCTAGTCAGCGTTTAAAAGTGAGAAATCCGTAAAAAATGTATATCTCATTTGATGGTTAATAATGGATGGAGATGTTTGAGTAGCACTCTAAAAGTGTGTTTGGTTTATGATCTTGTATACCGCTTCTTTAAATTGCCGCTGTGGATTTTGAATATATATAAGCTGATTCATAGAACGAGGATTCTTAATCAATTAAGTGTTTATTTATGTTGGTGTTTTGGTGACAATTGAAAAAGATTTGTTAATTTCGCTTCTAAAACTGACCAAAGATGAGGAAATTTTAATTGAATGTATCAAAAGAGACACAAAAATATCATATAAAATTGTAAGGAAAATGCTAAAACAACTTCAAAGTGAAGGATTAATTCATCTGAAAAACGATTTTGTAGAAACAGAAAGCGCCAGTAGGCTCAAGCTTGCGGTCAAAGCTGTCTCTTTAGGCGTAGACGTTGAAACCGTCAGCACTTTTCTCCGTTGGCAGGAGTTTGAGGAAATTGCCGCCATCGCCCTGGAAAGAAACGGCTACGCTACTTACAAGAATGTTCGATTCAAACACGTTGGGCACCGATATGAAATCGATATAATTGGTTGCAGAAAACCTTTAGTTTTATGCGTGGATTGTAAACGTTGGCAGCGGGGGGTGAAGCCTTCTTCTTTAAAAAGAATTGTAAAAGCGCAGGTGGAAAGGGTTGGCGCACTAGTAGATATGCTACCAAATCCAAAATTGAAGGTAGAGTGTGTTAAGTGGAATAAAGCAAAGTTTATTCCTATGATTTTGGCCTTCATACCAAGCAGCAGCAAATTCTATGAAAACGTTCCTGTAGTTCCAGTTCTGCAGTTACAAGATTTCCTGAGACAATTGCCTGCTTATGTAGAATCACTCATGTACTTCAAGAATGATTTCAGTCATCTATGATATGATTTCTAGTATTGGCTTCTTTGCAAATCGTATAGCAGGCCATAAACTCAAAAAAAGCATCCCAACAAAAGCTACAAGAAACCATCCCACTATCGCCAAAATTGTATATCCTGTCACGACAGGTTGCGGAATTAGAATCATCAGTGTAATTATTACGCCGATTGAAATTCCAACAGAAACACTTGAAAGTAGGATTATTACACTCTGCATCGCAAGCATCTGTATTACCGTTTTTGGTTTCATTCCCATGACCCGTAAAAGAGCAAATTCTTGACGTTGCTCCTCAACTGTGAGCATGATGTAACCTATTAGACAGAGAGTAGTCGATGCTAAAGCAAATGCGGGTAAAAGCATAACCGTTGACCACAATGAAAATAAAAAATCAAGGTTCTCTTGCAATACAGGATCCAGTTCAAAAGCAGAGAAAACTGAATTTACTCCATTGATCTCAGTTTTAATCTGCGATAAAACAGCTGATTTGTCAACATTAGGGTCTGCTTCAATTAGGACGATGTTGATGCTAGACACATCAATTAGCTTCTGTAATCTTTCAATAGAAACGTAAGTAACTTTGCCATTGTTTATCGGGTCTACACAAACTCCAATTATGCTGAATGATTCGTTGTGTAATTTAATTCCTTGGTTTAAAGGGTCTGAATCATATATTCCAGCTTGTGGGTTTGATGAAAACATCATCTGGGAGATTGAATCGCCGATTACTGCTTCTGCAGTTTCTTCTGTATTCAAGAATCGTCCTTTAACAGACCATTCAGTTATGACTTGTTGAGGATTAACACCGACAATTAATGAGTACCCTTCGCGGCTATCGCCAAGAGGTAACGTTGTCAAAGTTTCCGGGTCAATCGTGAAATTGCTTACTTCCTGTATATGTGATTCTAGAATAAAACGTGCATCAATTTTCTCTATATCCTGCAGAGCTTCTAATCTTTGTAGAAGTTCATCCGGAATTGCCAAATCTGAGTCCAAATAGTTGAAATCACCCGTTTCAGTATCTCCTGAAAACTTTGCTAACAAATGATTGTACTGGGATGCCATTTTTTCGTGGGCTACTGCGATAATGTTTGTTCCTATGGCGTTTTGAATCCATAACATGCTTGTATCATTTGCTATTATACTACCAGAGATTGACACGGTAAGCAGCACAAACACCGTTGAGAGTAATATGATGATCCGAACACTTGCTGATTGCCTTCGAAACAGGCTTCTGGCTGCGATTTTCAAAACTAATCCAGTCCTTGATAATGGTTTAAGTTTGCTACCCCTGGTTAATCCAAAGTACCGCACGGGCGAAAGCGCCTTTATCGCTGATAATTTTGCATTGTCAAGTATAGGTTTGGTTCCAAACAAGAGGATGAGTGCGAAAAAAGTGGCAAAGATCAGTACCACAACCCAAAAATCCGGAGCTGTTTGGTAAGCTTGAAGATTGAACGCGGTGGTAAGGATAAAGTCGGCTGAGAACCCAAGCAAAATACCTAAAATGCACCCCAGAAACGTGACCATTAATAATTCAGTCATGAAATATCCGAACAAAAGGCCGTTTGGGCATCCAGATGCCTTGATTAAGCCGAAGTCGCGAGTTCTTTGTTTCATAATCAAAAAAGCGGTAAACGAAGTTATTAGAGCTCCAACGGCGAAAATTAGCACCCCAATAAAAAGCAGGAACTGTGAAAAAACCGCTGATACACCATAAGTTAAGATTTCACCTTCAACTGTTATCCCCATGTTTAATCGCTTGCTAAAGAGTAACAGAAAGAGTGTAGATGCCACACTTAATGATATCATAGCCACGGTTAGGCTTGCTTGCAGCTTTCTGCGCAGAAGGTCATTTACTGGAAAGGCAGCTTTACTCATTTTGGCTAGTCAGTCTCCCATCTTCCAGACAAACGGATCGGTCTGCAAGCCGCATCAGGTCTGGATCATGAGTTGCCACAAAGATGGTTTTTCCCTTAGTCTTTAATATTCGTAAAACTTGGACTATTTTCTGACCGTTTTTCTTGTCTAAATTTCCAGTTGGCTCATCTGCTAAAATCAACTCGGGATCGTTAGCTAAAGCACGCGCAAATGCTACTCTCTGCTGTTCACCTCCGCTTAATTGAGCTGAAAAATGATTTGCCCTTTGCTGCAAACCCACAGTCTCTAGCAGTTCTGCGACTCGAGTTTCTATTTCCTCTTCAGGTTTTCGGCACCACTCCATTGGAAACGCTATGTTCTCCGCTACTGTCAGAGTCGAAACAAGATTATAAGATTGAAAAACAAAACCAATGTGGTTGCATCTAAAATCTGCTAGGAAATTTTCGTCTTGAACGCTTAAATCTTGACCTAACACGAGTATACGTCCGCTCGTGGGTTTGTCAATTCCGCTAATAATATTCAGCAGCGTGGTCTTTCCTGAGCCTGACGGACCGCAGATTCCAACGAACTCGCCTCTTATAACTTTGAGATTTATGTCTTTCAGAACTTCAACTTCCCCATCGCCAAGCTGATACGTTTTTTTTAAAGAATCAATAATAACCATGAATTCATCAGTTTTCAATGGCATGATGAAAAATGTGTTGTTAATTATAATATGCTTTTAGGTACAGTTTCATTATCAGCTAGAAAATTCAATAGCTTTTCTCTATGGAAAAGTTGCCTCTATCTCGTTTAAGAATTCGCAACTTATCTGGAAGCTTCTCCTTTTCCCATTCTTCCCAATTGACCTCTTTGAATAACCATTTTTTGCCGAGGTGAGCCGCGATTATCGCATGTTTGTTCGCGTTGTCTCCTGGGATTAGTTCATTGAGAAACCTGAAGAGCTTGTCAATCTGCGGTTTGGGAAAATAAGCATAGTATCTTGCGTTCTTTACTTCAAAAGCGTAAGTGTGGTCGCCTTTGCGTGCCATTAAATCTGGTAAAGGACTCAAGCTCGGGTTGCTCACTGGTATCCGCACTGCGTTGTATCCGTTTTTCTGAAGGAGCTTCACGAGCACTGTCTCGCTATAAAACCCTCTTTTGCGCCATCGGCGAAGTTTGATGCGATCGGCGTCCTTTACCACTTTTTTCCCTCAGCGCTTGCTTTAATTAAGATAATGTATTGAATAAAAAAATTGCTGGTTGCTTCAAAACAAGGTAATGGTGTTGATGTTTTTGTATACTTCTTAGACCTGCCGTCAGAGCTTAGAGGTATTTGGTGAAGGAGAAAATAAAATGTAATACTGACATAACCAAAGTCACTGACAAAGAAAAATGCAACATAAGCAAATCAAAAATATGCGCAATTTAGAGTACCTTAACAGATGCAGAAGTATCTTCTCATGTGAAAAAGGTCGAAAAACGCCTTATTTCCAAACAATTACTGAACAGAATCAAGAGGCTGGTGAAACCAGAAAATAACTCACATCACTGCTATGTATACAAAAACATCAACAAAACACACTTTTTAAGCACTTTTTATTGCTGCCGGAGGTTTGGAAACTCTTGACTCAGATTAAGAAACGTTAACTTTCGCGGTCGCGATACAATCTGCTGAGAGATGAGGAAAATGAAGAATTCAATTACAAAGTTTCTACGTGGCAAAGTGATGAGTTTGTGGAGGGCGTAAAATTATCGAAGTATAATCGAAGAAAAGCTTCTGTGGCTTTGCATGGAGATTTTCGGCGGTCTTTATATGAGGTCACGATAAACTCCATGGTTAAGCCTTACCGCGGAGGTAAAGACCCTTAAATGGCTCTTATTTCGCTATTTAGAGCTTATTACAGGGTTTTTGTTTTTTGCTTTGTTAACAAAAAGCTAGGTGATTTTTGGGTATGCTCAGGTTCGGTTGTGTACAATCCAAATTATTAGCGTTTGTTGTTGAATAGGCTGTGCAAAGATATAATTTTAAAAAATAAGCCCTACGGAAAGCCGTAAATTTTCACGCTGCAAAATGGCAAATTATGTGATTTTCTTTAATATTACTGATTTTGAAATAAGCGCTTTAATTGGTCTTACAGAAGACTAAATGTTGGATGGAGGAGAAGGCTTGTCTTTTGACCATTTCGGGCAAGGCGTAGAAACTCTAACGCGGAGTGTACAAGGAAGAATCGTAAAGGTTCGTTGGGACTGGGGTAACTTCAAAACGACTGAAGGTTATCCAATTGACGAAAGCATGATAAATTGGGTTATAGGTCAAGATCAAGCACTGAACGAGGGCTTCTTATGCCTGAATGAGTGGGTCCATAAACTCAAGAATTTAGAGCAGACCCAATGGTACACAAGCTGGAGCAAAGTTGATCAACCGAAACCCTCAGCAAAGACAGTAATCAGTCCAGGACCATATCTGCTACTTCTAGGAGATCCTGGAACAGGCAAGTCTCTTCTAGGTAGGGCATTATCAGAAAAACTAACACAAGTTTACAAGGAAAACGGCATAAAGCTCTTTGATGTATTATCATGGAAAAACGATATTCTGCCGAGTCAACCGCGTATATCTATCCACACAGTTGGAGAAGGTAAAAAGGTTCTGCACACTGAACAACGCAAAGAGCTTAAACGCAAGCTGGCAACTAAAGTTGGTCTCAAAGCAATACAGGTTCTCATGCTCACATTAGGTGTATTCCTTTTAGCTCTAGGTTTATACTTCATGATTGACGCTTGGACTACTTGGAATGCTGGGGGGGTATCTATAGGTGGCACTTCTTGGCAGGAACTGTATAATAATAACTTTTCAGCGTACTTTGTTGACCGCTTCATAAACCTCGTACCGCTAACGTTTATCCCTGGAGGAAGTCTGATTTTCTTCAGCGTGTTCATCTGGTGGTTCTCACGATTGGGCGGATTGGCAAACCTCCGCGGTGTCGGAGGTGCCCAACAATCCGATGTCCCAAAACTCATAGTGGATAACGGGTCAGGAAATGCCCCCTTTGTAGACGCTACAGGACATAGAAGCGCCCAACTCTTTGGGTCAGTTGCATGGGATCCATTTCAAACAGGCGGGTTAGGTACACCTGAACACCAACGAGTGACATCCGGTGATGTTCACGTAGCCTCTTTAGGAATACTTTACATTGACGAGATCAAGAACTTGGATCCGGAAGATGCGGTTACGCTGTTAACAGTTTTAGAAGACGGGCAACTGCCCATAACTTTGCGAAGCCGATGGCACGGAGGTGGCACATCAGCGATGGCAGTGTCAACTGAACCTGTACCTGCCATAACGTTTCTTGTATGTGCAGGAAACTTTGACAGCATAGGCCAAATTCACCCTGCGCTCATGGATCGAATTTATGGCTACGGAAAAATAGTGCGCATGAACAATGATATGCCAAACACTATTGAAAACAAACGCAAATATGTCCAGTTCATAGCTCAAGAAGTTAAACGATTCAATCTTCTGCCGTTCCGTAGGGATGCATGCATGGAAATAGTTGAAGAAGGAAGACGACGAAGCAACAAACGCGATGCGCTTTCCACGCGGTTTAGACCCTTAATTTCCATAATTAAGACTTCCGCGGTCCTAGCTATGAATGAGAAATGCAATGCGGTTGAACGCCGTCACGTTTTGGAAGCCCTGAATGAACACTGCAAAACCATACAAAAACAGCTACTAGAACATCAGATGCATGAACGAGGCGAACTCTTAGAGATAAAACCGGAGGGCGTGACTCTTGGGCAGATTCACGGTTTAGCTGTGATCCATGACCCATATAGTGGCGAGATGACTGGCAATGTTCTTGGCGTAAAAGCACAGCTTGTTAGAAAAAGCGAGCTACCACGAGACCAGCCACTTAAGGGGTACTACAAAGTGACAGGAGTAGCTAAAGGTCAAAGCTTCATTTCCGACAGCATCGCCAAAGTCCGAAGTGTTATCCTCCAGAAATATGGCTTGGACATAGCTCAAGACTATTTGACACATATCGATTTTGCCCAATCTTACGGGGTTGACGGCCCGTCAGCAGGAGTTACCATGACAATACTGTTATGCTCACTCATAGAAGGCAAACCAGTACGACAAGACGTGGCGGTAACAGGCGAAATAAACTTAGGCGTCAACGGATCGATCCAAATAACCGCGGTGGGTGGTGTTCACGAGAAAATAAAAGCTGCCGAAGCATGGGGTTTCAAGAAAGTGGTTATTCCACAAAAGAATTACCGCCATTCAATTGATGCTAGAGATTACACGATCGATGTTGTACCTGCTGCCACGTTAGACGATTACTTGAAGGAATGTCTAGTGGAACAGCAGCTGCTTAAAGTGCCTGCACGCAAGTACTGATATCAGCACTTCTTCTAAAGCATTCTTCAAGTTTTTTTCACACACCAACCACCTATTTATTGAGTCGGGCAAGTTAAAACTTACAAAATTCCACTTTGAGATATTGCAGAATTATCATTCAGTAATATTGATAATAAAGACAGTACATTTGGCGTTATTCGTCACCAGCATTCACTCCTTCACGTAAGACAGGTCACCGCTTACAACGACATCAATCAAAAAAAACTTCGGTCCCTATTGCCGCAAATGTAAGTTTTCGGCTTTTAGTTTTTTGGTGGAAAGCTTTTTGAGCTGTTAGAGTGCATAGTCAAATGTGGGAGTATCATGTCAAGTTTTAAAGTTGTCAACAAAAGTTTCAGGTTTTCTACGAAAGGCGAAATAGACTTCTTGGACCTAACCGGTCAAGTTCAAGAGTTTGTTTCCGATTCAGCCATTAGGAACGGTATGGTACACATTTTTGCGCCTCATGCTACAGGCATAATTATTCTAACTGAAAACGATTACGCGCTGCTTAACGATATTACGGAGTTCTTGGAAGAAATAGTTCCGAAAAGAAGAGCGTACCAGCACCCGTCAAACGCGCATTCACATCTTAGGTCCATGCTACTCCCACCTGACAAGACATTACCCGTAATCGACGGTCGCGTAGAATTAGGAAGATGGCAATCTTTGCTCTTTGTAGAAACAGATGTCTACCCTCGCCAACGGACTATTATAGTGCAAGTTATCGGCGAAGAATAAAGTCTTAATCGTTTGCTATGTAAATCAACTGTAAAGTGTCTCTCCAGGTTTACACGCCATTTTTTGTTCACACTTCGCGTTTCGTATTCAATCGGCTTGGTGTTCTTCATGAAATTTTAAATAAAAAGCTTCAATTTCATAGTTGCGCATATTTTGTTTTAACTGTTTGTATAAAAATTTTAATATTCGAAAATTATTCGAGTTGCTCTCTAAAAGCGGTGCTGGCAACTCCGTTTGATTTAAGGTGTATTGAATCTAGAAACAGAGACATAGCCTGTAAAATGTGGTTTTCGAGCATTCTGTTCATCAAACTAGCTATCATTTGCCGTTTTGAACAATTTTTGTAACTCGAATTTCAATGTCTTTATAAGATTCGTCAGCGTTCGAAACTAATGCGAGAAGAAAGCTTTTATATAAAAAATAATTTCTCCCGAAATTGAGTGATTTAACCACGTTCAGTACGAATCCTCTTATAGGGTCCTCTAGGTCTCATACGGGCTTTCTTTTTTGTTTCAAACTTAGCCAGAGGCTTCTCGGCTAAGCTTTCACCATCAGGATCGCTGACTAGCGGAAGTTCAAGAGGGTACATGAAATCGATTAAAGTCGCCTGATCAGCTCCACATTCAACCATTCTATTTATGGCTTTCCCGGTATCACCTGGTTCTACATTGATACCTGCGATGGCATCCAAAAGCAACACAGACTCAAACCCGAGTTTGAGTGCATCAAGAACGGTGTTCTTAACGCAGTAATCAGTTGCTAATCCACCAACAAAAACCCTTGTCACACCCCGATTTCGCAGAGTTTTTGCCAGGTCAGCGGTTTCAAAACCTGAAAAATTCTCTTTAATCGGGTTCATGGCTTTAGATACTACTATCGTGTTCTTTGGGAGCTTTAGATTAGAATGAAACTTTGCCCCTTGCGTGTTTTGAACACAATGAGGCGGCCATGGACCACCTTGAGCTTTAAATGATACATGATTTGGTGGATGCCAATCTCTCGTGGCTAAGACGCTTGCTTTTGCCTTCTTAAAGATTCTTGTGTAGTCGTTGAGAACTGGAATAATTTGGTCGCATTCAGGAACGGGTAAAGTACCGCCAGGACAGAAATCTTTTTGCACATCCACAATTATGAGCGCATCTGTTTTGCCTATGTTATACTCTTTCTCCAAATAAAAATCTCCCTCTAAGATACAAGCAAGAAACTTTATTAAAATATGGCTGGAGTTAAGGATAAATGTTTGCTAAAATTCAGCAGTGCAGGTTCATATGGAAAAGTAATTAAGTCTTCGTTTGAATGAGATTTTAGGTGAAATTATGTCTATCTTGGCTTATGTATTGTTCAAGGTTAGTTCAGGTACTGAGAGAGAAGTATGCCAAAAACTCATAGAATTTAGTGAGGTCGTTCATGCGGACATAATCTTTGGTGAGTACGACGTAGTAGCGAAAGTTGAAACACCAGAGCTCGATAATCTTGAGGAGTTTATATCGCTTAAGATTCGAAACGTCCCGAACGTGTTGGTAACATCTACAATGATTGTATCCAGAGAGTACAAAGGAAAAAACAGGGTCCGCAAACAAAGTTAAATCTTTCCACAATTACTTCTTTATCGAAACAATTGAGCAGAAATTGGCGAATTGCGAAATTATAACTGTGTTTTGGCGATGCTTTTGTATACCATTCAATCAAGCAGCGCAAATCAGCCAAGTTAACTTTCAAGCAACCCTAGTTAAGGATAACCTTATCTTTTATGCAATAACATTAGCTTATTCAGGGTTCCAAGCATGAAAGCTCAAAAGAAATGCGCAGATATTATTACAAGCAGGGAAATGCGCGCTTTAGAAGTTAATGCTGAGTATTTTGGCATTTCGTTACTTCAATTGATGGAAAACGCTGGACGCGAGGTGGCTTCAGAAATTATTTCGCGTTTCTCCAGAGAGCAAAAAGTCGTGATTTTCTGCGGTTTAGGCGGAAACGGAGGCGACGGATTCGTAGCAGCTAGACATTTGCTAGCCCAAGGCTTTAGAGTAACCATAGTGCTCCTTGGGAAGGGGAGCGATATTCGTCATGAACCAGCGTTTCGTAACTGGTGCGGCCTTCAAGCATTACGCGACAGCATTTTGATATATGAGATTACCGACAGTTCCGCTATACCCAAAATTACGGCAAACATAATTGTTGATGCATTGCTTGGAACGGGCACTCAAGGAAAACTCAGGCCTCCAATGCCGCAAATTGTTGAATACATCAACGCTCTGGACGCTTTCAAAATTGCCGTTGATGTACCGACTGGAATAGATTCTGACACAGGAGAAGTTTTAGGAACCGCTGTAAAAGCCGACGTTACCGTAACGTTCTACAAATCAAAGACAGGGCTTTCCCACGCTAAAAAATATGTGGGTGAACTTGTCGTCAAAGACATAGGATTACCTGATGAATTGGCAAATTTTGCAGGTCCAGGCGATGTTCTTCTAGTAAAAAAAGCGCGAAATGCTAAAGCGCATAAAGGAGAAATAGGTCGCTTGCTAGTTATAGGCGGTAGCGAAGTTTTTTCAGGCGCGCCCGCATTGGTGTCACTAGCTGCCTTACGAACCGGTGTTGACATCGTTTATCTTGCGGCACCCTCAAAAACCGCGTATGCCATAGCTTCTATGTCTCCTGATCTGATAACTTTGAAGCTAAAAGGGGATCATCTGATAGCGGAAAACGTTATCGCGCTGCAGCCGTATTTGAAGAATGTTGATGCTGTTGTCATGGGACCTGGCTTAGGCTTGAAACCTGAAACTATTGATTTTATTAAAAGCTGTGTGACTGCAGTTGAAAACGCTGGTAAACCGCTATTACTTGATGCTGATGGCTTGAAAGCTTTTGCTCAATTCAAACGCTCATTGAGAGTACCGCTTATCTTGACTCCGCATGCTGGTGAATACGCGGTACTTGCAGGTTCTAAATTGCCAGAAAGCTTGGATGCACGGGTTGCTGAAGTTCAGAAGACAGCTACGGAGTTGAACGCCGTAATATTGCTTAAGGGTCAGGTAGACGTTGTTTGCGATGCTCAACGGGTCAAGATGAACTTTACTGGTAATCCTGGAATGACTGTTGGTGGCACGGGTGACGTTCTTTCAGGTATTGTTGGAGCTTTGTTGGCGCAAAAAGCTGACGCGTTTGAAGCTGCCGTTGCAGGTGCTTTTGTTAACGGGGCATCTGGAGACCTTGTTGCGAGTAATGTCGGCTATCATTTGCTAGCCAGTGACCTTCTTAATTGGATTCCTCAGGTTTTGGAAAACCCAATGGGCAACCTGAAGGTGCAAAAGACGAATGGAAAAGACGCTTAAGTTAACAATTTACCATGCAAACCAATGTGATCCAAAACGGTGTACTGGTTTGAGGCTTAAACGCCGCGGTTTTGCTAGATTGGTAACTAAGGCGAGGTTTTTGCCGAGGCGGGCAGTTGTTTTAAATCCGTTCTCGGAAATTGCGTTTTCTCCTGCTGACAGAAATCGTGTTGAAGAATTCGGTTTATCCGCCTTGGATTGCAGTTGGGAGCACGCTGAGAAGGTTTTACTCAAGCAGGTACATGGAACTTCGCGTTGTCTACCGATTTTGATAGCAGGAAATCCAATTAACTTCGGCAAGGCAACGAAACTTACTACTGCAGAGGCTTTGGCTGGGGCGCTGTACATTGCAGGGTTCAAACAGGAAGCAGTGGAGTTGATTTCAATTTTTGCCTGGGGTCACACCTTTTTGGAGTTGAATAAGATTTTTCTTGACAATTATGCTTCTGCGCAGGACAGCACTGAAATAATCCAAATTCAGCACAGCTTTATGCACGACCCAAAAATATCTAGAAGCGTTGGCAATTAGTTTCGTTGATGCTTTCGTATACAAAACCTTTTTACGGCGTAATTTGCTGGCCATTTCAGGAATGGTTTATTAGAGAAATTATAAATGAGGTAACTATGGCGTTTACGACAGAGTTCTACCTGTTTTTGGCGTCTGTAATACTGATCTCACTAACAGGAGTAATGATGCCGGGACCTTTATTCGCGGTTACAATTGAAAAAGCAGCAAAACGCAAGACCGCAGGATTGCTAATTTCAGTTGGACACGGGATAATAGAGTTTCCATTAATGTTCCTCATATATTACGGCATAGATCAGATTGTTGCCTCTGAAATACTGCAAACAGTACAAGTTACTGTTGGATTAATCGGGGGGATGTTAATGATGTTTATGGGCGTTCAAATGTTCAGAAAAAGAAATAAGGTCATAGAAAAATACGAGAGTCCAAAACAAGAATCTCTAATTGCGGGAATTTGGACAACAGCTGCTAACGCTGGTTTCATTTTATGGTGGTTGACAATTGGCACTACCCTAGTGATAAATGCTAGAAGCTTCGGGCTAGTTGAATTCATAATTTTCGCGGTGGTTCATTGGCTCTGCGATTTCGTATGGTATACAGGCGTGGCATTCCTAATTTTCAAGTCGCAACGTTTCTGGACTAAACGCGTTAACCGAGTAATTGTAATATTCTGTCTCGCAGTTCTTATAAGCTTTGGAGTATGGTTTTTCAGTTCCGCCTTATGGTTGGCAATCAACACGTTAAGCTAAAAGAGGAAAAATGTAATGTGCATCGAGTTTCAAATTGGGAAGGCAAAGGTAAAATTAGTTAGAGGAGACATAACCAACATGGAGACAGATGCAATAGTAAACGCGGCTAATTCTTCACTTATGGGCGGCGGAGGCGTTGACGGTGCAATCCACCTCAAAGGGGGACCAGAAATACTCGAAGAATGCAAAGAAATCAGAGCTACAGAATGGCCTCAGGGTCTTCCAGTAGGAAAAGCCATCATCACCAGTGCAGGCAACCTAAAAGCAAGTTATGTTATCCATACAGTCGGACCCATTTGGCGCGGAGGAACCCACGGTGAACCAGAGTTGCTCACTCAAGCTTATCAGAACTCGCTGAAGCTAGCCTGTTCCAAGGGCTTAAAAACAATCGCTTTTCCTTCCATAAGCACAGGAGCATATAGATACCCTATTGAGGCGGCATGTCATCTATCTCTAAAGGCGGTGAAAGAGTTTTTGGAGAGAGAAAATAATTTTGACGTAGTATTTTTCGTTTTATTTTCCGATACCGTATTTGAAACCTACAGACATGAAGCACAAGAACTGTTTGGAATTGACTGCAATAAGCCAATTTGAAAAGC
>SMYP01000019.1:0-1666 GCA_007050895.1 Candidatus Bathyarchaeota archaeon | reverse complement strand
AAGCAGGAAAGTTGCAGAGTTAGTTTTGTAATGCGTCTTTAAAGGTTACGAGTTCAACGTTTAACGCTGGTTTTACAGCTTCCGAAATTCGAGAGGCAACTATTCGCTTTATGTTCTTTTCCCCTGCAACGTCAACGATTCTTTGTGTTATTATGCCGTCGAATATTACTGTGTCAACACTAGTTGTGTGTTGCAGTTTTTCAGCTAACTGACTAACTGGCAAGCGTTCAGTTTGTTCAAGTTTGTCGTTGAGGAGAATTGCTTCAAGTGTTCCTTGCAAAGTTTTTGCGGCTTGGCTGATTTCGTTGGGTAATTCGATTTTTGGGCGTTCCCTCTTTTGCTTGTAAACTTCTTTAATTGGAACACGGTTTTCTATTGCTTCAGAGATCTCTTTGCATGTACATTCTTCTATTTCTTTGCCTCTTGGTGCGCGACCAACGTAGCGAATGCTTGTAACTTGCAGAAGTTCTTTTAAGATCAAATCTCCTCCGCGGTCTCCGTCTAGTAGTGCTGTCGCCTCTTTTTCTTTAGTAAGCTTCTTTATCGACTCTGGAATTTTTGCGCCTTCGAGAGCAACTGTATTCTGTATTCCACATCGCATGAGATTTATTATATCAGCTCGTCCTTCTACGACTATGATTTCTTTAGATTTTTCGAGTTCTGGTCCTGCAGGCAGGTCTTCTGGACCGTATTTTTCAACTTTTCCGAGTTTCATTGTGTTGGAGATTTGCTTGTAGACTTCGTCGACATTGGGCATTGATTCTATGTTCCATTTATGTAGGATTTCTTTGGCACGGTCGATGATTACTTTTCGTCTTGCTTCTCGGATGTCTTCTATTTTATCTAGAAAGACTTTGGCTGAGCATGGACCAACGCGGTTTATGCTTTCTACGCTGGCAGCGATTAGAGCGGTGCTTATGCGATCTAAGCTCGTCGGAATTATTATGTTACCTGTAGTTCGATCGTTTTTAGAGTGTAAATCGATTTCTATTCTGCCTATGCGACCTGTTTTCTGGAGTTCTCTGAGGTCAAGTTCTGGTCCAAAAAGGCCTTCCGTTTGTCCAAAAACTGCTCCTATAACATCTGGTTTTTCGACGACACCGTCAATTTCAAATCTAGCTTGTATAACATACTTTATGGTAAATGTTTGGGATGTACCCGTAAGCGTGCACCTCCAAGGTGTAAGTTATTTGAGTTAGGGTTAATCACATGACGCGAGTTACTTGATTTTTTTTCGCGGAACATGAGATTATTGGCTATTACTTATATTATCTTTATGAAGTATCAATCTCGCTCTTTAAGGTTTCTGAAGCTGAGTCTGCTCAATAAATCTTAACGTACTTTGGCGTTTCTACAGCTAGCTGTGATAGCTGTCTTTTGTTGGCAATGCGTCCTATAAAAAATGTTTAAGGGAATTCTTGCTGTTTTACGTTTATTGAAAAAAGAAAGAGAAAGTGGTTTTGGTATTGTTGAATGCTTATCGCTTTCTAAGCATCAGAATGACTACTAGTCCGATTGCTATGATTGCAATTATTGACCCTGCGCCTATGCCTAGCACATATGTGTCAGTCATTGGGGCGGGTGTTGGTGTTGGTGCGGGTGTAGCTTCTGGTGCGTTTTCAACGTTGAGGGCGGTTACTGCTGATGATGGCCAGTATGATTCTGA
>SMYP01000085.1:7822-15410 GCA_007050895.1 Candidatus Bathyarchaeota archaeon | reverse complement strand
GTCAACTGTTCTTGATTTAAGCGTTGACCCTGCAATTGTTCTTCGCCCCGGTGGGACTTCGCTTGAAGCTTTGAAAAGGGTTTTTGGCAAAGTGAAGCTTCATCCTTTTGTTTCTGCTGAGAAAGAATTAAACATCGATAATCCAAGGTCACCTGGAATGAAGCATAAACATTACGCTCCCAAAGCGCAGCTTATTTTGGTGGAAGGCTCGCTTTCCCCTGTTATGGCTACTGTGAAATCTCTTATAGGCAAATATTGGCTACAGAACAAGCGGGTTGGGGTTTTGGCCACCGATGAAACCGCTTGGGCTTATGAAGCAGATGTTGTAAAATCTCTTGGCAGTCGACGAAACTTGGATGTTATGGCAGCAAACCTGTTCAGGCTTCTACGGGAGTTCGATGATGAAAGCGTCGACATAATTATCGCGGAAGACGTGCCAACTCAAGGATTAGGTTTGGCTGTAATGAATAGGCTCCGCAAAGCATCAGGTTACAATATTATCAAAGCAGAATAACCCTGAGAAAAATTTATATCTTGGGGATAAGTGTTCCGTTTAGAATTCAAAACATTGTAAATAGGAAAAATTGGTGATAAAATGTCTACAGGTGGAGGAAACATTCCTGTTTTAGTTTTAAAGGAAGGTACAGGAAGAACAACCGGGCGTGATGCACAAAAGAACAACATAATGGCTGCTAAAATAGTAGCTGAAGCTGTTAAGACTACGCTAGGTCCATGTGGCATGGACAAAATGCTGGTCACTAGCATCGGTGACG
Source organism: Candidatus Bathyarchaeota archaeon (assembly GCA_007050895.1). The sequence continues at coordinate 14,637 of SMYP01000085.1, read as the reverse complement.
TTTCAATAACAAATGACGGCGCAACAATAATGAAAGAGCTTGACGTTCAGCATCCAGCAGCGAAAATGTTGGTAGAAGTAGCCAAGGCTCAAGATAACGAAGTCGGTGATGGAACGACAACTGCGGTCGTTCTAGCTGGAGAATTACTTGCAAAAGCTGAAAATTTGCTGAATCAGAGTATTCACCCAACAGTTATTATTGAAGGCTTCAAAAAAGCCAGCGAGAAAGCTCAGGAAGTTCTAGATAAAATCGCTATTCCCGTAAGCATAAATGATGACAAAACACTTCGGGACGTAGCCATAACTTCTTTGTCAAGCAAAGCAATCAACGTGGCTGATAATCACTTTGCCAAATTAATCGTTGATTCAGTCAAGCAAGTAGCAGAGAAAATTAACGGCAAGTACAAGGCAGATATTGACTTGATTAAAATTGTTAGGAAGCACGGCAAAAGCTTGGATGAAACAGAACTTGTGAAGGGTATGGTCATCGACAAAGAAATTGCCAGCTCGCAAATGCCGAAATTAGTTGAAGATGCAAAAATCGCCTTGCTTAGTGAAAAACTGGAGATTGAAAAAACAGAGTTCGATGCTAAAATCAACATTGAAAGCCCAGAGCAAATGCAACTCTTCTTGGATGAAGAAGAGCGTATGCTTAAAGAAATGGTGAACTCAATAACAAAATCAGGTGCCAACGTAGTTTTCTGTGAGAAAGGCATAGATGACATGGCAGTGCATTTCCTTGCGAAAGCAGGAGTTTTAACAGTTAAAAGCGTAAGCAGCAGTGATATGGAAAAGCTGGCCAGATCCACAGGCGGTGAAATATTAGCTAGCGTCAAAGACTTAACAGCAAAAGCTCTTGGAAAAGCCAACAAAGTTGAAGAAGTTAAAATTGGAGACGACAAACTTATCTACGTGCGCGAATGCAAAAACCCAAAAGCAGTAACGATAGTCATCAGAGGAGCCTCGTCACACTTGCTCGATGAGGCTGAACGCTCGCTACATGACGGTTTATGTGTGGTCAGAAACGCAGTTGAAGACGGAAAGATCGTTGCTGGCGGTGGTGCACCGGAAGCAGAATTAGCAAAGAACTTAAGAAAATATGCTGTCAAAGTCGGCGGACGCGAACAACTAGCTATTGAAGCTTACGCAGAAGCCGTTGAAGCTATCCCATTAACCTTAGCTGAAAACGCTGGGTTAGACCCAATTGATGTTATGGTAGCCCTGAGAGCTGAACATGAAAAACCAGCCAACAAATACTTCGGCATAGAAGTAACCACTGGAAAAATCAAAAACATGGTTGACCTGCTGGTTCTCGAACCACTACGAGTGAAACAGCAAGTCATCAAATCAGCCACAGAAGCCTCAAACATGATACTCAAAATCGACGACCTTATCAGCATCAAAGGCGGCGGTAAAATGCCACCAATGCCACAAGGAGGAATGCCTGGTGGAATGGGTGGAATGGGTGGAATGGGTGGAATGGGTGGAATGGGTGGAATGGGCGGAATGCCCTACTAAAAGCCCTAAGCTTCCTTTTTTATATTCTTAGCAATTTTGCATTTGTTGTGATCGCGAAAAACCATCGCACTCCGTTCATAGAGTTATTAAGCGCGACTTGGCAGTTCTGCTTTGGAGCTTTGTATTTCGGTTTGGATTCCTATGATAAGAAGTGCATGTATTTGTTGCGTTGCTGAGAAAGGAAGGTTTAAATAAATTATGGCTACTTTCGTAGTTAGCTTCAAGCTTGAACGGATGAAAAATAGGAATGTCACAAGAATACCGTCATATACTTCGTATAATGGGTACAGATGTGCAGGGTACCCTAAAGACTGTTTACGCTTTAACTGGAATTAAAGGAATAAGTTTGAGCCTCTCAAACGCCGTATTGAAAAAAGCAGGAATAAACCCTGACGTGAGAGTGGGTTTTCTTACAGAAACAGAACTTGACAAAATAGAAGAAATCATTAAAGATCCAACAAGATATGGTCTGCCATCTTGGCTTTTTAACAAAAGAAAGAATGCAGAAACAGGAAAAGATGTCCACCTCATAAGCGCAGACCTCTTGTTAAGGACTAAGACGGATGTTGACCAAGAGAAAGCAATTAGGTCTTGGCGCGGATACCGCCACGCTTATGGTCTGAAAGTGCGTGGGCAGAGAACAAAAACCACTGGAAGAGCAGGAAAAGCCTTAGGTGTCAAAAAGAAAACAGTCCAGCAGAAGTCGGGAGGTTCATAAGCAGCAAACCGAGGTAGAGAAACATGGGAGACCCTAAAAAACAACGTAAAAAATATGAGACTCCACGTTTTCGCTGGCGCAAGGACATCTTGGAAGAGGAACTCAAATTAATAGGGCAGTACGGTTTAAGAAACAAACATGAACTTTGGCGTCATAAAACAACTCTTTCAAACGCCAGAGGCATAGCTCGCTCGCTCATAGGCAAAATTCCCGAAGAACGCACAAAAATGGAAAATGAACTTCTAACACGCCTGAAGAAACTTGGCATACTGGCGGAAACGTCAGCTCTAGATAATGTTTTAGACCTATCCATAGAAGACCTGCTGGAAAGAAGGCTTCAAACAATAGTTTTTCGAAAGGGTTTAACCAGAACAATCTTCCAAGCCCGCCAACTTATAACTCACGGTCACATAACCATAGGAAACCGCCGAGTTACAGTGCCAAGCTACACTGTGGCAAAGACAGAAGAAGAACAAGTAATGTATTCACCTCAAAGTGACATCGTAAATGAGGCGCATCCGCTACGCCAATCGTTATCCTTTGTAGCTAAAGAGCCAGAAATTAGAGCTCCACCTAGAGGCAGAAGAGGAAGAGGAGGTCGCAGGTAATCAGCAAAAGAAACGAGAAGTGGGGTGTCGTTCACATCTTTAGCAGTTACAATAATACACTAATCCACATAACTGACATTTCAGGCGCAGAAACAATTGCCCGCACAACAGGTGGAATGTTCGTAAAAGCAGATCGCATGGAGTCTTCACCCTACGCAGCAATGCGCGCTGCAACTGCAGCAGCAGAAATGGCTAGAGATAAAGGAATAACCTCGATTCACATCAAGGTCCGCGCTCCAGGTGGATCGGGTCCAAGAACACCTGGTCCAGGTGCTCAAGCGGCCATACGTGCATTTGCAAGGTTCGGTTTTCGCATAGAACGTATCGAAGAGGTCACCCCGGTTCCCCATGATGGAACAAGAAGGCCAGGCGGCAGAAGAGGAAGACGCGTATAATTTTCCACTTTCCAAATTTATTAACAGAAATATTGAAATAATGCACTGGTACTTTTATTGAACCGCATAATAATTATTAATAACCAATTATGGAGCGTCCCTGTCAAGTGAAAATAGAAGTACTTGAAAAAGACGGAACAACCCTTCGCGTAGTCATTAGGGAAGCAGATGTGCCTTTAATGAACGCCCTGCGACGAATAGGGCTTGCTCAAGTTCCCAGCATGGCTATAGACGAAGTCGTCATGATTGAAAACTCATCAATCCTACAGGATGAAATAATAGCCCACAGGCTTGGACTCACCCCATTAAAAACAGATTTAGACGGTTATAACCTTCCTGAAGAATGCAAATGCAAAAGCGAATTCGGTTGTAACCTTTGCCGCGTAACATTCACCTTGGACGCAGACTCTGTTGAAGGAACACGCACGGTTTATTCAGGAGAGCTTTTGTCTGAAAACCCTCAGATAGTTCCTGTCTCCGATAAGATTCCAATCATAAAACTGGCTAAAGGACAAAAACTGAAACTTGAGGCTTACGCCAGACTCGGGAAAGGACAAGACCATGCAAAATGGCAACCTGTCGCCATGTGCGCTTACAAGTATTATCCAAAAATAGAGATTGTGGGTGCCAAATGTACGGATTGTGGAAAGTGCGTTGATATTTGTCCAAAAAAGGTATTTGTCATTAGAGATAACAAAGTAGAAGTCAAAGACCTTCTATCCTGTAACTTATGTATGGACTGCATTGGCGTGTGTCCACAAAAGCCACCAGCCATAAGCGTTGAGTGGGAAAAGAACTCCTTCATAATGAGTATTGAATCAACTGGTGCGATTCCTCCAGAGAGGATATTGCAAGAAGCCGTCAAAATCTTAGACAATCAATTGAAAGAATTCATTAAACAATTAAAGGTGGAAGTTAAATGAAAGAACCCAAATCCACAAACCCAGAACTTATCCAACTTATCCGCTTATTGAAAAAACAAGGGAATGAAAGAGAAGCAAAGATTTGGAGAGATGTGGCAAAGCACTTATCTAAGACAAGACAGCAGCGTGCAGCAGTCAATATAAGCAGAATAAACAGGCATACACAAGAAAGCGACATGGTAGTAGTGCCTGGCAAAATCTTGGGCGCAGGAGCGTTAGATCACGCAATAACAGTAGCCGCCTTGAGCGCATCCGGAAAAGCGAAAGAAAAACTTGCAGCTGCAAAAGCTAAGTACTTGTCTATTCCAGAACTTGTCGAAAAGAACCCAAAAGGTACAAGCGTCAAGATACTTAGGTGAAAAGAATATGCAAACCACAAAAAACCCACTTATTCTTATAAACGCTGACGGACTTATCCTCGGCAGAATGGCTAGTATAGTCGCCAAGAAACTATTGAACGGCGAAAAAGTAATCATAGTCAACGCTGAAAAAGCGGTTATTTCGGGAAAAAAGAGAAGCAAAGTTGCAGAAACCAAGAAGTTCCTTGAAGTTGGAGCCCCAAGGAGAGGTCCATTCCATTATCGACGACCCGATAAGATACTTCGGAAAACGGTGCGGGGAATGCTGCCATTCAAGCAACCCAAGGGAAAGACTGCATTAAAGAAGCTGAAGGTATTTATTGGCGTGCCCGAAGACCTAAGAGACCAGCAAATGATATCTCTTGAAGAAGCCCAAGCCGCAAAACTGAACGGTCCGTATTTCATTCTTGCGGACTTGGCGAATGAAATAGGATGGAATCAAGGTGAATGAATATGCCCACTAAGAAAGTATTGGTTGTTAGTGGAAAACGAAAAACAGCCGTAGCCCGCGCCGTGGTCAAGCCAGGTGTTGGCAAAGTAAGAATAAATAGAACCCCAGTGGAGATTTTCGAGCCAGAAATTGCCCGTGAAAAAATCATGGAGCCTCTCTTACAAGTGGGTGAAGAAGTCTGGAAACAAATGGATATTGACGTGAAAACCTCTGGAGGAGGTTACATGGGACAGGCTGAAGCCGCTCGCATGGCGGTTGCAAACGCGCTGTTGAAATGGACAAAAAGCAGTCACATACGCACTGTCTTCACTGAATACGATCGCACCATGATTGCTGGAGACTCCCGAAGAAAAGAGCCGAAAAAGTTCGGAGGTCCTGGCGCACGTGCGAAAGAGCAAAAGAGTTACAGGTAAGGGGAATAAGTAAGTGATAATTCCAGTTAGATGCTTCACCTGCGGAAAATTAATCGGAGACCGTTGGGAAGAATTCGCGCGAAGAATAAGAACGGGCGAAAACGCCAGCGAAATACTGGACAGTCTAGGCATCAAGCGATATTGCTGCAGGAGGATGATTCTTTCCAATGTCGAGATCATCGATGAAATTTTACGCTTCTACGAAGAGGCGGAAAAAAGACGAGAAGCCCGTAACTTGTATTAAGTTCTCCATTAGCGGCTTTCTTTTTGCTTATGGCTTTATCCAGTAGAACAGATTTCTAATTTTTTAAAAGAAAATATTAAAGAATAACACTTCGGAGATAAAATATTCAGGGATGCATACTCATATGGAAAGATTAGCTCTTCGTCTCGCTTTGGGTCCCTTTTTTCGAAAGGAGTAAATATATCTGATCTTGTTTTTGGATCATCTTACTGTCACTGAAAAACCGTTGGGGACTCTATCCAGGAGGTATTTCCCAATAGCTGTAGAAGTCTCCTTTCACCCATTTGCCGCCCAGGCTTTTTACAATTTCGTTAATTTCGTTCCATTCAGCTTTTAAGTACTGGGTTGGTTTTATTATAACGTAGTCTCCATCTGCAGTGAAGCTTAACAGATCGCGCTGCTCTGGGCTGAATTCTTCTTCAACTGCTCTTGTATCTTGGATTGTTGAAACCGGTGCCTCTTCTCTATGTCTATTTTCGGGTTTAACGCTTTCTATAGGCTTAGACTCAGGCTTATTTGTTGATTTAGGTTCAAGTTTAGTTTTGGGTTTGACGCTTGAAGTGAATGTAATATTTAATTCTGGCAGTGGATAAGAATCTGCGGTATCTTCAAAGCTGTCGCTGCGAACTATTGCCAACACTTCTTTGTCAAACAAGTCGTACTTTATGTGTAGAAGTTCAGAATCTGCGGGTAAATTAGAAACGAAAGACATTGTTTTTCCCTGAATTGCTTTCACAATGAAATCTGGATTCAATTTTATAATTCGCATTTTCACGGTTTCAACACTCACATTGTGTTTTTAACTGGTGACAAACAACTTAAAAGTATTCCTCGGTCCTGCTTCCTATAATTTAATTTGGCTATCGCTTGATTCTGAGCTATTCGCCCGTATTGGTCCACCCCTGGAGCTATGCCCCTGCTTCTATTTCATAGTTTTGAGATAGGTTCAGTTCTAATGGTATCTTATAAGCAAAAGCTGCAATTTCATATTGGGACTTACACTTATTAACCGCGTATTCTACTGTAAATGAAATATGGGTAGAAAAGAATTAGTTATCTTGATAGCTTGCGCTTGTTTGCTGTTATCTTTTGTAGTTTATGTAATATCAGAAACCGATTTATTCAATGGCGATCCTAACGAACCTAACGGGGGATTACCTACTCCAACACCCTCACCTACCCCTTCA
>SMYP01000085.1:5014-7722 GCA_007050895.1 Candidatus Bathyarchaeota archaeon | reverse complement strand
CTGATGGGCAAATAATAGTGGACACAAATGATGAAGAGACAGTAAGACTCATCTTAAACGGTGTCGACATAAGCTGCTCCAGTAGTTCTCCGATCTACATTGAAAATGCTGAAAAGGTTGTTATGGTTCTTCAAACAGAAACTGAGAACTATCTCTCGGATGGCACATCATACATACTTGAACCGAACACTGATGAGCCAAACGCCGCCGTTTTCAGTAGGTCCGATTTAACCATCTTTGGCAATGGCACCCTAAACGTAGATGCAAACTACAACGATGGCATCGCAAGTAAAGACGGACTAATAATCAAGGATAGCATCATTACTGTAAGTTCGGTGGATGATGGCATACGCGGGAAGGACTATCTTGTTGTTAAAGGTGGAGATATTACTTTGAATGTTGGTGGCGACGGTTTGAAATCTGATAATATTGCCGATCCCACTATGGGGTATGTTTCAGTTGAAGCCGGTGTGATTACGGTAGTATCTAGCGGAGATGCTATTTCAGCTGAGACGGATGTCATCGTAATTAGTGGGGAAATTAATCTGACCTCCGGTGGAGGCAGTAACAGTGTTACAAGTCTTTCTGCAAAGGGTATTAAAGGACTTGTCAGCGTAATTATTGATGGTGGAACCTTTACGATTAATTCTGCTGACGACGCAGTCCATTCAAATAGGACAGTAATAATAAATGGGGGGTTGTTTGTAATTTCAACCGGTGATGACGGTTTCCACGCTGACGACTTTTTGGAAATTAATGGTGGAAACATCGCTATTGAGCAATGCTTTGAAGGGCTGGAGAGCAACGTAATTACCATAAATAACGGTCACATCGAAATCGACTCAAGTGACGATGGAATAAACGTGGCTGGAGGAAATGACGGAGATAACCCAATGGCGCCCCCTAACGAAGACCAGTGGCTACATATTAATGGCGGTTATATTGTCATTAGTTCAGTTGCTGATGGCATTGACTCAAATGGATACATGGATATGAGTGGCGGTACTGTAATTATTAATGGTCCGACAGATCCTTTTAATGCTGCCATAGATTACGGATTTGGCACGTTTAAAATTACTGGCGGAACATTAGTGGCTGTAGGTAGCAAAGGTATGGCACAGGGTCCTAGCACAATCTCTACTCAATACTCCGTACTAATAAATCTCGACGGTTTCCAGTTGAGACCTCCTACTTTAATTCATCTCAATACGACCTCAGGCGAAGTTTTCACCTTCATGCCCACAAAAAGTTTCAATTCTATAGTCTATTCTTCCCCCCAGCTTGCAAATGGTTCGTATGAGTTGTATCTGGGAGGAAGTTCAACTGGCATTCCAACAGACGGTTTATACGAAGGCGGAACATATACACCAGGAAATCTCTACCGTAGTTTTCTTATCTCGAGTATTGTAACGACGATTGGTGCCGGTGGTGGCTTTCCCTAAAAGTCATTTTTTGTTGACATATATCACCACACATCAGTGCATATTATTTATACTCTGCAAGTGAAGCCATTAAAATCATATTATGATTAGTTTAGGGGGGGCAGTAGATTCGAACCCATGACCATTTGAGTACATTCACTTATAAAAACTCATTATTACTTTTTTACTGATGTCCTTGTATATGTTTTATGCACAGATTTCGAGAGTAAAATTTTCGGAATTTATGAGAGGTGTTTGTCTAACCGTGATCGCTTGTTAATCCAAAGCAAATCCAAAAATAATAGCAGTTACTGTTCCTTTGGCGACAGGGCCAGAATCAAAGCGACAATATGATATCTAAATGACAAGTACTTGAAATAGAACATAAGTTAATAATAGAAATGCGCCCCCAACTTTTGAGATCCCACCTCGCATAACAAAACGCCAGAAGATAATAGTCGTTATCACTAGGAACGGCAAAATCTCTATGAAGACAGTTAAGTCAACATTGAAAGGAGATGAAATGAGAACCAGCCCAAGCACAAGTGTCAAGTTAGTGAGGCAAGATCCAATAATATCTCCAACTGCAAGGTGTGTTCTATGTCGCCTTACCGCTGCGAGGTCAATTGTAAATTCAGGAAGTGATGTGCCGATAGCGACTAATTTCGCTCCAATAAGAATCTGAGGAACTCCTAAAAACACAGCAATGTTTGAAGCTGAATTAACCGCAAATTGAGCCGAAACAACTACAATTATGAAGCTGACCAAAAGCGTTGAAATCACAACCACTTTCCTTCTATTGTTGACTTCTTTTCCTTTTCCGTTCAAAATAACTGGCGGAAGCCTCTTCTTCGCTATCAAAAATATGCTGACCAGAAAGCTTGTTATGAGTATAACACCAATTATTTGGCTTGGAATTTCTAGGATTCGGCATTGGCTAATAACAAGAAGCAATGGAATCGCTACAATAACAGAGAGCATATCCGTAAGTTCTACAAGTATGTCTGTACAACAAAGTTTAAGGTATCCTAGAATGCCCAGCACACCAAGAATCGCACCAATATTAAACACATTTGATCCCAGAATATCACCGATACTGACAGCGGTGTTTCCTTGAACAACTGAAAGAACCGCTACGATTATTTCAGGGGTAGAGGTAAGCACTGCAAGAATTATGAAGCCCGCTGAAGCATCGCTCAATCCGGTAATTTCGATGAGTTTTTCCACAGATTTTATAGTGAAATGACTAGCTGACGCTAAGCCGGCTAGTGACGCCACGAGAATTAA
>SMYP01000085.1:0-4914 GCA_007050895.1 Candidatus Bathyarchaeota archaeon | reverse complement strand
GCAATAGCTGGAATTGTATTTGGAGTGATTATATTAGTCTGGGGGATTATAACGCTGCTTCAGCAAACAGACATAATCCCTGAAAACGTTGAGTTTTGGCATATATTCTTGATTATTATCGGGATTCTGATACTTGCAGGCGCAATATATAAGATGACTCACTCACAGAACAAACCTTAGCGAAACCAATTATTATTAAATGTGCAAGGTTTTTCTGAACAATTAGAGCACGTTGATTTATGGTCTCTTTGTGAGAGACTTATCTTAGTTAGAATCCAGAGTAAACTAAGACCTACAAAAAAGAGATCAATTGAAGTATTTTTTACTGCCATGTCTATGCTGACAAGCATTAGAAAAGTTCCCACAACGAAGAGAATACTGGCAAAAAATCGAGTTAAACCACTACTATACTTTGGCAACGCTGATTGTAGAAAACCAAAAGAAACTCCACTCGCGCCCACCAAAACCAATATGGTTGGTTCTCCTATGTTGAAGTTTCCAAAGAAGTATAGACCTGTAGCAAAGAGGACAAGGGTCGCACCAACTAGTAACCCAGAACAGGTTGCGCAAAATTTCGTGTTGCCAACAACTAAAATGTGTGTGGAATAGTTTTCACAAGTAGGATGGTGAGCTACCGAAGCTGTTTCATGAATATTTAATGTGCGCCTGTCATGTCTTTTGCTTCTCCCGAACTGAGGAATTGCTAAGCAGGAATTAGGAAAGAGCGCAGCGAAGATTCCTAATATGCAAACTGCACCAAATGCAGCACCTACCGCTAGATTACGATATGCAAAACTATCTTCTAGTGAAGTATGAAAGACAAAAAAAACTGACAATACTAGACCAAATATTGAAACTGATATTAAAAAAGCCAGGACAAAATTGGGATGATTAGTGTCAATTGAGCTCATAGGGACATCCATTCAAACTATGCTTTTCAACTGTGATGGGACACTCTGCCGAGCCATATATCTGTAGGCTCTCCTTTTAATTTATCTTTTTGAAATAGTCAAAGCATATTATCTATATACTTTTATTGATGACCGGATGTAATTTAAACCCGAGAGCAAGTGGAGATGCCACTTGCAAGCCCCGTATTTCTTAGGGGTGAATTTTTTGATTAAAATTTTTGAACTTAACCTTTAAATTGATTCCAATTCAAAGAAAACATACAGAAAGGAGTTGTATTGATTTGAGTGATAAAAAGAGACTTAAAACTAGCCGCACACACACGTCAAACCGAGACTGGTGGCCGAACCAGTTGAACCTGAATATTTTGCACAAGCATTCCCCCCAGTCGAATCCGATGGACAAGGATTTCAACTACGCTGATGAATTCAAGAAACTCGACTTAGAAGCTCTGAAGAAGGACCTCTATGCCCTGATGACCGACTCGAAGGACTGGTGGCCAGCTGATTACGGTCACTACGGAGGTCTCTTCATCCGGATGGCGTGGCACAGCGCAGGCACCTACCGCAAGGGTGATGGTCGCGGGGGTGCCGGCTCGGGCGCACAGCGTTTCCCACCTCTCAATAGCTGGCCGGACAACGTCAACCTCGACAAGGCGCGACGTTTGCTTTGGCCGATCAAGCAGAAATACGGCAAGAAAATCTCCTGGGCTGATCTGATGATCATCGCCGGTAACTGCGCTTTGGAGTCAATGGGTTTGAAGACGTTTGGCTTCGGTGGTGGTCGCGAAGACGTTTGGGAGCCGGAAGATATTTACTGGGGGGCTGAGAGCGAGTGGCTTGATGACAAGCGTTACACAGGCGACAGGGAACTCGAGAATCCTCTCGCCGCGGTACAGATGGGTTTGATATATGTGAACCCAGAAGGGCCCAACGGTAATCCGGATCCAGTTGCGTCGGCACGCGATGTTAGAGAAACCTTCTCACGCATGGCAATGAACAACGAGGAGACCGTTGCACTCATCGCCGGAGGGCATACTTTTGGCAAATGCCATGGTGCAGGCAATCCCGCTCATCTCGGTCCCGAACCGGAAGCTGCAAGCATCGAAGAACAGGGACTTGGTTGGAAAAGCAGCTTAGGCAGTGGCATGGGTAATGACACGATCACCAGCGGCCTAGAAGGTGCTTGGACGCCACACCCAACCAAATGGGACATGGGCTATTTCGACATGCTATTTGGCCACGAGTGGGAATTGATAAAGAGTCCCGCTGGTGCTTGGCAGTGGAGGCCAAAGAATGTGGCAGACAAGGACCTTGCGCCTTCAGCCCACGATCATTCGAAACGGGTTCTTACCATGATGACTACTGCCGACATGGCATTGCGGATGGATCCAATCTATGCAGCGATCGCACGGCGTTTCCATGAGCATCCTGAAGAGTTCGCTGATGCGTTTGCTCGGGCTTGGTTCAAGCTGACACACCGTGATATGGGTCCTCGTTCGCGCTATCTTGGTCCGGAGGTCCCAGCCGAGGAACTGATCTGGCAAGACCCAGTGCCCGAAGTCGATCATGAGCTGGTTGACGCGCAGGACATCGCAGAACTCAAGAGTAAGATTCTGGCTTCGGGCTTATCGATCTCGGAGCTTGTCTATACTGCCTGGGCTTCGGCGTCCACGTTCCGTGGTTCCGACAAGCGGGGCGGTGCGAACGGGGCGCGCATCCGTCTGGCTCCGCAAAAGGATTGGAAAGTTAACCAGCCAGCTCAACTGAAGAAGGTGCTGCAGACCCTTGAGGGAATCCAAAAAGAGTTTAACAGCGCGCAGTCAGGCGGGAAGAAGATTTCGCTCGCTGACTTGATTGTCCTGGGTGGATGCGCAGGTGTAGAGCAAGCTGCAAAGAATGCAGCTCTTGATGTAACAGTTCCTTTCACACCGGGACGCACGGATGCGTCTCAGGAACAAACTGATGTGGAGTCATTCGCTATACTTGAACCGGTCGCAGATGGCTTCCGTAACTATCTCAAAACCAAATACTCCGTATCGGCAGAGGAACTGCTGGTTGATCGTGCGCAGCTGTTGACGCTGACCGCTCCAGAGATGACGGTTCTCGTTGGCGGTATGCGCGTCTTGAATGCCAATTTCCGACATTCCCCGAATGGTGTCTTCACCAAGCAACCAGAGACGCTCACCAACGACTTCTTCGTGAATCTGCTCGATATGAACACGAAATGGAAGGCAACCTCGGAAGATGAAGAGGTGTTCGAGGGGCGTGATCGCGCAACGGGCAATCTCAAGTGGACCGGTACTCGCGTCGATCTAATCTTCGGTTCGAACTCCCAACTCCGGGCCTTGGCGGAAGTCTATGGATGCGAAGACTCCCAAAAGAAATTCCTGCATGACTTCGTGGCGGCGTGGACCAAGGTTATGAATCTTGACCGCTTCGACCTAGCCTGATCGTCGCAAGAAATTGCTAGCAATTACAATATGATAAGCTACTCAGTCCAAATCGGTTAGCGCCCGGATTTGCACCCTCACTAAAACGGAGAGTTCTTGTCACAAATCCCATCTTCTTTATTGGTTTCAATTAACTTAGCCGAGGTGAGGTATCTCATCTCAAAATAGATTTCTCATCTCTGTATTCAGCTTCTATTATATTGACTCTTATTCTAATTCTGGTTAGCTTATCAAAAATAATTTCCTTCTCGTGGCTCGTCACTACGGGAAATCCATAATACGAACTCGTATATCGCAATCTTCCTCTGGTTTTAGTTTGTTCTTGGACAAAATTCAAATGATTCTCAATTCGTTTTTGCAGTAACTGATTGGAGAATTCAACGAGATTTTCAAGTCTTGAAATAATATGTTCCTTAAAGTTTGAGTCTATCTCAAAGCCTACGCTATTTCGTCCGGTCGCAATTGAAGCGATTGTTGTGGTTCCAGTTCCAAGAAAGGGGTCTAAGACGGTGTCTCCTCTCAGTGAGAACATATTTATCAAGCGGTAAGGCAGTTCGAAAGGATACGCTCCGCTTCTATCTCGGATATTCTTGTCGATGTTGTTTTGTCTTGTTCCTTTCAGTCCTTCCCATACATCGGAAAACCAAAGGTTTCTTTCTTCCCAAAAGAATGAACTTTCTCTCCTTCGTTTCCTTTCTTCTTCGCTTGTGAATTTCCGTTTGCTACCTTTTCGCAGAATTAGAATAAACTCGTGCTCTAAAGTTACATAAGCTCCAGCGGGTAGCATACCTGAACCCATAAACTTGTTTGGAGCGTTCGTTTGCTTTCTCCACAATATTTCAGGGAGAGCGCTGAAACCTAATTCGAGGCAAGACTGAAGTATTCGTGAATGATTAGAATAGAGTTTAAACTCGTCTCCTATCTTTCTCGTCGCATCTCCAATGTTGATACAGGCAATTCCGCCATCTTTTAAAACTCTATAAATTTCCTTCCAAACTTTATCCAATTCCCTATTCATCAGTTCAAAAGCGGTTTTCCCATCCTCATTTTCCAAAGCCTCTGCAATTTTTGGATTCTGCTTTAAGAAGATCTTGTCCCACATTTTAATCATGGGATAAGGAGGCGAAGTAATCATCAAATCTATGGATTTGTCTGTTATATTCTTCATACTACTGGAGTTTTTGAAGAATATTTTGTGGTCAGTCTTCATTGTGGTTATCTTCATATGGTTGATTTATAAAACTCTTCTATTTGCGATTCGGCTCTGAGTATTGAAGTTGTTCTATGATTCTTGGCTTGCAGTAATTAATTGCGTAAGGGATTCGAATCCACGAGGGAGTGGATATCACCCACAAATCCCTTTTCTTAGATTTTATTAAAAAGCAATTTAGACTAATCAACAGAATTTTAGGAAATAGCTTCTCGAAAAGACACATGTCGGAAAAGACCCCTATCTGGTTTGTACACTTCTTCAGGTCTTTTTTCGGCAAGTAACCACACTATTCCATTTATGGTCTTAGGATGCACATATGGTAAACTATCTTGTATGGCTT
>SMYP01000122.1 GCA_007050895.1 Candidatus Bathyarchaeota archaeon | reverse complement strand
TATATGCTTAGGACATCCTCAACGGTTAGTGGTTCGAAATATAGTTTATCTGAGGTATCGTAGTCGGTAGATACTGTTTCGGGATTGCAGTTAACCATGATTGTTTCGTAGCCCATGTCGCGTAAAGCGAAGGCTGCATGGACACAGCAATAATCGAATTCGATGCCTTGACCGATTCGATTGGGTCCTCCACCTAAAACCATCACTTTTTGGCGATGGCTGGTTGAGGTCTTGTCTGGTGCGTTATACGTGGAGTAGTAATACTTGGCATTTTCTGTGCCGCTGACTGGAACGAAGTTCCATGCTTCTGGTAGTTCTAACTCGATACGTTGTTTGCGGATTTCTGTTTCATTTACGTTGAGTAATTTTGATAGGTACTTGTCAGCAAAGCCGTCTTTCTTTGCTTGAATGAGTAGATCAGGTGGTAGTTTTTTGCCTTTGTATTTTAGGATTTTCTCCTCTTCCTCTACGAGTTCTTTCATTTGTTGTATGAACCAGGGCTTGATAGAAGTTTTTTGATAGAGTTGTTGAATATCAGCGCCTTTGCGAAGAGCTTCATACATGATAAATTGTCGTTCGCTGGTGGCGTAGGTTAGCATTTTCATTAGTTCTTCAAGGGTTTTTTCATTGAAGTCTTTGGCGAATCCTAAGCCGAATCGCTCTATCTCTAGGGATCTGATGGCTTTCTGGAAAGCTTCTTTGTAGTTTTTTCCTATGCTCATAACTTCGCCGACAGCGCGCATTTGGGTGCCAAGACGGTCTTCTGCGTCACGAAATTTTTCAAAAGCCCATCGGGCAAATTTGACGACTACGTAATCGCTGGAGGGCGTGTATTTTTCCAAGGTTCCTCCTCGCCAGTAGGGTAATTCATCCAGTGTCATACCGACGGCTAGTTTGGCGGAGATTAATGCGATTGGGAAGCCGGTGGCTTTTGAGGCTAGAGCGGAAGAACGTGAAGTGCGCGGGTTAATCTCGATTATTACTACTCTTCCAGTTTTTGGGTCGTGGGCGAATTGTATGTTAGTGCCGCCGATAACGCCGATTTTTTCTACAACCTTGTAGGAATAATCTTGGAGGCGTTTTTGCAACGATTCACTAATCGTAAGCATGGGGGCAGTACAGTAGGAGTCGCCTGTGTGCACTCCCATAGCATCTACGTTTTCGATGAAACATACGGTAATAATCTGGTTTTTGGCATCCCTAATGATTTCTAGCTCTAGTTCCTCCCAGCCTTCCACCGATTCTTCAATTAGAACTTGGCCAACCATGCTGGATGCAATACCACGGCTGACAATTACGCGTAACTCCTCGACGTTATATGCTAGACCCCCGCCGGTGCCTCCGAGTGTAAAAGCGGGTCGGACAACAACTGGATAGCCAAGCTCGATAGCGATTGATTCGGCTTTCTCAACATTGTAGGCAACTTGGCTTCTAGGAACCGTTATTCCTAGTTCATTCATAGTTTCTTTGAAAGCTAATCGGTCTTCGCCACGACGGATAGCTTCTGTTTCTACGCCGATTACTTTTACGTTATATTTGTCTAGGGCGCCACATGCTGCCAGACTCGAGCTGAGGTTGAGTCCGGTTTGACCGCCCAAATTGGGCAGTATGGCGTCGGGGCGCTCTTTCTCGATGATTTTGATCATCGTCTCAAGATTTAGAGGTTCAATGTAGGTAACGTCTGCCATACCTGGGTCTGTCATAATTGTTGCAGGGTTTGAGTTGACCAACACGATCTCGTAGCCCAAAGATTTCAAGGCTTTGCATGCTTGAGTTCCTGAATAATCGAACTCGCATGCTTGCCCAATAACAATTGGGCCAGAACCAATGATCATAATCTTTTTAATATCAGTTCGTAATGGCATAGTTATCTCCACTTTTTATCTTATGGGTCTCCATTTTTCGATTTATTCTTTTCCCCCCATGCAAATGAGAAGCTCAAATATCCGACAATATCTAAAGTAGACAGGTATATCATTAGTTCATAAAGCCAATAAAATATTGGGTTTGCGGGAGACATCGCCACCTTATCGTAATTCTGCTTCCCAAAAATCATAAAAGTGGCACCTTTTAATAGAAGAATAGCTCGGGTAGTTGTGATTATGGTGTTTTCTGTCACAAATAAAGCTCTTCTTTCTTTTTTATCGCTGATAATTCTAGCTTCTTTTCTATGTACAACTCTTGCATCGGTTTTGCCCGCTAAGGGTCAGGTGCTTTCTGATGATTGGAGAAACGAAATTAAGGAGTATCTTCTTGAGATTGATAAGAACACCACTGCTGAGATAGTAATCTACATTGTTGATTCCCTGTATGGTCACGGCATTATGAAGGATAGAACAGAACTCAACGATATAGTCCAACTGGGTGTGTACATTTTCAACGAATTGCCCTTGGATACGCCCAGCGGCACTGTGGTTGGAATTGGGAAAAAGGAAAAAGATAACGGTGTTCTGATTCTTATCTCCATGGAGGAGAGGGAATGGCGAATCGAAGTAGGTTATGGACTGGAAGGCTACATAACTGATTTGGAATCAAAAAGAATAGCAGAAAATTATTTGATTCCGAATTTTCAGGAAGAACTATACGGAGAAGGACTAGCATCCACAGTTAATGCTCTTGCCCAAGAAATACCGAACATTGATAATTCAGAGCAGATGCCAACCCGCGGAAGATATATCTACGATATAGATGAATCGCCGGCTGATAATGAAATGCCCTGGGATTTCATTGTGCTCATCGTTATCTTCGTGATTATTGTGTTGATACCATTTGTTTGGCGTTCAGGCGGGGATAGAATTGGGAATTCTGGGAACGGTTCAAGTGGTGGAGGCTCTGGACGTGGTGGAGGTGGTGGTGGAGGTTCTGGAGGTGGTGGATCTTCCGGAGAGTGGTAATAGAACTTGCTCGCATAATGCTATTATCGTTAAACTTTCAATACCTCCACCAGTTTGGGCTTAAGGCTAAAATTAAGCTCCTGATTCACTTGGGCTTAATGAAGAATTTCAAATCGTCCTTTTCGAATATGAACTCAAACCCAGGGTAAGCAAAATAGTAAATAACAATTACGCACTATTTGAAAAAGAGGTTATTGAATGAGCAACAAGAATTTTGAAATCTCAAAACGAATATTCTTTTTAGGATTGATTGGGGTTCTATTGTTATCTTCAATAATCAGCTATGGTCTTATTTCTGCAATAAGTGTAGGAGGTCTTACAGGGCCTCAAGGTGAAGTTGGACCTGAGGGGCCTCAAGGTGAAGTTGGACCTCCAGGGCCTCCAGGAGTAAATGTAGTTGAGCGTCAAACGCTACCTGATGTCAAAAATATTGGAACCACAGTTCAGAACCTAGGCCGAATCATAATAGACGTCCCAACTACCGGGTATGTTGTTCTAATACTTACTGCAACTGTAGTGACTTTGGGCGACCAAACCAGTTGCAGAATAGGCTTGGCAACAACAGATAGTTCCTTTGATTTGCACAGAACAGAAGTCGGCGTAATAGATGGTACAAGTAATCAAAGAAACATCTACAGTGCAGCTTCACATGCTGCTGTATCCGTGCTTCCAGGTAGTCATACCTTTTACGTTAATGCTCAAAAGTCAACTGTGTTTAATCTTTATGAAGTAAATATCGGCGATATTTTCGTTTCTGCAGTATTCTACTCGAATGTAAATTGACCCGAAAAGAGA
>SMYP01000118.1 GCA_007050895.1 Candidatus Bathyarchaeota archaeon | reverse complement strand
AACCTTCAAAGGAAACATAACAACTCCAAAAGGCGAAATAGAAAGCCTATTCAAAACGTACATAGCCAAAGTAACAGACGAACTCAATCCACCCTGGTGTATTTCAGTATTCGAAGATAACGCGGGAATAATAGAGTTTGATGGAAACTATGCCCTTGCAGCAAAAGTTGAAACACATAACCATCCTTCAGCTATCGAGCCTTTTGGAGGAGCCGCAACAGGAACTGGAGGAGTAATACGTGATATCCTCGCTGTGTGGGCAGACCCTATAGCATGTACTGATGTGCTTTGTTTCGGTCCACTAGATTATAAATATAGTAAACTTCCTACGGGAACAAAACATCCCAAATACATTTACAGCGGGGTTATCGCAGGTATAGGTAGCTATGGAAACAATATGGGTATCCCAACTGTCAACGGATCCATACATTTCGATGAAAGCTATGTGGGCAACGTAGTAGTTTATTGCGGATGCATTGGTCTTCTTCCAAAAGATAAATTTGTGAAGGACACAAAGGCCGGAGATATCGCCTTACTTATAGGGGGAGAAACAGGAAGAGACGGAATCCACGGTGTCACCTTCGCCTCGACGGAGTTAACCAAAGAATCCGAAGAAATCTCCAGACCTGCAGTCCAAATTGCAAACCCAATAGAAGAAGAAAAGGTCAAAAGGGCTATTGTTAGGTTAAGAGATGCAGGTCTTGGGTCAGCCATAACAGATATAGGTGGAGGGGGAATCAGCTGCGGAACAGGAGAAATGGCTGAACGTTCAAACCTTGGTATACACGTTTCCTTAGAAAAAATCCCACTAAAATACCAAGGGCTAGCTCCTTGGGAAATCTACATTAGCGAATCACAAGAAAGGATGCTCCTTTCAGTTCCAGAAAAAAATATGATGAAAGCATTAGAAATTTTCGAAACAGAAGGTGTAAAAGCAACACCTATAGGAAAATTCACAACCGATGGAATTCTAAAAGTTACATACAATAATTATGTAGTAGCAGAACTTGAATTAAATTTCGTCTTTAATCCCCCAAAATTCATAGGAACTACAAAATGGAAACCAACTAAACTAAAAGAACCAAGCTTCCCAGAGCCAAGAAGCATGACACAGGAGCTTTTTAAGTTACTTTCAATGCCGAACATTGCAAGCAAAGAATCAATCATAAGAACATACGACCATGAAGTCAAAGGTAATACTGTGCTAAAACCGTTGCAGAGCAAGTACAGTGGACCAAATGATGCTGCAGTATTGAAACCTCTCGAAAACTCATGGAAGGGTGTTGTCATCTCATGCGGAATGAATATTTCCTATGGTAAAATTGACCCCTACTGGATGGCAGCCTCAGCAATTGACGAGGCAATTCGAAACAATGTTGCAGTCGGCGGAAGAAGAATCGCATTACTAGACAACTTCACATGGGGAAATCCACAGAAACCCGACAGATTAGGATCGTTAGTTATGGCATGCAAAGCTTGTTATGATTTTGCTAAAGGCTATGAGGTGCCATTCATTTCCGGAAAAGATAGTCTATACAATGAATCACCTATGGGACCAATTACACCTACACTTCTTATCACAGCAATTGGAGTGATCCCTGACATTCGGAAAACGGTTTCTATGGAGCTGAAACGACCTGGAAATAGCGTCTACATAGTTGGCAAGACTTTCCAAGAGCTGGGGGGTAGTCATTATTATCAAAATAAAGGATATCTAGGCAATTCTGTTCCGAAAGTAAGGATTAAACAAGCAAAAAAGACAATGAAGATGATTACAAAAGCCATCGACAAAGGGTTTCTCAGATCTTGTCACGATCTTTCAGAGGGGGGATTAGCTGTTGCAGCAGCTGAGATGGCTTTCAGTAGTGGATACGGAATGGAACTAAATCTACAGAATGTTCCCAGAGCCCTGATAGAATCCAGAAACGATTTCATTCTTTTTTCAGAGTCGAACAGCAGATTTTTAGTTGAAGTAAAAGAAAAACGAAAAGTTGCTTTCGAGGAGTTGATGAAAAATACTGATTGTGCTGAAATTGGCATAGTCAAAAAAGACAGCATCTTGTCAGTTGTTGGCTTGGATAGCAAACAGAAGATTAAAGTCGATTTGGAAGAGTTGAGAAAAAGATGGAAACTCACGCTAGGAGCATAAAAACATGAAGGCACCGGAAATTCGTGTGCTGATTATGAGGGTTGGAGGAACAAACTGTGACGCCGAAACCAAAAGAGCATTCGATGAACTAGGTGCAGATGCAGATATCCTACACTTTAATGAGATAGTTAAACAAAATAATCTGCTAGATTATAATGCTCTTGTTTTTCCTGGAGGATTCTCTTATGGTGACTATGTTAGGGCTGGAGCTATCTGGGCTACAGGTACGCTAACTAAACTTAGTAAAACCCTTAAAAAATTTGTTGAAGATGAAAGACCTGTTCTAGGAATATGTAATGGATTCCAAGTTCTGGTTGAAGCAGGACTATTACCAGCCTTTGAGGGAATCTCCGAAGTCCCCGAGGCAACTTTAACTACAAATATTCCGATTGGTTATCGGTGCAAATGGATTTATCTTAAGCATGAAAGTTCTGGAAACTGCATATTTACCAGAAACATTACAAAAGACCAGATACTACATATTCCTGTGGCTCATGGTGAGGGGCGGTTTCTATTTGCATCTGAAAAAGAAACAAGCTACCTCCAAAAATTGTATGAAAATGATCAGTTAGTTTTCAGATATTGCTATAAAAATGGCGATTACCCAAAAGGCGAATTTCCAGTTAACCCCAATGGTTCATTTCACGACATCGCCGGTATTTGCAACCCATCGGGAACAGTTTTCGGATTAATGCCCCATCCCGAAAGAGCGTTCTATGGTTGGCAGCTACCTGATTGGACAAAAACAAGAAAAATGAAACCCTATGGTGACGGAAAGCTGATTTTCCAATCGATGATTGAATATTTGAAAAAGCGATTTTAGAATTCTTTTAGCTCGGTGCTTCTGGGTAATCCAGTTCTAGCCCCCATAGCCGAGACACAACGGGAAGCTACAAAGTTACCCAGCCTTCCACACGTGTATAAATCTTTTCCATTGACCAAACCATAGATGAAGCCTGCATTGAAGGCATCTCCTGCACCTGTTGTATCTACAACATTTACCTTATATGCATCGATCAGATGACTTTCTTTTCCATTAGTGACATAGCAACCCTTTTTCCCAAGCTTAACTGCGACCAAATTAGCGCCTAACTTCAAAAAAAGCTTAGCGCCTTCTTGATAGTCCTCTCCTGTAAGTTGGTTAACTTCTATTTCATTGGGTAGCACTGCATAGCTTTTTCTGATTATTGGTTTGTTGGAATTCAAGCCTTTTATTGCGTAAATTGCTCCAGGATCAAAACATATTTTCACAGCAGAAAGCTCGTTTATGAGCTGTTTTTGGGCAGTGAAGGGTTGTTCAGCAACGAAGGATGAAAGATGCAGAAACTCTGTGTCTGAAATATAGTCGATGTCAATTTCTTTAAAGTCTAACTGGTCGTTGACACCTGGATCAACATATAGAGCTCTGTCTCCTTTTAAGTCAATAAAGCCCATAACTACGCCGCTTCTACCAATTTCTGAAACTGTTACGCCATTGATATTCACTCCTTCTCTTTCAAGTTCGTCTAAGAGAAATTTCCCTTCAGTGTCAGAGGCAACCTTGCCGATAAACCCCGTTTTTAGATCTAGTCTAG
>SMYP01000066.1 GCA_007050895.1 Candidatus Bathyarchaeota archaeon | reverse complement strand
GTTGGAGACGCTTTTTTCCTGTCAGAAACCGACCTGCAAATCTTAGCTCTGGCTTCGGAACTCAAGGCAGAAGGATACACTCCTCAAATCGTGACAGATGATTATTCTATACAGAACGTTGCCACTCAAATGGGAATAGAATTTATGGCTTTAGCCACTTTGGGCATCAGTCGCCTTCTTGAGTGGATTAGATACTGCCCTGCCTGCCATAAGAAGTATCCAGCTGATTACAAATCCACGACATGTGAAATCTGCGGAACAGCTCTGAAAAGGAAGCCCCGACGAAGCACTAAAAAACTGAAAAATACAACTTGAAAAAGACATTCTAACATCCCTATATTACCGAGCTTACAATAACACTAGGAGGAGAATTAAAAGCAACCCTTCAGAAACAAAAATCGGCGCAACTATTTGCTTTGCCCTTTGGAGAGCTTTATCAACAAGCATGGATAAAGATGCCAGTCGCGCTTCTCCAATGACTCTAACTTGAGGCACTATCAGACGCAAGCAGCCAGCTTTGCAAGATTCCAAGTTTGACGCCGCCACATTTGCTACTTTTTTAATATGTTGTATTAACGTCTCATGGTTCATAGCTTCACCAACAGGATGGTACCCACGGCGTCCCAGAACTACGGCGCTTACAGCATGAGTATCAGTTGTGAAAACTTCGCATTCGTGGAAACCTGAAGACTTGAGAGACATAAGTATCTCTTCACGCAGACCAGAAACCATGTTGTTTCCGTCAATAACTACATAGGCGGTTTTCTGTTCGGCTACATTAACCACTATTGCAGTGATCCCACCTGAACCCATACCATCTTCCAAACTAAACTCTTTAGGGAAGACTGTAGAAGCACCAACTTCAAACGCATAAGAAGGCAGAGAAGCAGCTTTTCGGAGACATTTGGATGCCACATCACGTAATATTTCAATGGAAGCTTCCGTATCAACTATGTCGGTGATGCTGTTATGAGCGTTGACTACTATGTTACATTCAAGCCCAAGTTTCTCGGCTTCCTCATTAACAATTTGACCTAGCTCCTGGGGCAAGTCTTCAGTGGTTTTAGGAGCAAGAGTAAAAGAAAGGAAGGCAGTTTTTCCAAAAATTTGGCAAGAAGCAGTGACAAAACTCTCGGTGACTTTGATAAAAGGTGTTGCCCTATCAGCAGATGCAGAAAACTTGGCGGATTCTATGACTCTCGTTATTATTCTCTGATTCTGTGTTTGTGAAGCCAAGTCAAGCTCATGACCAAGGATGCCTAAAGGAACACATGCATCACAACCAAACTCTTTTTCAAAATCACGTTTAAGCAAAGACGGAAGAAGGCTACTTCCAATGTTCTTGAAGGGACCGGGATGAACAAGAGGAACTATGATCGCGGCTTTAGGTTTGTGAGAATCAAATTTCAAAAGTGTAATTTCAATATCTTCATTTTCACCCAGTTTTTCTAGTAATGCTTCAAAAGGCGTGTTCAAAGCTGCAACCCAATTTAGCATGAATGCTCTGAAAAGCGGCATTGAAGGTACATTAAATGTACTTCGTCCCAAATGGTCTACAAGAAAGACGAACAAGAAAGCGAAAGAGCAACTAGCGATTGTTGAAATAACCAAGAAAGGCAATAATTGAAGAGGAAAGGCATTATTGATGCTTGACCAAAAAAGCATGAAGGGTGCTATACAAAGTAACGGAGAAAGCAATGAGGCTACTATGCGTCGCAAGAAGGCAACAGCTGAAGTTGCTATAAACACAACAGAACGGAAAGTAGTTACGGCGGCAAATCCTAAAAGGCAAAGTTTAACCCACCACAACAAACCAAAAAAAACGCCGAAGGCAACACCTATAACGATGAAGAGTATCCACAAAACCCAGCAGAAGAGGGAAAGCGCCACTGTTCTTCTCAAAATATAGATTGGGTCCCTACCAAGAATTATTCTGCTTATTAAATAATCAGAGAAGAGTACCGCGGCGAATACAGAAAAGCCCAAAAAGATACTCTTACCCAGTCCATCAAGTGAGAAGAAAAGGGCAAAAGTAGAAAGGCTAACTCCTCCTATGCACAGCACAGCTACCGAAGCTACTGCCCTTCGAAAGGCTGGAAGAAAGAACATTGAAGAGTAATGTTTCAGTGCACTGTTCATGGAGTGATTCAGCGAATTATCAGTTGCCACGTCTACCATCTCAAATTGAATTCCTAATGAATTGGATAGGATTATTAAAGGCTAGCTAAGTAAAGGAAAAAATTTCAACTACTATTAAAACATGTTTTTTTATAACTTAGCTAAAACTGTACAGAGATTTTAACATAAAACAATAAAAATTATGGTACATAAAAAATTCAGTTTTGACAGCGACATCATAGAGGCAACATGCTAAAAAGGGAGCAAGTGTTTTATCTTTAAAGTAATGACTATACTGACCCTGCGAAGTCAAGCATATGGCAGAGCAAAAATTGCCCCCATCCATATTTCACATGCTCGAAAGAAATGTGGGGAAAAAAATCAGAGTCATTCTAGACCCAGCATACGGCTTTGAAGGCACTCTCGCAGCTGTTACACATGAACCGTCTGGAATCTGGCTTTCAGACGCGGAAGCTGTAGTTTTGAGATCAACAATTGCTCAGCCCATACCACAAGTCGCAAGCCGAGAGGAAAGAAGCGAATTATTCCTACACCTTAACTCAGTTCAGAGAATAGAGGTTTTACATCCACCTCGACGCTAAAAGCGCTTCAAGCAACAGGGAAAAATACTTTCGCTAGAACAGAGATAACTACGAGAGATACAGCGAATACCACGAGAAGCTCAGGTCTAATCTTGATACCCTCGGTTTCTTCCTCAAAAAACCTCAGCAAGCCTGCGCTCGCCGCGGGCATTGGACCACTTTCTTTCTTTCGCTTACTCATTTTGCTCACCTTTTATCTAGGATAGATACAATCGTATAATTTTCTGCATTATTAATGTTGTGCATTATTCTGAACCTTCAGAGTCATCAATCAACAGAAAATTCCAAGTAGGCTTTATGAAGTTATGTCAAAGTTTTAACTTTGATATAGTATACAAACTATAGCTAAAAAAGGTGATCAGAGTGCACATACGTGAGTTTCAAGAAATGATGAAGCAGCTATACTTTCATAGGGATTGTGAACGTGGAGTAAAAGGGACGTATAATTGGCTTGTAGACGAACTTGAAGAGTTACGAGAAGCACTTGAAGGAAGCGACAAAGAAGCGACTGAAAAAGAGTTTGCAGATGTCATTGCGTGGCTTGCATCGCTAGCTAACATAAAAGGAATTGATCTTGAAAGCGCAGCTGTCCAGAAGTACAACGGGAAATGCCCAAAATGCAAACAGTCACCCTGCCAATGCACATTCTAGCGGATCAGACGCTTCTGACCTAAGCCTGTAAGCAACCAAACATAAGGGCGCTTTCCTTTACGGCATACAGTGTCATCATTTTCAAGAAGCCGTAAATGGTGTAGTACAACACCATATGACAGAGACGTTTCCTTTGCTATTGATGTTGCGGTAGATGCACGAGTTTCTAAAACGTTCAGTGTTTTGCTTCTGGCTTTAAGTCCACTTTTCACGTTTTTCACGTGCTGTAGGTAGGCATTTGGGTGAAATATTTCTTTGATTTTGTTTCACCAAGAGATAGATTGTGGTTTCTGTTGAAAAGCTTTAGTCTCAGGTGAAGTCTGTAAGATTAAATTGCTTTGGTTTTTTATTATCAAACATAGATTCAATTTCATCTTTTATCAAGGAAATTCGCTGAGCATAATAG
>SMYP01000076.1 GCA_007050895.1 Candidatus Bathyarchaeota archaeon | reverse complement strand
TAGACAAGGTCGAACCGGTCTAGATTCATCACTTTGTTCCATGCTGACACGAAATCATGAACGAACTTTTTCTTTGCATCATCAGACCCATAGACTTCCGCCAAAGCCCGAAGCTGAGAATTAGAACCAAAGATAAGGTCCACACGAGTGCCGGTCCATTTGAGTTTGTTTGTTTTCCGATCATACCCCTCAAACAGCTCTTCATCTTCTGAGGTTGCCTTCCAGACTGTATTCAAATCTAGCAAATTCACAAAGAAATCATTAGTAAGATTCTCAGGCTTTTTAGTGAAAACACCATTATGAGATTGCCCAAAGTTAGCATTTAACACCCTCAGACCACCAATTAAAACTGTCATTTCAGGAGCAGTAAGAGTCAGCAATTGTGCGCGATCAACCAGTAATTCTTCTGCTGGCACAGAGTATTTGCTTTTGAGGTAATTACGGAACCCATCAGCAACAGGCTCAAGTACACCAAAGGACTCTATATCAGTTTGTTCTTGACTTGCATCTGTTCTTCCTGGCGAGAATGGAACCGTTATATCAAAACCTGCATTCTTTGCAGCTTGCTCAACACCAACACAGCCACCTAAAACAATCAAATCTGCGAGGGAGACCTTCTTTGCGCCTGATTGACCACTATTAAACTCGTTTTGGACCCTTTTAAGGGTCTCTAGAATACTCTTTAATTGTTCTGGTTGATTGACTTCCCAATCTTTTTGAGGGGCAAGACGAATGCGTGCACCATTAGCTCCACCACGCTTGTCTGAACCACGGAATGTGGAAGCTGAAGCCCAAGCAGTAAAGACCAGTTCTGAAATTGACAACCCTGAAGCAGCAATCGTGGCTTTGAGGTCTGCGATATCCTTTTCATCAATCAGATCATGATCAACGGTAGGTAATGGATCCTGCCAGATCAGTTCCTCCGATGGGACTTCTGGACCGAGATAGCGCGAGCGCGGACCCATATCGCGATGGGTGAGCTTGAACCAAGCCCTTGCAAATGCATCTGTGAATGTCTCTGGATTCTCGTAGAACCGCTTCGCTATCGATCGAAAGATCGGGTCCATCCGCAGCGACATGTCTGCTGTGGTCATAATTGTCGTAACTCGCTTTGACGGATCGTGGGCGGCTGGTGCGAGATCTTTTTCATCCGGATTACACGGCACCCACTGAAAAGCACCAGCGGGACTTTTCACCAAGTCATAGTCGTAGTCAAATAGCATATGGAAAAATTCCATACCCCATTTGGTAGGGTTCGGCGTCCATGCGCCTTCGATGCCGCTGGTGATCGTGTCATCCCCCTTGCCGCTACCGAAATTGCTTTTCCAACCGAGACCCTGTTCTTCGATCCCTGCAGCCTCGGGTTCAGGACCCACATGGGATGCACTGGCTGCACCATGGCATTTGCCGAATGTGTGTCCACCGGCGATGAGTGCGACGGTTTCCTCGTCATTCATTCCCATGCGTTGGAAAGTTTCTCTAACGTCGCGGCCAGACGCGACTGCACTTGGTTCGCCATTTGGCCCTTCCGGGTTGACATAGATTAAACCCATTTGCACAGCAGCAAGTGGGTTCTCAAGTTTCCGGTCGCCTTTGTAGCGTTTGTCTTCAAGCCATTTGCTTTCGCTTCCCCAGTAGACATCTTCAGGTTCCCAAGCATCTTTGCGCCCGCCGCCGAAACCAAAGGTTTTCAATCCCATCGACTCAAGTGCGCAGTTGCCTGCAAGTATCATCAGGTCTGCCCAGGAGATTTTTTTGCCGTATTTCTGCTTTATTGGCCAAAGCAGACGGCGTGCTTTGTCGAGGTTGACGTTGTCTGGCCAGCTGTTGAGGGGCGGGAAACGCTGTTGACCTGAACCTGCGCCCCCTCGACCATCGCCCTTGCGGTAGGTGCCTGCGCTATGCCACGCCATCCGTATAAAAAGCCCACCGTAGTGACCATAATCTGCTGGCCACCAATCCTTAGAGTCTGTCATCAGTGCGTAGAGATCCTTCTTTATTGCCTGTAGGTCGAGTTTTTTGAATTCGTCAGCGTAATTGAACTCCTTGCCCATCGGGTTGGACAGTGGACAATTTTGATGTAAACCGTTAAGGTTTAGCTGGTTTGGCCACCAGTCTCGGTTTGAGGTTCCCATACGGGCAGTTCTAAATTCATTTTTTTCATTCATTTTCTTAAACTCCTTTCAATATTTTTCAGTTATCAAAATTCGACTTGACTAAAATCTTGTTGAAAAAGCAATTTCAACTCGATTCACCATTTTACTAGTGTATCGGCGATATTTACACTTTCTGAAAAATTGAACCAACTGCTCTTTTGTCAAATTCAAACTATAAAAAATGGAAGTTTGAGGGAAAAGATCTGAAATATCAAAATTTCACTAGAGATGTCTCAATTGAGGATGACTCTTCAGTGCACCTGTGACTTGTGGTTGATTTCACTTGCGATGCCGCTATGAACATGCTCAGCAAAACTGGAATACATTCTTCTTAAGGCTGTTATCTTGCACAGTAGGGCAGCTCGCCTTTCTCGTCATGATGCTTGACGCATTCTTCGCATTTTCCGTGACGTGGGCACTCTTTCTCAGGACAAGGGCAATTGGGAGCAGTGTAAGTTGACGACATAATATACGCATGATTTTTGTTTCATAAAACCCTTTTCGTAAACCAACTATACTTTCAGTGCACGCAAAAGGGGGAGTTTACTGGATAAAGATTGGCGACATCTCCACTGTCCCCCTGTGCAAATCCTCATGACCACACCATATGGAACAGAAAACATGTGATGCTGCCATCAACACGGAAGACACTTTCTAACCACAGAAAAAAATTGCCAAACTAAAGGAATACAAACAATGGCTAAACAATGAAAGTAAAGGTGTTGAAGAAAAAAATCACGGAACTAGAATCCGATTAAATCATGAACACCCTATAGGAAATGACCCAACACTTTTTCTTTTCATTATTTAAAATGGAAGGCTTTTGCAGAAAGTTTCAAATGACAGCTTTTGATCCGTTTTTGGGTATCGTATTTCTTGCTACACAACGTTTTTATATCGCTAGTGATATTCCTGCTGATACATCTGACGTGGTAAAATGATAACTCCCATTGCAGGCAGAAGATTAGGAGTGCCTCGAGGCCTTCTCGGCTTTCTAGTTCTAAAAATGCTTAGTGAAAAACCCATGTCAGGAATGGAAATCATAGAAGAAATCGAAACTCAAACTGGAAGCTGGAAACCAAGCCCCGGCTCAATATATCCCCTACTAGCCCGACTGGTAAAAAAAGGCTTCACAAAGGAGTTGCCAAGAGACGAGATGGGCTCCAAACGCTATATATTCACAGAAGAAGGCAAAAAGTTCTTGAAACAGCAAATAGAAGCTGGAAAAGCTTTCATTGAAAGAATCGAGTTCCTTGCACCCATGCTGGTGGGTGGCTTCAACCTTGAATGTAATAACAACAAATTTTTTCCATCAAAAGAAACTGTCCAAAAATTAGTTAAATCGTTCATTTTTCTACGCCAGAATTTTGATAGCGTAACTGAGAAAGACGCTAAGGAACTTTCTGAAGTTTTAGAAAATGGGTACATTACAATCGAAAAAATCGTCCAACGAATCAAGAACAAAAATACAATCAAGTTTGACTGACAACTAATCAACATTTTTGTGGAAGTGAATATTTTGGGTTTAAAATCAAGTTTAATGATTGCATGGAGGTCATTAGCCCGACGAAAGACAAAGAACCTTAGTGCGATTTTGGCAGTAACTCTAGGTGTTACGTTGCTTGTAGGAATTAC
>SMYP01000165.1 GCA_007050895.1 Candidatus Bathyarchaeota archaeon | reverse complement strand
TTCTCAGTTGATAAGAACTCCATAAACGACTTGTACATTTTAGGTTCTATTTCTGGATAATCCCTGTAAGTGTAAGGTGGCCAGTTTTCCCTTGAATTATAAGCATCAGATTTGTTCTGGTCAACAACAGCACTTTTCATTTATGTTCCCCTCAGCATTCAGGTTTTAAAACCGGTGATCTCATAATAAAGTTTCCGTTGATTACATCTTTTATCATATATGAAATATTTGAGGCTAGAAACTAGCCCTAGCTCGCCATAGTAAATAATTCACCGCGGTTCGAGCCATTATTTTGCTGTACAAGTTTCCTTTCAAGTTGCCTTTTACGAATTGGCGGATAACGTATTTTGGAGAATAGAATTTGTTATAAAAAGCCTTTCTCATATTGATGAGTTCTTCAGCAGGTAAATCCGGGTTCTCAAAGACAGCGTTCATCGTGTTGTATAAAGTCCAATCATCCGACATCTTCCAGCCTAGTTTCTCTACTAGAGTTCGGAGTTCTGTTCCAGGATAAGGTGTTGGTAGACATAACCATACATCATCCGGTTCAACCCTGTGAATTAGGTTCAGAGTCTCTTTTACTGTGTCTTTTGTTTCTCCAGGGTATCCTATAATAACGGATACGCTGACAAACATGCCCGCGTCTTTCGCCCATTTGATTGCTTTTTCATTTTGCTCAGGCGAAACCCGTTTGTGAACAGCGTTCAAAATTTTTTGGCAGCCCGATTCAACACCGAAACACACTTCGTTGCAGTTTGCCTGCGCCATTTTGTTCAGAATTTGCTCAGTGACTAAGTCTACTCTTGTTGAGCAGCCCCAAGGAAGATCAATTTTTCTATTTATTATTCCGTTGCAGATGTCCATTATCCGTTTCTTGTCAAACGTTAATGTGTCATCATGGAAGGATATGCCTTCAGCACCATGCTCGTCTCTCAACCACTCAAGCTCGGCAAGAACATTTTCTGGGCTTCTGGATCTGTATCCTGCCCCAAATATTCTGGATGCTGAGCAAAAAGCGCATTGAAAAGGGCATCCTCTGCTAGTCATGATTGGAAGAAACTTTTTTCCATGAATTCTGTACATGTCTATGGGCAAATGCTTGTAAGCTGGACGCGGTAGCTCGTCAAGGTTGTGTATAAATGGTCTATTAGGTGTTTGAACGATCTGGTTTTTTCTCCTGAACGTTACACCTTTCACATCTTGAAGTTTATCCAGTTTCGGCGAGCGTTTAGCGAGCTCCAAAAGAGTTTCTTCGCCTTCACCACGCACAACTATGTCAACTGCTGGCTCTTCAGTTAGAATTTGCTTGTCCGCAAAAGTGGCGTGGGGTCCACCCATGACGACTTTCGCGTTTGGGCATACTTCTTTTGCGACTTGGGCAGATTTGACAGCGGAAGGTATCGTGGGCGTCATTGAGGCAATACCGACCAAATCAGGTTTGAAAGTAGCCAAGTCTGCACCCAGTTTCTTGTGATCAATTCTGCACACCGGGCAGTCGATTATTTTTACTTCAAAATTATTTTGCTCAAGGACAGCCGCTAAATACGCTAAACCCAAAGGTGGAAAAAGTGGATGGTTATAGTCTGCTTCGATAAGTGGCGAATTTACCAAAACTATTTTCGCTGCTGTGCTTGTATTTTTCATTTCTTATACCTGTTCTGCTGTCTCTTGTTTCCGTAGTCTCTCTGGTATATAAGAACATGCTGGGTCAGATTCGTAAATGTCACCTGTGTATGCATAAGCTCGGTTTCTGCATCCCCCGCATATTTCGCGGTACTCGCAGACTCCACACTTTCCCTTTAGGCGACTTCGATCTTTAAAGCTATTGTAATACTCTGATTTCCGTATTTCCTCCCATGCTTTCGTCAAACCTTTCACTCTTATGTTCCCAAGCATCATGGGCTCTGCAGGCGTAAGGTCCGTGTAAAAGCATGGTATCAAGTCCCCGTTTTCGGTTACGCTTAAGTATCCACCAAACGCGAAGTAAGTGCATTTTCCATGGAACTTATGCTCGTACCATTCATCAAAATTCTCCGAATTACGTTGCTTGACGACACGTGCGTAATGAGGGCAGTGCACATGAATTTCGAATTTATCCGCGTATTTTTGGGTTAAATCCCATATATGGTTCAGTGTCCACTCATACTGTTCAGGGCTCGGGGCTAGCTCCATGGTTTCCTTTGCTCGTCCGCTGGGAACAAGATGATTGAACCATACGAAATTAGCATTGTATTTTTCAGCTAACTCAGCAACGTGGTCTAGATGCTTATAGTTGATTGTTGTGATGGCGGCTGCCAAACCGTTCAGGATTTTTCCCTTCGATAATTTTTGGATGGCGACTAGCGCTTTGTTGTATGAGCCTTTACCTCTCAGCTGATCGTTTATTTCTTCTGGGCCGTCTATGCTGACTGACGTCCAAACTTGGTTTTTGACGAGGTTGTCGTAGATTTCTCCATCAACAAAGCAACCGTTGGTTAGTAAACAAACGTTTAGACCTATGCTTTTAGCATAACCTACAATTTCAAATATATCTTTCCGCAGAAGGGGTTCACCACCTTTTATACCGAACCATTTGACTCCAAAACTGCGAACTTCATCCACCAAATGCAAAGCTTCTTCGGTAGTCAATTCTCTAGGAGCAGCTGCACCTGTGGCGTCAACATTGCAGTATCTGCAACGTGCATTGCAGGCCCCTGTAGCTCTCCAAGAAGTCATAAGTAAAGGACCCTTATCAGCCAAATTAAAACCCCTCAAACATCCCTCGGTAATTCATCATTTACCTTAGAATTCTCGCATCCTAAAAAAGATTATGCGATACTTTATTTCTCTCCTTTTCAGTTTCATAGAAGCACTCTAGAGTCTTGGAGATCTGATGATGCAGTAAATAATATGATGTTCCGTAAGATTTATAGTTGGATTGACTCTTAGTGCTATTCGAGGGGAAGAATGGGATCATGAAAGATTGTCATTTATCCCTTAATTTAAGAGGCTGAAAAATGAAGTTTACAAAACTTCTGATTATCATAGCTGCCTTGACTGCACTGTTGCTTCTGTCCTTATTTGTTCAAGACGTTTATTTTGACGATTTTCAAAACGAATCTCCAAACGACAAAATCGCAGATGATACGTCTTTGCTGCAATATGAATGGCCGCAGCTTCAAGGCGACGCATCTTTTACGCGTTTCTCAGCAGGACCAGCTCCAGAGGCTCCTGACATTTTATGGAAAACCAACATAACTGGTATACAGAGCTACGTCTCAGCATTTAACGGCAAAGTTTTTATCACAACAAAAACCGAGATTTTCGCACTCGACAAAGACACGGGTAAGGTCCTTTGGAGAACTGTTGTGCCAGCACCCGGATCTTGGCCATCAGTTTATAAGATTGATAACACTCGCCTAGTTATAGGAAATAGCAGCCTTGATATAGAAACCGGGGAAATATTATGGACAAGTTCCATTTTTTCTGCCAACCCATCACCTTTTTTCGTCGCTAACGTTTACAGTCCAGAGGAAAAGATGTTCTTTGTTAAGACAGGTTCGTACGTTCAAGGATGGGATTTTTCAGACCCTTCAACACCGCCCGCACTTAATTGGGAAACCTATGTTGATGGTGGTGGATCAGTCGGTTCTGGAGTACAATATGGTGATGGCAAAGTGTTTCCTGGATCATATGATCCACATCAAATGGCACTTGACGCTAGAACAGGGGAGGTTCTGTGGGATACCGAAACGAGAACTCCAATGGTCTTCTCTGGTGCCTATTACGAGGGCAAGTTCTTCAGGGGAGGCACCCACGATAACACGTTGTATTGTTTTAATGCCACCAATGGCGAAATCATATGGACCTACGACCCCCAGACCAAAGATGGATATTTCTGCATTGGCCCCGCTGTAGCTTACGGAATAGTCTATGAACTTAACAAAGATGGGTATCTTTATGCTCTTGATGTTGACACAGGAGAATTGGTATGGAAGTATCAAGGACCAGGAACCATGATATTCCCTGGTAATCCCACAGTTGCTGACGGCAAGATTTATGCTACAACGGGGCAAACTGCATCCTATACTGCCCAAGAAAGTGAATCTGAGTTTGTTTGCCTCGATGCTTATACTGGGCAACTCCTTTGGATGCTTCCAATAGAAGCTTTTGCCCCAAGAGAGTCTGTAGCCATTGCCTATGGTAACTTGTACCTCATTCCGGGTGATGTTACAACGTCCGTTGATGTGGAATCAGGGGAAGAGTATTCAACATTTAATCAAGTATGGGCTATAGGGACTAAGTCATGGTCTATGTTTCGGCACGACTCGGCTCATAGCGCAACTGGCCAATCTGCTCCTGAAAATTTGACGCTTAGATGGAAATTTGCCACTAACGGGGCCGTCATTTCTTCGCCAAGCGTCGCGAATGGACGGGTCTACGTGGGATCACATGACAAGAACATTTATTGTTTGGACTCGGGGACAGGTAGCGTAATCTGGAACTTCAGCACTGGCACCAGAATTAAATCTTCACCGGCAATAGCTTATGGACGGGTCTACGTGGGTCCAGATGATGGCTATGTATACTGCCTTGACAGAGATAATGGCAGTCTCATCTGGTCGACATACGCTGGCGGCTACATAGAGGTCAACTTTGCTGCTGCACCTGCACTTCGTTCATCTCCAACTGTAGTCGATGGCAAGGTCTACGTGGGGTCGCTGGACACTAACGTTTACTGTTTGGAAGCTTTCGACGGCAGCGTTAAATGGACATTTAAAACTGAGGGGTATATCACGTCTTCTCCGGCTGTTGTGAACGGGGCAGTTTACATTGTTTCCGAAGAACCTGAATCAGGTGCCCTTTACAAGCTAGATGCTGCCAATGGCATTTTCATCTGGAAAAGAGAGCTTCCATACGAGGAAATACAGACTGGTGGAACCGACATGCATGCTTCTCCTACCGTCGCTGACGATATGGTTTTCGTATCCTCCAATGTAAAGGAGTACTATGGGATAGACACGGCGAATGGTAACATCAAATGGGCTTATCGAACCTCTGGTGCTGGTGAGTTTATAGTTTGTTCTCCAGCTTATTATGACAACAACCTCTTTTTGGTTGACCACTACTCTATAGTGTGTGTTGACGCGGCAACTGGTTACGCTGTTTGGAGTACATATTTAGGCGAGGAGCTTTACGTTTCTCCGTCTTACGCCGACGGAAAAGTGTACGTTGTAACCGATCAGCGTTCCATTTACGTACTCAACGCAACAAACGGCGAAAAACTCTCGGTCTTCACCACTGATTCTAACAGTTGGTCCTCCACAACTGTATACGAAGGAATGGTGTACGTGGGAAGTAACGACTGGAATGTCTATTGCCTTGCTGGGAACCCTGCTACAACCAGTACTATTACTTTCAAATTGCCTGAGCAGGCTTCGTTAGGGGAATCGGTGACTGGGTTAGGCTATCTCTATCCCGCTTATCCTAACGCGGCTATAGCCGTGTCTTTAGTTAAACCTGACGGCTCTGTAACTGACCTGCAAGCTGTAACTTCTAAACAGGGTGCCTTCAGTTTCATCTACACGCTAGATACTGCTGGAAACTGGCTAGTTTCTGCTCACTGGCAATCAAACAAGAGTTACTACACTTCCGCCTTCAGTGAACAATACTTCATCGAAGTTGTCGAGACTTCAAAAAGTCCTGTGCCTGCAGAATACCTGGCTGTAGCCATCATTGTTTTAGCAGTAGTATTGGCTGTTTTCCTCGGTTTTATATTAATCAAGCGCACCAAGAAATAACTGTCCTTTATGCAAAAATTCTAATGAAACGAACATCATAGAACATTGTTAAAGGGTGATAATTGTAACTTCCGCAGATTTAGTTTTGACTGGGGGTAACGTCCTAACCATGAACCTCTTTCAACCTAGAGTCGAAGCGATAGCAGTAAAATGTGATAAAATTGTCAAAATCGGAACAAACAGAGAAATCAACCAACTAGTTGGTAAAACAACAAAAATCATCCGTCTTAACGGTAAAACAGTTGTTCCCGGTTTCATAGACACCCACATACACGTTGCTGACTTTGGAAAGTCAATAACATGGCTAGACCTGAGCAATGTAGTTTCCATAAGGGAAATGCAAAATCTATTAAAAAACCGCCTAGCGACTTTAAATAAGGGAAAATGGTTGTTGGGTCGAGGCTGGGACCAAACACGCTTCACTGAGAAACGGCTCCCAACACGTTTCGACTTGGATTCAGTTTCGCCAAATAATCCCGCGATTTTCTATCACCGGAACGGACAAGTATGCGTCGTAAATAGCAAAGCTTTAGAGTTAGCTGGCGTGACACCTTTGACAAAAGTTTCTCAAGGTGGCGCTATTGACAAAGATCCAAATACAGGTGAGCCTACCGGAGTTTTACGTGATACTGCCACAAATCTCGCATGGAATGTCGTGCCAGAACCCAGTGAAGACGAGTTAGTGGAGGCTTCAAGTTTGGCTTGCAAGAAAATCTTGGAAGCTGGCATCACAAGCGTGCACTGGATGGTTCTGTCTTCATTAGAGCTCTCGTTAATTCGAAAGCTTCTTGAGCAAAAGAAGCTGCCTATGAGAATTTATGTTGTGATTCCCGTGCACCTCTTGGAAAGCATAGTTGACACTCAATCAAGAGGCGGCTCAGAGCTAAAGATTGGAGGCGTGGTGATTTCTGCAGACGGTTATCTAGCAGCGAAAACGGCGGCGCTATTTCAACCTTTCACTGACGGATCTACTAATGCAAAATTGCTTTACACTCAAGAAGAAATGAAAACAGCTGCTGTCAAAATCCTGAAAATGGGTTTTCAGCTAGTAATACATGCCATGGGCGACAAGGCTGTAGACGCGGCTCTAACCACAATACAAGAAATTTCAAGTGACGGATCGCGAAAAGGCATACGCAACCGCATAGAACACGCTGCGGTCCTCAACGAAGAGATAATCAACCGAATGAAAAAGTTGAGTGTTATCGTTTCTGCACAACCCCTTGTTGTCGCCTCCGAATTTTCTGTTTGGTCTGCAATCGAAAATTTGGGATCCGAACGCGCGAGGTGGCTCTATCCGCTAAAAACGCTCATTAAAAACGGCATTCCTGTAATTGGTGGCTCAGATTGTCCGATGGAAGCGTTAAGCCCTTTGCTTGGTATCCAAGCCGCTGTGACCCGAGAAGCTTTTCCTGAAGAACAATTAACCGTTGACGAGGCATTGCAAATGTACACAGTTAACGCGGCGATTTCATCCAACGAGGAAAACATCAAAGGGTCTGTTGAAACAGGTAAAATAGCTGATCTAACTGTTCTCTCGAAAGACCCCCAAAAAGTTCTACCGTCAGAAATCGAGAATATCGAGGTTGAGATGACCATCATAGCTGGCAGGGTAGTTTATTCCAAAGACTAAAGACCACAGATTATGTTAATCGATACAGATAAATTTTCCACTCTCTGAAGTGTAACTAAGCGTTTGGTGATTAGACATATTTGCTGTATTGGTTCCTGTTGTCGTGCTCGTGTTGGCTATAGTCCTAGACTTGTTTGTAGGCGACCCTTCTCCGAATAACCCGGAGAAAATCGTGTTCAAATTGCATCCAGCAGTACTGATGGGTAAGCTAACTAGGGCATTGGAGCCCCACTTGAAAAGCCCCAACCCAAAAATAGCCAAGCTATATGGAGCAGTTTTGGCTTTAACAGTGATCGCCACGTTTACAATTCCCGTTTACTTCGGGCTTTGGGCAGTTTACACGCTGCTCACAATCACAGTTTATGCATTCTTCGCCGTCATACTATTGAAACTGGCCATTTGCATTAAACTTGAGACTGACTGGGCAAAAGCCGCAGCAAAAGCCATCGCTTCAGAAAACATAATTGAAGCTAAGAAATATTCTCATTTCTCCCGCAGAGACTCCAAAGACTTGGATGGATCTCAAATCAGTTCCGCAGTTATCGAATCGATGGCGGAAAACCTTATCGACTTCAAGCTTTCACCCATATTGTCATACTGTTTCTTTGGAGTAACTGGTGCAATCGCTTTCAAAGCAGTCAACACCCTCGACGGCATGGTCGGCTTCAAAACTGAAGAGCACCTGCACACAGGATGGTTTAGCGCAAATCTGGATACAATCATCAACTACGTTCCTGCCAGATTTACAGCTGTTCTCATAGTCCTAGCTGCCGCCATACTAGGCGAGGACTACAAAAACTCATGGGCAATCGCCAAAAGAGACCACGCAAGAACACCCAGCAGAAACCACGGATGGCCAATGGCGGCAATGGCTGGAGCTTTGCGTGTGCAACTGGAGAAACCTGGCCAGTATGTTCTTGGAGAGCAGACCGAGTTTCTTACTCCCGACAAAATCTTGAGGGCGCTGAAAATCCGAAACATGGCTTTGCTTTTGTGTGTACTTTTTAGTTTGCCAATAATTTTGCTTACGAGACTTTACTTTTTTCCCTACTAGATACATTGCATGCTTGTCTGCAAAACGTATTAATCGCAGTTTCTCTCTAATTTTGTCATGGTGATGTTCGCTAAATATAATTAACACGGTTTTCAGCGGCTTGAAACAGCTTTAGCTTACTTCGGATTGAGCTGACATGAAACCGTGCGTAGTAGGTAGCAGATATGCGTGTTTGTTTGATTAATCCACCTCGTATTCAACCGAAAGTCTGGGGAAAACCGAACGTGGTTCCACCAATAGGCTTGGCATATGTGGCAGCAGTTCTGGCGAAAGATCATGACGTATGCATTATTGATTCTCCAACAGAGGGTAGGATGAACCTTCAAGAAGTTGATGGAACAACTTATCGAGTTGGTTTGAGCAACAAGGAATTAGCGGCTAGGGTGGAGCGTTGGTCAGCGGATGTAGTTGTTATAGAGATTCCGTTTTCAGGCTGGGCTAAAGCTGCTTTTGAGGTTGCTTCTGTAGTAAAAGGTGTTGACGAGGAAATTGTTACGGTGTTGGATGGATTGCATCCTTCTGCAAGACCTGAGGATTGCCTTGAGAACTCTGATATTGATTTTGTTGTTATAGGTGAGCCTGAGAATACAGTGTTTGAGTTAGTTGACACGCTGGATAAAGACGCTGGGAACTTTAAGGAGATTAGGGGAATTGGCTTCGTAAAGGATGGCGTGCCCGTTTTTACTTCGCCGAGACCTGTGCTTGAGGATTTGGATTCTCTTCCTTTTCCTGCGCGCCATTTGTTACCGATGAAACAGTATTTTTCTGTTGTTAAGGACTCTCCATTGAGGGGGGAAGTAAATAAGCCGTGGACTCTAGTGATTACGAGTAGGGGTTGTCCGTATCAATGTGTTTTTTGTACGCATCATGTTGTTTGGGGAAGGCAGTGGCGTGGCAGAAGCCCTGAAAACGTGGTTGACGAGCTGGAGCAGGTTATCACTACTTATGGCATTAAACAGATTGACTTTTTGGATGATAACATGACGCTTGACAGAACGAGAATGGAAAAGATTTGTGATTTGATTGTAGAGAGAGGTTTGCGGTTTGAGTGGTTTACTCCGAATGGTGTTCGAGCGGATACTCTTGACGAGAAGCTTTTGAGGAAAATGAAGAGGGCTGGCTGCAAAAAGATTCGTGTTGCTCCTGAATCTGGGGTTCAACGTATTGTAAATGAGATTATTGGGAAGAACTTGGACCTGAAAAGTGTGGAGCGCACTGTTGCGTTGTGTAAGAAAGTGGGGATTAAGGTGGGTTGTTTCTTCGTAATTGGACTTATCGGCGAAACCAAAGAGGATATCAAAGAGACCATTAAATTCGCGTATAAGCTTCGCCAGTTGGGTGCTGATAGCTTCATTTTTAGCATAGCTACACCTGTTTACGGTACTAGGCTTTATGAGCAGGCCAAGCGTGGTGGGTTCTTGCGGGATTGCTTTAGTGATGACGCTTTGGCTGCGGTTGAGCCACTTATTGAAACTCCCGAGTTTTCTGCGGACGATTTGGCGAAACTATGTGCTCTAGCCAATATGGTTAATCCTGCTTTCACCCGTGAAAAACTGATTAGAGCCATTCGAAACCCGAAGAAAGCTGTAAAAGTCCTTTTAGGAAAAACCTAGAACCTTGCACCTCAGTTTTCTTGTCGTTTTTGCTTGAGAGTTGGAACTGCAGAAGCTTTAATAATCGTTTTTTGCTCTAAACCAGTTTTAGTTGATGGAGTGAGCTTTGATGAGAGTTGTCGTTCACTGGAGCGGTGGTAAAGAGTGCTGCTTGGCTTTTCATAAGGTTGTTGAGCAGGGTCACGAGGTCGCCTTTCTTCTTTCGTATGTTTATAAGAAGCCGTATGTTTTTCACAGTTTCAAGCTGATGGAGCTACAGTCCCTGACTTTGGGGATTCCGCAGCTTAAAGTTAAAATTAAAAGGTCGTATGAGGATATCCTTGCGGCGCTTGGTCGTCTTAACAAGGAAGAAGGTGTTGAAGCTTTTGTGACTGGAGACATTGTTGGCGCAGGTTGCGCTCAGATTCATCAGACTTACTATGACGCCATGTGTGAACAGCTTAATATGAAGCTTATAATGCCTAATGAGAATCCCTCTAAGGACACTTACCACGTTTTGAAAGAGGAAGTGGATGCAGGAATAAAGCCCATAATGAACTGTATAAACGTGGATTATCTTAGCGAAGAATGGTTAGGTCGAGAACTCAACGAAGATTCAATAAAAGATTTGAAGGTCCTGGCTGACAAAGAAGACATTGACGTTTGTAGCGAAGACGGAAGAGGCTTCCACACAATGGTTCTCGATGCCCCACTTTTTAAGCAATTTATAGACATTGGCAAATTCAAGAAGAAAAAATACAAAGAAAAAACCAAAAACTGGAAAAGAAACTGGCTCTACATGGATATAAAAGACGCTTTTCTAAGACCCAAAAAATAGACAGTTTCACCCATTCATTTCATTAGACCAAAAGCTTGAAAAAAGTAGGGTCAATTGACTTGAATCTAGCCGTTTTGGAAGACAACATAAGAGTTAATAATTGTGCTGTAATCTAACCATCTTCGTTTAATGGGTGCGCTTAGATGAGAGTTATTGTTCACTGGAGCGGTGGCAAAGACTGCTGTACAGCACTTCATAAGGTTGTTGAGCAGGGTCACGAGGTTACTCACCTTGTCACCTACGTTTACATGGAACCCTACATTTTTCATAGCTTACGCGTAGCTGAACTCCAATCCAAGGCTCTGGAAATTCCTCACCTCAAAGTAAAAGTGGAAGGTAATCGCTTTGATGCCATTGTAGCCGAACTTACTCGCTTGAAAAAGGAGGAAGACGTAGAGGGCATAGTAACGGGTGACATCGACAATGTCCACCATAAACGAACATGGGATTACGCTTGCAAGAAGTTAGGCACCAAACTGATAATGCCCTTGTGGGACAGACCCTTCTTTTCCCTGCTTCCCGGGGACCGCTACCGAAAACGAGTCTTGGAAATTGAATTATCCGTAGGAATGAAGCCAATCCTCAGTTGCATAGATCTCAACTATCTCGGAGAAGAATGGTTTGGTCGAGAGTTCGATAAGAAATGTATTGATGACATGAAGCCACTAGTTGGTCCCTGGGGCAAAGGAATAGATGCAACAGGAGAACCAGGCGAATTCCACTCTACAGTGCTTGACGCGCCGCTTTTTAAGCAGACCATTGAGATCAAGAAGTTCACCCGAAAAAATGAGGAGTTAGATTTTGGAGGTTGGCCAAACCGCATAGGAAACTTTCTCTTTATGGATGTTGAAGAAGCTGTTTTGAAACCAAAAAACCAATAGGCTATACCTTTTTTAGCTAATTGTGCTGTTCCACAGGTAGATTTCTGAATATTTTTCCTCGTAATTGAATTGAGGGTCATCGTAAATAATATCCAGTTTCAGAGCATACTTGCTCAATAGCCTGTTCATGTTTCGGCCAATTACTAGAGTGTTTTCGTCCTCTGGCCAGAAACCCCATATACGGTCCTCGATAAACTTATCTGTTCGCCTTGTACCCCATCCGTAGTCTTTTGGCAAAACAAGAGCAACTTCCCCTTCTATTTGCCCGTAGGTTTCTCTGGGGAACGTTTGCGTGTAATCCCAGAACAGCTTCATCGCCTTGAAGTGGTCCTCTTCCAAAATGCCATACACGTTGTCCTCGGGATTTTTGGGAAAATCGAACACGATCACGTATTCTGCACCTGCGCTGTAGGCCGAAACCATTTCATGATAAATCTCAAGTTCGCTTGCAATGTAGGGCGGGTCGGAGTAGGTCCAAGTGATTATGGCACCCCAGTCTTTTCCTTGAACGTTCGCTGCTCCGCGACATAAGGCTATCTGTTGGGTGGTGCTGGCGTTCCATCCCAACTCCACGAAAATCGTGTCGTAACCCGCCAAATAGTCAAACCAATAAAGAGCGTAGTCTGAAGTGAAGATTGGAAGATTTTTATCAAGTCTCTTCAGATTTTCCCAGCTGAAACTAGCTGGGATGCTTGTTACAAACTTGTTTGCTGCGTCACTATAGTCTGTCGCGTTTTCCATGGCGCTTTTTGCGCTCCATCCTGGTTGCCACTGGTTTGTATCAATCTGATTTCCTCCTGGCTCATCATAAAGGTAAATACCGAGAAATCTTTCTCCCCATCTTTCTCTAGTGGTTTCAAGCCAATTGGGAAGCCAAGGGAAAGTGCCAATCGGGAGGAAGTCGAAGTACACAATAATGCTCATTCCGGCTTCTATAGCGTAATTGCAGACTTCGTTGAGGGCAGCTTCGTTTATATTGATATCCCAGGAACCTAAAACGAAGAGGTTCGTGTAATCTTTAACTTTATCTATCAGCAACTTAGCTTCCATAGTTGAGTTCGAGCCGTGCATAACTCCAAAAAAGAATTTTTCGTTTGAATTTTCATTCACTTTCTGGTTTTGAAGATAAACTACTGGCAAAACGACAATAGATAGCAGTATTGCAATAAGAAAAATAACGAATGCTAATTTCACGTGAACTCAACGAAACATAAAATATCCTTTGGAAACATAAAAACTTTGACTGTTTTATGAAGTATTCTATTAACACTGTAGCGGTGATGATCTATGCGTAGCTCGGTTTTTACTGTTTTCTTGTTCGCAAGCGCGGTATGAAACCTGGGACTCTGCGTTTGTATTCTAGAAATTCTTCGCCAAACTGCTCCTCCATTTCTTTGTCTTCCTTCTTGGCGAGTCGCCAGTACAACACTGCCAATATGGGCCACATGACGAGAGTAATTATTGTTAGCCACATAACGTTCAAACCTAGCGTGATCATCAGGAACCCCACGTACTGTGGGTGACGAATGTACTTGTAGATACCTTCTATCATAAGTGTTCCTTGTTGCCTTGCTTTGTGTATCTGTTTCCAACCGTAAATAACTAGCAGTATGCCTATACCCATGATGATTTTCGAAGCTGGGAAAACATAGGAGTTAAAGAAGAGGTAGAATGCTTGTTCGCCAAACACGCCTGTTAAGAGAAATTCCAATGAG
The DNA here is from genome assembly GCA_007050895.1 of Candidatus Bathyarchaeota archaeon. Next base: position 2,562 of record SMYP01000165.1, on the reverse strand, counting down.
AAGATGTTGGCAAAACCGAAGGCTCCTGCAAATAGGTACATGGTCAAGGGGATGCCGTACATTTCAACATATAAGGCAACAATGAAAGCTACATAGACGCTGCTCGGAAGTCGCGCTAGTTTCTTTTTGAAGGGAAGGAACAGGAGAAAGAGAGAAAGGAAAACGACGTTCAACGCTATAAAAACCCAGCTCCACACATCGCCTTCAATGCCGTATCCGTAGCCTTTAAAGGTCAGATAATAGAGAGGAATCGCAATTATTACCGTTATTATAATGAACTGTGCGATTTCTTTGAGTTTACCCATGTATCAAGTTCTAACTTGAGAGAATAAATCAGTTTTTGTAAAGGTTTCTTGACTCAAGAAAAATTGAGTATCGCAAATTTTCTAGTCGATGCCGATTTGGAACCAGCTTGCCTTAAAACTGGGGCTTCTCCTGAAGCAATCAGGTTTAAGTAAGTATAACTTTGAATGTTTTTCAGAAAATGGCTACCTCTGTGAATGAAAAAGCGAAAAACAGAAAAACAAATCGGAAATTATCTAGAATACGTTAAAAAAGGATAATTGAGTTTGAAGTGGATGGAAATTGGACACGCGGACAATTTCTCGAATAATGTTGGCTTTCCTGTTAGTTAGCGTTTTAGCATTAGCAATTAACGTTCAATACGTAAAATCCACGCACGGAATAACCATTACTGCTGAAGGTATGATTGCCCCTCAATCGCCGGCGATTTTACGGAACGGGGACATTTACACGTTTGTTGATGACGTTTTTGATGAGATATCTGTGGAGAGAAGCAACGTAATAGTAGATGGAAACGGGCACGCATTGCAGGGTTTAAGTAACGAAAATGGCTTTTTTCTAAATGGAGTAAACAATGTTACTATTAGAAATACTGCCATCCGAAACTTCATGTCTGCCATCTACCTCCAAGAGGCTTCTGGCAACACGTTTTCTGGTAACAATATAACCGATAACTACCGCGCCATCTCCCTCTACAGTTCTTCTAATAACGTTATTTCTGGAAACACCTTGACCAACCTCTACCTCAGAGGAATCGAACTCTACAGTTCCTCCAACTTTAACATAATCTCCGGAAACACCATAACAAATGGCTTCAGAGGCTTATGGATCTCTGGTTCCTCCAATAACACTATTTCTGGAAATACCGTAACCGACAATGACTATGATGGTATCTCCCTTTACGGTTCTTCTAACTTTAACATTATCTCTGGAAACACCTTAACAAGGAGCAATTATGATGGTATCTCCCTTTACGGCTCTTCAACATACAATAAAATCCTCGAAAATACGATAACAAACACATATCATGGCATACACCTTCACGACTTTTCTAAGTTTAACACGGTCTTTGGTAACTCTATAGCAAATAGCAACCGCGGCATACACGTTCACGGCTCCTCAGAACTCAACACTATTTCCGACAACACGTTAACTGATAACTATGACGGAGTTTACCTTGACGGCTCTTCACAACTTAACACGGTTTCTGGTAACTCGATAACAAATAGTAACCGTGGCGTCTACCTTGATAGCTCTTATGGTAACACTATCGCTGATAATGATGTCACCGATAACCGCGACGGCGTCTCCATCTCGAGTTCCTCTAATAACACTATAGCGGGTAACATCATAACAAAAAGTAACTACGCAGGTGTCTCACTTTCTGCCTCAACTCATAACGCTATCTTTGAAAATGTCCTCTCCAACAATTATCACGGCATCTCCCTTGCTCGTTCTTCACATAATTCTGTTTCTGGCAACACTATAGCTGATAATCGTTATGACGGAATATCTATGGATGACTCTTCAGGACTCAATTCAGTCTCCGGTAATGTCATATCTGGTAATGGTTATGATGGCGTCTACATCTATGACTATTCTAACTTCAATTCTGTTTCTGGCAATACAATATCTGGTAATGGTTATGATGGCGTCTATATTTATTGTTCGTCTAATAACACGGTTTCTGGAAACACTTTAACACTAAATTTTAGGGGGATATTTTTTTGGAACTCCTCGGGTAATACGGTCTCTGATAACACAATGACAGAAAATGATTACGATGGCATCTGCGTCCACGGTGCTTACAATATTATTTCTGGCAACACTATAACTAACAATGGTTACGATGGCATAGGTCTTCATGGTGTTTACAATGTCATCTTTGGAAACACAGTAATAAACAGCAAGTCTGATGGAATCCACCTCTATGATTCTGTTTATAATAAGATTTTTCATAACAACCTGATTAGCAATCCAGACCAGCTTCGCTTATCCGACAGCAGCAGTACATTTGACGATAACTATCCTTCCGGTGGAAACTACTGGAATGACTACTCAGGAATAGATGAATACTCAGGCTCAAGCCAAGAATCGCCAGGCAGCGACGGTATTGGCGATACATCATACGTTATTGACGATTACAACCAGGACAACTACCCACTTATGGCTCCAAATTACAGATTTGATGCAGGCAAATATGAGAACACTAGTTATTTTGTTGACGTAATCAGTAACTCCAAGGTTTCTGATTTCCAC
>SMYP01000117.1 GCA_007050895.1 Candidatus Bathyarchaeota archaeon | reverse complement strand
ATATCACGCAAGTATTTTGGGCGATATTTTTCAACCCACATAACGTTTTCGTTATTTATCAAGAGATTATGCTCCAACAACTGTGAGAGTTAACGTGTTAAGTTAGACTAATTTGCTTTTCTATATAATATCGGCATACATGTAATTTTATATGTTTCTTTTGAAGAAAGGAAACATCATTGAGCCTGCTTATATCAGGTTTGATTTGAATTAAAAGAGCATTATGTAAACCAAGACTATTTGTCAACTATGCAGAACCTGAAGAAAAAAATGGCTCAAAGATCAAGAACAAACCCCTACGTAGTGTCAGCATCTACACCCGTTAGAAGTTCAAAGTCAAACTAAAGCAACTGATGGAGATCCTCCACCACAACCCACAAAGATTTGTCCTTCCTTTGTTAAGCAGGCAATAACCTCGCAAGAGCGGTAGAACTGAAAAAGCAATTCTTAATAGCTTACGGCAAACACCTAAACTATAAAGAGGGATATTTTGTGACCCATCACACCGCTTTAACTGTAGCACAGGAACAGCTGAATTTAGCTGTGGAGAAACTGGGACTGGATGCCGGAATTCATGGGATATTAAAAAGACCAAAACGTTCACTAATAGTTTCAGTCACCATAAAAATGGATAATGGAGATATAGGCGTCTTCGATGGAGTGCGCGTGCAACACTGGGACGTGAAGGGCCCATTTAAAGGAGGCATAAGATATCACCCTGACTTGACTATGGATGACGTAACTGCGCTTGCGATGTGGATGACTTGGAAATGCGCTATTGCTGACCTGCCCTATGGCGGAGCCAAGGGCGGAATATGCTGCAACCCTAAAGAAATGTCAAGGGGGGAGCTAGAACGGTTGACAAGAAGATATGTAAGTCTAATTTTCGAGTATCTTGGGCCTCACCGTGATATACCTGCGCCAGATGTTTACACAAACGAGCAGACAATGGCGTGGATTATGGATACTTACAGCCAGCTTAGAGGGTACAGCGTTCCCGAAAGCGTCACTGGTAAACCCGTAGAAATAGGCGGCTCTGAGGGTAGAGTATGTGCCACATCAGCTGGTTTGGCTTTCTGCACAAGGGAAGCTACGAAAATATTGAAGCTGAAACTGAAAAACGCGACGGTTGCTGTCCAAGGCTACGGTAACGTCGGATATAACGCCGCTAGCATAATGCACAACTTAGGCTGCAAAGTAGTGGCAGTAAGCGACTCGACAGGAGGAATCTACTGTTCAGACGGCATAGTGCCATCTGCTGTATATGCCCATAAGAAAAAAACGGGGTCAGTGGTGAACCACAAAAACTGTATTAACATAACCAACGAAGAGTTACTACAGACAAAATGTGACATACTTATTCCAGCAGCACTGCAAAACCAGATCACCAAGGTTAACGCAAATAAAATACAAGCCAAGATCGTGGCGGAAGGAGCAAACGGACCTACAACTCCAGAGGCAGACAAGATTCTTTTTGAGAAAGAAACCTGCTTAATACCTGATATTTTAGCTAACTCAGGAGGGGTGACGGTGAGCTATTTTGAGTGGGTGCAAAACTTGACAAGGGAACACTGGACACTGAAGGAAATAAACGGAAAACTTGAAAACAAAATAACTAAATCATTTTATGACGTGCAAAAATTGGCGAAACAGGAAGAAAGCGACATGAGAACAGCGGCGTTGATGCTTGGAGTGGGAAGAGTTGCCAGCGCAATAACAACGCGAGGACTTTGGCCTTAAGTTCACCTATTCGAGTTCCCTAAATTCTCAAATTGTTTGCTCTAAATCTTTAAACGGCTCTTTTTATATCATGTTTTACTGAATAAAGTAGTGCGTAGAGGATAGAAAGGGAGAATAAGCAGGGATGCCCATGGAAATCGAGAAGTTGGATTTCTGTTTTGAAAATTTACTTGTAAGAGTTACTGCTGATAGAAATTATGATGAAATAAAACTTGCTGGTTTATCGGTGGGTCCGTTTGAGGAAGGAAACGATTATGAATTGTATTACTGGATAGCACAGGAACTTGCTAGGGCAGGAATAGTTCATTTCCACGAAAACGATCTATTGAAAGCGACTATCCTTTACAAGATTCAATGGAAAGAGCGAGTGCAAATAGCCGGACAAATATCAGAGCTTAACGAAGACTTCTATCCCAAACTCCGCCGTTACCTCGCAGACATAAAAGCTGAAATAGCAGAAAATCCTGAAAAGGCACAGGAATACGAGAAAACCAAGCATTTAGCCTGGGACATCGTGAACTCCAGATTAAAAAAAATAATTGCTTTGTCTTCGGGTCCAGTGCAAACGGGACAGCTACAGAAAAAACTTACATGTGAGGAGCGATTCATTTACGAGCAACTCGGCAAAATAATCAACGAGTGGAAAGCACAGATAATAGACTTTGAAGGAGAAAGATAAACAGAATGGCTCGAGAGCTATCAACCGTAGACCCACAAGAACGCTTCTTGGAATTCTTCAAAAAAGAAAAGTATCGACAGAAAATCTCGCAGATGGCTATAACCGGCAGTGAATCTATAACCGTAGATTTTGAGGAAATTTTCGGTTTTGACCAGAGACTCGCTGAGAAACTGATGGAGAAACCAGAAGACTTTCTGCAACACGCAGGCAACGCGGCTTATGCCCAACTAGGGATTGAAGATGCTGAATACGCGAGAAAAATTGAGAAAGTTACGGTTAGAATTGTAAATTTGTTGGGCAAAGAGCAACTGCGCAAACTCGGTTCAAAGCAAATGGGAAAGCTAGTTATGGTGGAGGGCATAGTCGTCCGAGCCACTCCAGTTCGCCCGATGGTTATGAGTGCCGCTTTCAGATGTAAAAGATGCGGAACAGTAAGCCATATAGAACAAACAGGTCAATTCTTGAAGGCCCCTCCCGTGTGCCCCAGCCCAGACTGTGGAAGAGATGGTCCATTCGAGTTCGTTCAAGACGAGTCCACTTTTATAGATTCACAAGATCTGCGACTTCAAGAAAGACCTGAAGACTTGCCTCCTGGTCAGCTTCCGCGCACGCTAAACGTCAAGCTTGTTGGAAGCGAAATAGTTGACGTGGCTAGACCTGGCGATCATGTTTCAATAGTGGGAATAGTTCAAGCTTTTGCACCATCGCGTCCTGGAATCGGAAAATTGCGCATTTTCATTTTACATTTAGATGCCAATTCGATTGAAGTTTTAGGTAAAGAGCCGGAGACAAGACCGCCATCACGAGAAGAAGAAGAGAAAATCCTGGCACTATCAAAAGACCCACAGGTTCATAAAAAGATAATGAATTCATTAGCGCCTTCAATCTACGGGTACGAGCATATTAAGGAAGCTATAATGTACCTTCTTTTCGGTGGGGTATCAAAAAGTTTGCCAGACATTACCATTAGAGGAGAAATGAACGCACTCTTAATCGGTGACCCCGGCACTGCAAAATCGCAGCTTTTGCAGTATGTCGCGAAGATAGCACCTCGTGGCTTGTATACGTCAGGGCGCGGAACAACCGCCGCCGGTTTGACTGCAGCGGTAATACGAGAGAAAGGAGGCAGCATGAGCCTCGAAGCGGGAGCATTAGTGTTGGCTGACAAGGGAATAGCATGTATAGACGAAATGGATAAAATGCGTCCCGAAGACCGAGTGGCAATACACGAAGCTATGGAACAACACACTGTTTCCGTTGCCAAAGGCGGCATCGTTGCCACGCTAAATGCTCGAACTGCCATGCTTGCAGCAGCTAACCCTTCTCTGGGTAGATATGAACCACATCGAACTGTGGCTGAGAACATATCTCTTCCCGT
>SMYP01000099.1 GCA_007050895.1 Candidatus Bathyarchaeota archaeon | reverse complement strand
CATCCGCATATTCTGCTTGAGGCAAAAAATGGAGTGAAGAATTCAAAGGGAACGCCTAAGGCATTTAAGGTTACAGCCGCGTAGAAGTCTACGTTCGGGAAAATCTTTTTCTTTTCGTGAACAACGTTCTCAATTCTTATGCATAACTTGTACAGGTTCAAGCTGTTTGTGCGGTGACATAGGTTTTCTGCAATTTCTCTAAGATGCTTGGTTCGAGGATCTTCAGTGCGGTAGACTCTATGACCAAAGCCCATTATCTTTTTTTGGTCATCCAGCATTCCTTGTATGTAGTCTTCCACTTCCTCCTCAGTGTTTATGTCGTCAAGCATGTACATCACTTTTTCACTGGCTCCGCCATGAAGAGGTCCTTTGAGGGTTCCAACAGCACAAGTCACCGCTGAATACATGTCTGAATTTGTACTTGATGATACGCGAGCTGCAAATGTCGAGGCGTTAAAACCATGATCTGCATGAAGCGTCATGAACCTATCAATGGCTTCTTTTTCTTCGCTGTCCGCAGGTTTGCCTCGGAAAAGGTAGAGAAAATTTTCAGGTAACCCAGCTCCTTCCTTTGGAGCAACAAGTGGCTGATTAGTGCGTACTCTATGAATGGTAGCGACTATTGTAGGAACCTTCGCAACCAATCGTATAGCTCTTCTAATGTTCACTTCTTGTGATGTGGAGTCAGGGTCGGGATCATACATACTAAGGTGAGAGATTTCGGTACGTAAAACTTCCATTGGATGGCTATTCAAGGGAAAAGACTCGATACTGTTGATAACTGCTTCAGGCAGGGTCATCTCAGCAATGAGTTGTGACTCTAACTCGTCTAACTCTTTTTTGTTGGGAAGTCTACCATGAAGCAAGAGGTAGACTACTTCTTCGTAGCAGACGTGCTCCACAAGAGAATCGATGTTATAGCCCAAATAGTAAAGAGCCCCTAAAGGGTCCACGAAGCTGATCTTGGTTTCAGCTGCGGCAACACCTCTCAAGCCGCGAACTACTACCCTATCTTGATTATTAGCCATCTGGTATCCTTCTCCCCTTTTCTATTCATTTTTTCTTTCATACTCTACTACTGAATTGGATGTGATTACAGGAGTTGACCCGTGAAAACAGCAAGGACTACAATACAAGCCTTTCCCCTCTTTAATAATCTGTTTACAATCATTCGCGTGAATTTGCACTCCGAAAGACTAGCAGGTTAATCCCCGAATGAAGTTTTTAAGTTTTTCTTCAACCAGAAGACGCCATGGCTAGAATGCCTGTTTTTCACTGTTTAGGTCGGAACTCTTTTAAATGATGCTTAGGTGGTATAATGTAGCCAGCAAAAATGTATTCAACTGCATTTTAGTCGAGGTTGCCTGGCTCATAAAAAGGTAAAAGAAGTTACAAAGCATGACGGAACATGAGGAATTAGAGGAGATAATCGATTCTGTGAAGCTGATTGCAAATAAGTTAGGGCTATCACCTAATGAAACAGAAAAGCTGAAGCAAGTAGCTAAAATTCACCCTATGCGCGTTAGTCCTTATTATTTTTCTCTTATAGATTGGAAAGATCCCAATGACCCGATAAGGAAGATGGTTGTGCCATCTTTGGAAGAACTTAACCTTGACGGTTTTTATGATACGAGCGGTGAAGCTGAAAACACAAAAATGCCTGGTCTTCAGCACAAATACGCCGAAACTGCACTGATACTATCTACAAATAGGTGCGCAACTTATTGTAGGCATTGTTTTAGAAAACGATTGGTTGGATTGCCAACTGAAGAAATTTTAAAGCGTTTTGAGGATGCTACTGAATACATTGAAAATCACACTGAAATAAACAATGTTCTAGTAAGTGGCGGAGACCCGCTTGTATTGGGAAATGATGTTATTGAGACATTCCTAAAATCGTTGACTAATATAGATCATCTTAGTTTTATAAGATTTGGAAGCAGGACACCAGTTACTCTTCCAAGCCGGTTTAACGATCCTGAACTTTTGGCGCTTTTCAAAAAGTATTCTCATATGGATAAACGACTTTACGTTGTGACACAGTTCAATCACCCACGAGAAGTAACGTTGCAATCTGTTAGTGCGGTAAACAAGATCCTAAACACGGGAGTTATAATGAGTAACCAGACGGTTCTGCTTAAAGGAGTAAACGATAACCCTGAAACGCTTGCAAACCTGATGGATGAACTGGTGAGAATTGGCGTTGCACCCTACTACGTTTTTCAATGTCGCCCAGTCAAGAGAGTAAAGCATTACTTCCAAGTTCCAATATGTAAAGGCGTGAGAATCGTGGAAGATGCAAAGGCAAAATGTAACGGGCATAGTAAGCGGTTCAAATACATAATGTCGCATAAAACTGGCAAAATAGAGATATTGGGCATAATGAACGGCGAGATATACTTCAAGTATCATGAGGCAAAAGATAGGAAAAATTTAGGTATAATGTTTAAACGTATAGTAAACGAAAAAGCAGCATGGCTGGATGACTTCAACACAAAATGATGGGCTAAGTTAATAAGGAACCAAAATTTTACAGCTTAACCGCCCAGTGACATGCCATGCTAAGTATAACACTAACTCTCTCCCAACTGCTGCAACAATACATCGGGTTAAGTCAAATTATTAGTGAAATAATTGCTTTCTCAATTATTTTCTCTTTGGCGATGATTATCGCTTGGGTAGGACATTCGCTTTTCAAAAGGTACTTATGCAGGTGGGCTGCAAAAACTGAGACAAACTTGGATGATGAGATACTTCAAAACGTGCGGGCACCAATATTTATTCTCGGAATCCTATTCGGCTTATATTACGGCTTAGTAGGCATTACTTCACTTCAAGCTTACGCTCAAGATTTTGCTACAGCTTTCACGGTTGGAGAAATTTTAGTTGTAGCCTTCATTATAACTCGCATAACTAATGTTTTGATGAGCTGGTACGCTGAGCAAAGGGTGAAACGAGAAAAAAACGTAAGCAACCACTTGCTATTTATTCTCAGAAAAGTCATACAAGTCGTAGTCTACATTTTTGCTTTTATCATAATCCTAGGAGTCTTTGGTCAAGATCTCTCAGGCGTTATAGTGGGTTTCGGTGTAGGCGGAATAGCCATAGCGTTAGCAATACAAAACATATTAAGCGATGCTTTGACTGCCTTCTCTATATATTTTGACCGCCCCTTTGAAATCGGCGATTCAGTAGTTGTAGGCGACTACACTGGCACCGTTACCAAAATAGGTATAATATCAACGCGAATCCAGTTATTACAAGGCGAAGAACTAGTAATTTCAAACAAAAACCTAATTGCCACATCTGTGAGGAACTTCAAGAAACTGAAGAAACGAAGAATTGTGTTAACATTGAAAGTGATTGCTGAAACTCCTATTAAGAAACTTAAGAAAATACCTGAGATAATAGCCAATATATTGAAGGACATAAAAATGGCAGATTTAGGCAGAGTTCATCTTAAACAGCTCGGTGACTTCAGCATTGACTTTGAAGTGGTATATTACATCAAAACTGGCGATTACGATAAATATATGGATATTCAACAACAGATAAATTACGGAATACTAGAGGAATTCGAGAAAGAAAAAATCGGACTGGCTTATCCAACCCAAAAACTCTTTTACGTTAAGGACAGAGAAGGGTCGTAACAAATCAAGCGATTCCAAAGTAGATTCTCAATGTGGAAATGCCAAAGGTTCCCTTTATATTTTAAAATCCAACGAGCTCTGTTTTGGCAGAATAGCGGTGGGCCACTGTGGTTCGACGCCTAGACTCCACCTGGCGCCCTCAAATCCTACGCTCTTACCCGCGACCCCTTGAGCGCTGAACGTCCAGACTTAGGTTGCTCTCTCCC
>SMYP01000134.1:2130-3912 GCA_007050895.1 Candidatus Bathyarchaeota archaeon | reverse complement strand
CAATGCCACAGTCTGACACAGCCAAAAATCTTGAAGAAGCATTTGAGGTGGCGAAACGGATTGGCTACCCCCTAATCGTACGCCCTTCCTACGTACTCGGAGGAAGAGGCATGGAGATTGTCCATGACGAAGACGAGCTAAAGTTGTATGTTGAAGCAGCTATCAGCGTCACACCCGATCGCCAAATCCTTATTGACCGCTATTTGGAACATGCTATCGAGGCAGAAGCCGATGCCCTGTCAGATGGAAACGAAGTCTTCATTCCAGCAGTCATGGAACATATCGAATATGCCGGTGTTCACTCTGGCGATGCTGCTTGCGCAATTCCACCCGTTAGCATAAAACAGAAACATATTGACACCATTGAAGAATACACGCGACGCATAGCAAGCGAGCTTGAAGTAACAGGTGTAATGAATATCCAATATGCCATCTGCAACGACATAGTCTATGTTCTTGAGGCAAACCCCAGAGCCTCCAGAACTGTCCCCTTAGTCTCTAAAGTATGCAACATCCCTATGGCAAATACAGCCACCCGCTTGATGATGGGAAAGAAAATAAAGGATTTAAACCTGAAAAAGCGTCCAATTCCTCATATTGGAGTTAAAGAAGCCGTATTTCCCTTTAACATGTTTCCAGAAGTCGATCCTTTGCTAGGACCAGAAATGAAATCCACTGGAGAAGTACTCGGCATCGCAGAATCCTTTGGTCTAGCTTTCTGGAAAGCTCAAGAAGCAATAAACTCGTTACCGACCAAGGGAACAGTACTAATAACCATATCTAAACCTGATCGTTTCTCTTTAGCAGAAATAGCAAGAGAATTCATTAAACTAGGATTCAAGATAAAAGCTACCGAGGGCACGCAGGCTTATTTAGCTCGCCACGGAGTAGATTCAGAACTTATTCTCAAAGAACATGAAGGACGACCCAACATCACTGACGCCATCAAAAACAAAGAGATACAACTCGTAATAAACACGCCCTCAGGGAAACTGAGCAAATATGATGACTCTTACATACGTAAGGCAGCCATCAAATATAAAGTGCCATACATCACGTCACTAACAGCTGCCAGAGCCGCAGTCAAAGGGATTTCCGCCTATTGTACTGGAAAATTGACTGTTAACCCCATTCAGCAATACCACGCAACGCTCGCTTCAACATAACCCATAAAACCTTCGCAAAGAAGAAAGCGAAATTGCGACGCCAAGAAGAGTATTCTATCAGAAATAGCAAAAGTTGTTCTCACGCTCGCATTCAGTCTGCTTCGAACAATCGATTTACGTCAACATCACTATCTAATAGATAAAAAGAGAGACAATAGTAATCAAATCACATTATTATTAGAAAGCGTTCTCCACTCTTTTAGCTCCCGCTGAACGACAGATTACGCCATTTTTTTCTCTAAGCCACTTTTCTACTCCAATATAGCGCGCTTTTCTTTGGTTTTGTTGAAACTATGAAAAAGGCTACCAAAAAGGCTACCAAAGCCCAAAAAACTCAAAAAAAACAAGAGGGTTATTTTGTCTTTCTGAAATGCTCGCACCTTTTACCAAAAAATAGTAAATTGAGAGCGATAAATAGAAATGTCCTTAGCAATACATTAGCATTCAGAGGTTAAAAAAAATGGAAACTAAAATCTATGCGTTTATCTTAATTACTTTAATAATCGGTTTAGTCGGGGGATATTTTGTTGGTTCCTTCTTTCAACAAAATGAAGCTCCAGGATTAGCTGAAGAAATAGACGCCAAGAACGAGCAAATATCAAACCTGCAGACAGAA
>SMYP01000134.1:0-2030 GCA_007050895.1 Candidatus Bathyarchaeota archaeon | reverse complement strand
GAGCAAATAACCACTCTCCAAACAGAAGTTCAAAGCCTAAACAATCAAATAAGCACCAAGAATCAGCAGATTGCAGTTCTTGAAGCAGAAGTAAATGGTTTGCGCGTTAGCGTGGAAATAGAAATGGTCGTGTGGGATGTCGCGGCTGATACCGCGAACATAACGATAAGGAACACAGGTGGAGTTAATGTGACAATAACCTCAATAAGCCTAAAAGAGACTTATCCTGGCGCTCCATGGGTCCCCGACACTTCAACAGACGCAACAGGATGGGTGAACATAGGAGAAAACAAGGTATTTGTGTGGGACGGATCAGCAGTTTATGATTTACTTCCTGCCACTTCTTACGCAATTCAAATCGATTATGCTTCAATATACGACACTCAATACCTGGGTGAAACACCATGATACCTCGCCTAAACCACCTTCTATAAGTGCTCTAGAGAATTATTCATTAACTTCTTGAAGCCGATGGAAATATCTTTTAATTGAAAAATTGGCTTTGCACTTTTCAATGAAGCTACCAAATTACTTTGCGCGCATATAATCAGGAAAACTTTTTAGGTTAAAACCCTAACCGAAGCAATCATTGGTGCATAAAGTATGTTAGGCGGATTATTTGGAGTAGCTTCAAAAGACAGTTGCACAAAAGACTTGTTTTTCGGAACAGACTACAACACTCATCTCGGAACCGAAGTTGCAGGATTAGCTTTACTCGACGGTGACATAGAAATCGTATCCCATGACATCAGCAACAGTCAATTCAAGACAAAATTCAGCAAATATTATGGAAAACTTGAGGGCAAATTGGGCATAGGCGTCATCAGCGACACAAAAGAAGAACAGCCAATCAAATTCGAGACAAAAATAGGAAACTTTGCCCTCTGCACAGTCGGTTTAATTAAAAACTCCAGAGAGTTGTACCAGGAACTTATTGAAAAAGGCGCGACCTTCAAAAAATCAAGTCAAAAGAAACGCACAAGCAGTCTCAACCAAACTGAAATTGTTGGCGAGCTAATAAGCAAGGGAGACAGCATAGCTGATGGTATACAAAAAATGTACTCAAAAATCATAGGATCAATATCTCTGCTCTTGCTATCTGAAAGGGAGAACGCGATATACGCAGCTGGAGATACCTTTCCGTTAGTAGTTGGAAGTAAAAAACAAAGCTTGGCAGTTGCTTCTGAGACCACATGCTTTCCAAACTTGGGGTATGAAGTTACAAAATTTCTCGATTACCGTGAAATAATCTCATTCGGAGAAAATGTTTTAAAGACAAGGGAGCCTACCCATGGTAAAAAGAAGTTTTGCCCTTTTCTTCACATTTACTCGGGTTTTCCAGCGTCAGACTTCTACGGCATTAACTCCGAAATTGTCAGAGAACGCTGCGGAGGGTTTTTGGCTGAAAACGATGACGTAATAGCTGATTTGGTTTTGGGTGTTGCTGATTCTGGTCTTCCTCACTCTGTGGGGTATGTTAAGAGAAAAATCGAGATAGCCAAAGGAAAAGTCAAACAACTTGTTTCCGAATTTGAGCGAGGTGAGATTGACTCAAAAGAACTTGAAACCAGCGTAAATCGAGTTATGAGTCTAGTTGCCCCTCTCAGGCGTCCTTTAGTCAAATATACGCCAGGCTGGGGAAGGAGTTACATACCTCCTGTTCAACGCCAAAGAGAGCTTATCGCAAAATACAAACAGGTACCTAATCCCCAGATAATAAAGGGTAAGAGAATAATTCTTGTTGACGACTCAATTAGAAGGGGAACACAGCTGCAAAATCTTCTTAGAGAGAAAATCTGGCCGTTTGAACCCAAAGAGATACACGGAAGAATAGCCTCTCCCCCGCAGCTTCACCCTTGCATTTTTGACTTATCTACCAAAAATTGCGACCTTGCAACTCATAAAAGCCTTGAAAGTGTTGAGCAAGACGGTAGTTTCGCGCAGTATATCGACTCTGCTAACCCAAATTACAATATAATGGTGGAGGAAATAAGAAAGCGGATTGGGTTTACGACGTTACGATTTATTAC
>SMYP01000041.1 GCA_007050895.1 Candidatus Bathyarchaeota archaeon | reverse complement strand
CACGAGTAAGCTGGGAATTGCATATTGGATTTGGAGAAAAAAATTGAGTTAATTTGCAAACCGCCTACAGAAGAAGTGCTAACGCCCGAGGATTTACGTCAGCTTTTGGAGACAGAAGACCATCCCATAGCCTATAACGGGTGGGAGCCATCAGGTTTAGCACATTTGGGAACTGGTGTAATTTGCGCCTACAAGATGAAAGATTTTGCTAAGGCTGGCGTGCGTTTTAAAGCATTCTTGGCCACGTGGCACGCGTGGCTGAACAATAAGCTTGGTGGCGACCTTCAACTTATCAGGAAAGCAGCTGACCTTTTCCGCTATTCGTGGATAGCACTCGGTGTGCCCGCTGAGAAAGTGGAGTTCATCTACTCCGACAAGCTCTACGAGGATATAGACTATTGGGCGAAAACAGTGACCGTGACCAAAAACTTGACTATTGCAAGAACAAGGCGCACGTTAGAGATTGCAGGAAGAAAAGAAACCGACGCTCGCTACGTCTCGGATTTTTTGTACACGCCCATGCAAGTTGCCGACATATACCACATGGAAGTAAAAATCTGTCAGTTGGGACTAGATCAGCGAAAAGCGAATGTCGTCGCCCGAGAGATAGGCGAAAAAATAGGTTACTGGAAACCCGTGTGCGTTCATCACCATCTGCTACAGGGACTGGAGAAGCCTACTGTGTGGCCAATTCCTGAAGGGCAGGAGAAAGAAGCTGTGGCATCAGCAAAGATGTCCAAAAGTAAACCAGATACATGTATATTCATTTACGACACGCCGTTAGAGATAAAGCAGAAGATGACAAGAGCCTTCTGCCCCGACAGGACCATAGCGTTCAATCCCGTTCTAGACATTTGCAAGCATATAATCTTCAGGGAGAAGCCTGTATTCACCATAGAGCGACCAGCTAAATTCGGCGGCACCATAGAATTCCAAAGCTTTAGCGAACTTGAAACTGCTTATGCAGAGGGCAAACTGCATCCGCAAGACCTTAAAAACGGCGTCGCAACAGATCTCGCCGAGATTCTTGAACCCGTGCGCAGGTACTTCTCAAATAAACGACAAGCGCAAGAGTGCTTGGAAGCTGTTCGACGGGCCAAGGTAACAAGGTAAACCGCTTTGTCTACGAGGCTGAAAGAAAAAAAAGAAAGAATTCTTGAAATCCTCGAAAAATTAGCAGAAGAATCTGCGAAAGGCAAGCCCATCTTGGTAGAAGGAAAAAAAGACGTTAAAGCCCTACGCGTTTTGGGCGTAACAGGCACGATAGTGACAGTCAAAACCGGGGGAAAATCCTTTCTGGATACAGTCTGTGAAGTGGAAAAAATGAGCGTGCCCGAAGTTATTCTCTTTTTGGATTTTGACAGGCGCGGAAGAGAAGGAACTAAATGCCTCAAACAAAGACTAGAAAGAGCAAAAATAAAACCTAGCACCAAACTCTGGCGCGCTCTATCAGCAGTAGCAGGAAAAGAATTCCAATGCATAGAAGGCCTAACATCTTACCTCCAAACTTTGCACGAAAAACTTGGTGTTAAAAGCTAACGGAACTCAATAAACCCGCACATTTTAAGCGTAAGAAAAAAACGTTACAAAAATCTGTAGGGAACAGTTCAGTATTGACTGTTTTTCAAATTCATTAGCATGTTGAAATAGGTAGAGGTTATTCAGAAGATAGGCTTTTTGAACTTCACGATTTCTCAAGGTAACGTTATTGTGCCAGCTACGCGTAGTTTTCCGTTTTCGAGATATGTTAACACAGCTTCATCGCCAGGGTAATACACAAGTTCTTTTTCTAGAGCCAGCATCAAATTGGCTTTATGCCAGTCTCCATCGTCCGTAGCGGATTCGACTTTGCAATTAAGAAACTGCATCCAGTGACCTATATGGAGCACCATACCAGTTTTCATGGGAGTTTGCCAATACTTAACCAACGTCGCCTGGGTTTCCAGCGTTTTAGATGCTTTGACGGTAGGGTCAGTAGTTAACACTGTACCCCGCTCTACGTCTTTGACGTCAACGTTTTTTAAAGCAAGTCCTACCCTGTCACCTGCAGATGCCAAACAGAAATCATCATCATGCTTTTGTATAGAACGCAACTGAACCATCTTTGTGCCCGGCAGAATTTTCATGTCGTCGTGCTTCTTGATAGCGCCCTCAGCCACCAATCCAAGAACCACGGTCCCCACGCCTTTTACGCTAAAGGCATGGTCCACCGGAACCGTCCCAAACGCGCTTTTAGCATCACAATTTGTCTTCTGCGATGCCTCAGTCAAACAACGCTCCTTCAGCACAGCGGGATTGTCTTGTGCAAACTCGAATTGTTCCAAGCAGGTACCCTTGATTAATGGCAAAATTTTATCCTGTGAAATGTAGTTTCTAAGGACGAAAATTCCGCTTGTTACTCTGGCGCATTGCAGCATAACGAGGCACTCGCCGAATGTTGAGTTTAGCTCGTCCACGACCACAATTGCTTTCTCAGCCATAGCTACAGCAAAAAAAAGAGGCGCCAACCTTTCTGGATACCGGGTCGGCTCGATGAATGTAACAGTGTCTTCACTTTTTTTCAGGTTGTATAGCGTGATATCTGAAGCTGTACCCTTCTTGCCCAAGTTGCTTGCGTATTCTGAAGCGCCAATAATGGCAACTGTAAGATTTCCCATTGATTGATATCCCACGAATTACCGCACGGAACAAATGACTACCAAATAAATTTTATGGCACACAACGCTAAAATCCACATAAATTGAACCAACATCAGTAGCGAGGGTTGCTTAGCACAATCATAAGAGTGGACACATGAAAAAACAGTTCTCGCACTCAAAACTGGCAATAGTTACTTGAAATAAGAAAAAAGAAGTCTACACAGAAACTGATTCTATCCGAAGTGCTTTTGGAATACCTCACGAATCTTATGTGGCCCTTCTAGCACGTGTACATCTTCCATGCGTTCTAGTTTTTTGACCTGCTCGACCTCTTCTTTTCTGACTCTCAGTTTCATTTCTTTCCCATTCGGAAGCTTCGTATAAACCGTGCCTTCCTTGTAGTCTGTGGGTGCAATGTAAACGGGTTGAAACGCTTTAAGACTCATTATAGCAGCGTTTGTAAGCATGGTGTCACCTATGCTATTGGCGATTTTCGAAACTGTGTTTGACGTCGCAGGGGCAATAAGCAGAAACTCGTACTTGCTCATTTGCATCCAAGCGGCAAGAAAAGGCGAGTTAGAGTTAATTTCAACTCTGACCTTATCGAAGTCCTTTTTCAGCTCTTCTTCCAGTCTGTAATATCTTAAAACTTGGTCTCCAGCCTTGGAAAGAAAGACCTGTATCTCCACAATATCTGTGTATTCCCGTTGGATTTTCTTCATTTCTTCGATGAAATCAGCAATTTTATCGCCGGCACCCGTAATACCCCAAGCAACCTTCCTCTTCGCAGGTTTATCCACAGTCATTTCTTGTCTTCCTGCCCATACTGCTTCAAAAACACGCCAAACTTCTTCACTGTTTTTCTCAAACTTCTGAAACCCTCTTCATCCATTTTAACTCCAGCCAAAGTATCTTTTGACCAAAAAGTAGCACCCAAATTTGCGCCAAAAAAACCTCCACCCACAGGAATCATCCCCTGTATGATATAGAATACATGAATCTGCATTAGAGCAAATTCTTGACCTCCAGCCCTGTCTCCACCAACAGCAATACCCATACCGACTTTATCTTTGAAATAGTTCTTGTCTGCGGCAACCGCTGCGCGCATTCTATCCATAACCGCCTTCGTTTGAGCACTCACGCCGCCGTTGTACACTGGTGAAGCAAAAATAATGCCCTGTGCCTGAGCAAGCAATGCGTAAAGCTCTTGTACATCATCCTGAACAATGCACTCTTTTTCCTTGAGGCAATGATCACAATGTGCACAATAATCCACCCATTT
>SMYP01000087.1 GCA_007050895.1 Candidatus Bathyarchaeota archaeon | reverse complement strand
TTGATGTACGCCACTAGCACACGCAGAACTGGAGTAAGCAGATAGAGACCAACGAGCAAATAGAAAAACCAAAAATGAAAATATGGACCAGTCAAGACACCTTCTATAATAGAACCGGAAGAGAGTACTTCATCATAAACGAAGATACGCCATACAAAATAGGCTGTTCCCCAAAATAGGAACGGCAAAGCTATTCTGTTTAGCCGTTTCTTGAAGAAGACACTGAGAGACTCTTCAAGCTTGGAAGGTTGAAGCAGCAATGCACCACTCAACATCACAAACAACGGAACGGCTGGTCTAGAAAGAGAGTTATAGATGTTTGTTGTCCACCAAAGGGTCACCGCTTCAGGCGACATCTGATCGACAACTGTAATTGGTTCTGTAGCAGCATGAAGCATTATGACTAAGATTATGGCAAAAGTGCGGATGAGGTCTACGGGAAGAGAGAGTTTCCCTGCTTCTGGGCTCATATTCTCGCCCGTGTATACCCATATCTAATCTGTGAATCATCGATTATTAAGATTTTATCGTATGTGCAAAATCTTTGTCATCGATAAAACTTGTTTTTGCAGAACTGCCCCATAAAAATGTGTTTCATCTAAAACTGGGCGATTTTAGTGCCGTTGATGGTGATAGCTTGGCTAACAGCGCTCGCTATAATCGTTGCACCTTCTCTGCTGGGGTGAACACCATCCATGAGATATTCTGGATGGCCAGTCAAAATCGAGTTAACGTCAATTGTGGGCAAATTCAGTTCGTTTGCTACCTGCTCGATTTGTGGGATTATTCTCTGTTCCAGATTTAGGTTTTTTAAGTCGAGTTCGTTTTCTGAAATCGGAGGGGGCGTCACTAGCCATATCTCAGGTTTGCTGACGAGAGCTTGGTAGTCTGTAATCATTTTCTTGTACTCAACTGAGAAATTGTTGATGGAGTAGTAAAGATTTGCTCGAGCATCATTGGTTCCAAGCATTATTACAACTATTTCAGGTAGAAAAATTTGCGAGCTTTTATATTCTTTTTGGCACATATAAGGTCTATCAGAGCTTGCCAATACAGTAGATCCTGAAACTCCAAAATTTCTGACGTGATATTCAGCTCCGAGCATGTTCTGCAAGTCTCTTGTGTATCCTGAACCCTCGGTGATGCTGTCACCTACACATGCAACGCGAATCAAGCTGCCAGTGACTGGTGTAGTTCTCAGAACTCCGAAAAACATGGGTATTAAACCCAATGAACCTATTAATGCAACAGCACACAAAGCTAGCAATGATCTCTTTTCTTTTGTCATCTTTGTCATTCATAACCTATATTCAGGATTTACCGTACATTGTCTTCCCGTCTATTTAAGATAACCTTAATAAACAGAAATTTTTAGGAAACGCCGGTGACAAGCACGTTATTAGCGCGCACTCAAGCCATCTGACGCCGAATGGAGCTTCTACTTCGTCGACATCATAATAATCACCCCTGTAGGTCATTCCTTCGGTGAAGAGTTCTACAACTCCATCATCGTCCACATCACCAACAAAAAAAAGTTGTGAGTTCCGAAGTTGCAGGTTCCCCCAACCCAGTATGTCGGCCAATGTTTATCCCACTCTAAAACCAAAACTACATTTTGTGCCTCAACAGGATTTATTGAAAAAAGGAAAGCTATAAGCCAAACAGTCTGAAGTTAAAGAAATTGCTGAAGCTGCTTATGCAAACTCTTAATTTTATTTCACGTATCCATTTGAATCTTTACGCATTTATATCATTTCATAAAATGCGACAAGCGTGGGCGCTTCATGGAAATCAGTTTTTTGGAAAGTCATAAATATGAAAGCTATACAGAAAGAAAAGGCATGCACAGTAATGTGTAATAATTTTGGGAGATAAAAGAGAAATGAACAAAGACAGGAATAATGCTGCGATTGTTGTATTTCTGATGGTAACTATGGCTTTTTCAATTTTTGCTTTGCCAACTGCTAGTGCTCAAACATCACTCACGAAAAAAACTTATGCTTACGTTGGTGCAACGCCCAACCCTGTAGGCGTCGGCGAGCAGACTTTGCTTCACACTGGAATCACTGACAGCACAGGAATAGTGTACGATGGATGGGAAGGTCTCACCATAAAAGTTACAAAGCCAGATGGCACTACTGAAACACTGGGGCCGTTCAGAACTGACGCAACCGGCGGTACAGGTACTACTTATGTGCCTAATATGGAAGGCACCTACAAACTGCAGACACACTTCCCTGCGCAAGAATATACTTGGTATGTTCCCCCAATTTTTGATCCTTCTCTGGAAAATCAAACTGTACTTTACCAAGCTAGCGACAGCCCAGTAGTAGACCTTATTGTAACTTCAGAGAAGCAACAGTTTTGGTCGGGTATTCCTCTTCCTACTGAATATTGGACACGCCCAATAGATGCCCAATTCAGAGAATGGGCATCTATTTCGGCAAATTGGTTGGCTATACCACCCAACAAACTTGCGCTTAATAACGATGATGCGCCGGAAACCGCTCACATCCTATGGGCAAAACCAATAACTACAGGAGGTCTTGCAGGAGGAGAACTCGGTGATCATTCATTTGAAAGCGGAGATGCCTATGAAGGCAAATTCGGAGACTGGGATGGTGTAGATTATGGCGGAGGAACGTCAGTAATAATAAACGGAATACTCTACTACAACAGATACACATACCGATCGATATTGCCCTACTTCTTTGTTCCAAACATGTGGAAACAACAAGGAATTGTGGCAGTAGATCTACGCTCTGGAGAGGAACTATGGTTCAGAAACAACACTAGACTAACCTTCGGACAAACGCTCTATTGGGATTCCTACAACTATCACGGTGTATTCCCATACATTTGGGAAATCGAAGAAACCATGAACTTCGCTACCTTCCAAACACAATATAACTGGAACGCTTATGATCCTTTCACCGGAGAATTCGCCTTCGGCATAACCAATGTACCTAATTCAGGCGGACTCAACACCCCCAACAGTAGGATATACGGTCCTAACGGTGAAATCTACATATACGATATTAACCTAGCACAAGGCTGGATAGCGCTATGGAACTCAACCAAAGTCGTCGCTACAGAAGGCAGTTGGGGCTCCGCAGCTAACACGCAAACCTACTTTGACGGAAGAAATGGTTACATGTGGAATAAGACCATACCAGCAGGTTTGCCTGGAAGTGTCAACGCGGTCTTTCTTGAAGACATTGCTGTAGGTTCTACCGCTGAGGGTTTCACGCACTTGGGAAGTGACCCCATTTCAGTATGGGCTATAGACCTTAGACCTGGACATGAAGGAGCAATCCTTTACCAAAAAGATTGGCCACGTCCGAGTGCTGACTTAACCGTAGGATTTATGGATGCGAGCGTAGAAGATCGCGTGTTTACTCTTTGGGCGAAAGAACAAATGGTGCATTATGGCTTTGACCTTGATTCCGGAAACAAGATTTGGGGACCAACTCCACAACAGTTCTATCTGGACATATTTGGTATGCACACTGCCATTGCTTACGGCAAGTTCATCTCATTGGGTATGAGTGGAAAAGCCTACTGCTATGACGTGAAAACAGGTGAGCTACTTTGGACCTATAGCTATCGAGATCCTTTGAACGAGGTCTTATGGGCTAATGACTGGTCTCTGCAACCGTTATTCTTTGCTGATGGTAAACTCTATTTAGGACAGAGTGAGCACTCGCCTGTTAATCCATTACCCCGTGGTGCACCCTTTGTCTGCCTTGACATGGAAACTGGTGAAGAAGTTTTCTCTATTGCTGGAGCGTTTCGTTCAACCGATTGGGGTGGACAGGCAATTATTGCAGATAGTATAATTGCTACGATGGATACTTACGATCAGCGGATATACGCTATAGGCAAAGGTCCCACTGCAACGACTGTTAGTGCACCAGATAATGGTGTTCCCTTTGGCACCTCAGT
>SMYP01000054.1 GCA_007050895.1 Candidatus Bathyarchaeota archaeon | reverse complement strand
AGCGCGGCTTCGGCGTTTTCGGCGGCTTTTGTTGCGATGGTCTTCGCTGTTTGTTGTTGCAAAGCGCTTTTAAGGATTCTGCCTTTAAGCATTCTGTGTTTGTTTAGTTGTTTTTCAATCTCAACTGAGATCTGGGGAGTCAAGCCGTCTTTGCCGATCCATATGGTAGGTTTTTCATCCTTTAGTTTATGCCGAACATGGCGTTTCATTCGGGTGGTTATCTCAATCAACTTTTTCTTCTTCCTTTTTCTTCTTGAGCGGTATACGCGTTTTGTGGCCACAACTTAGACATGTAATCACCACGTGGGGTTCTCTTTTCTGTCTTATCCTAATTCGCCAATTGTCGCCTTGCACGAGTAGTGTATTGCATTTTTTGCAGATTTGGCGCTTGTACAATATTGGAAAAGGTATTTTTGCGGCCATAGCTATTTTTCTGGCAGTTATTATGTAGCGGCTAGAGAGCTGGGGATTATCATTATACACTTTTTTGGCTTGCTGAAACAGAATCTGGACTCTCTGCCGAGCAATTTGTTTTACATTGAGTTTCATTTTAGCGCTCTCTCTACCGTAGGAATATTTCTTTGCAACTAAGTAGAAAAGATGCCTTAGTTCATAATGTTTTTGTTTGCACTTTTGGTTTCCTTAGACAGTTGAGGGATTAAGATGAGTCTCATGTTGAGTGGAGATGTCACTATTTTAATGGTTAGCGCGCGCTTGAGTGTTCTTCAGAGTGTATTTTCGTGTTGATTTCCAAAGCTTGTTAAAATGGTCTTGGGCCATAGCTATGAAGCTTGGATGGTTTGTCCATATTATGGGTGATTCCTTCAAAGGTTTTGATGGAAAGAAATTAAATGTAGCTTCCTCACCGTCAAAAATGCCAAAGTTGTTGACAAGAGTAGTGTTAGTAACCTTCAATTCGAAGTTTGGGTCAGACAAGAGTCTAGTTACTTCATCTGGAAAAACAGCTTTGCTTTCGGCTTTGCCTATAAGTATTCGGTAGTGAACATTTCTAGCCAAATTTTTTGTGTAGTTTTCAAAGCAGCAATCGAATATATGCAACCAACGATTCATTGTGGATAGAATATCTACAAATTTGCAGGCTTTCGCGTGTTGTGACTTAATTGTTTGAATTATTCTATCCTTTCCTTCGATGGAGATTAGCCTATATTCTTTATCCCTAAAGTTCTCCTCGTCCAAATGTTGTTTTTTCAATAGAAATTGTTCTGTTCTGCCGCGTCTTTCATTATAATGTTCAAGACTCTGGTTCAGTAGGATCTGCAGTCCCTGTTTGAGAGGTGTAGCTTTGAATTTGGATGGAAAGGCTATTTCTTTTTCGACTAGGCCCATCTTTTGTAGTTCCTCGAGAGTCCTATACACTACTGGCTTTGGAATATTCGCAATATTTGATAGACTCCTTCCTTCGGACCTACCTAGTTTTAGTAGTGTCAAATAGACTCGGGCTTGATTCTTTGTGAAACCAATGCCAATTAGGTTATTGGCGTCGTCCTCTTCGAAAGACGTATATCCTCTTCCCCCGCGATTACTACTCTATCTTTTACTTAAGTTTTTCTTATTTTAAGCTAGCAATCACAACGAACTGTTGTTACCAGAATTTAATAGATAATCTGAAGGTAAGACTCAAACACAAACTAAAAAAGGAGAAGAGAAAAATGTCTAAGAAAAGAATTGCTATTGCGGTTTCAGTTTTTCTAATGTTCGCCATGATTACTTCACTTGCTTCATTGCCCGTCAAAGCACATGATCCACCATGGGATCTTCCAACATTCTCATACGTCAACGTCGCTCCTAATCCTACTGGCGTAGGACAACCAGTCAACGTCAACTTCTGGCTAAACGTCCCCCCGCCAACAGCTTCAGGAGCATACGGCGACAGATGGCACGGCCTGACAGTTGAAGTCACAGACCCAGACGGACACGTAGAAACACTAGGCCCATTCACATCAGACGACACCGGAGGAACAAGCACAAGATACACGCCAGACCAAGTCGGCACATGGAAATTCCAACTAAAATATACTGGAGAAACACTACTGGGAGAAAACACACCCAACGGACTCCCATCAACCAACCCCTACGTTGGTGACTACTACGAACCTAGCGAAAGCGAAGTTTTTGAGTTGGTAGTGCAAGAGGAACAGATCAGTTGGGCACCGGTAATTCCGCTTCCCACTGAATATTGGACTCGCCCAATTTACGGTCAAAACAATGATCTCTGGGCAGCCATCGGCGGCAACTGGCTTGGCCTTCAACCATCAACCTTCGCCAACACCGGACAATATGATTCTCACGGATCTTATGCTCCCTATACCACTGCACCAAACAGTCCACACATTATGTGGACAAAACAGGTTGCGTTCGGAGGCACTATGGGCGGAGAATTCGGCAACTCGCAGCAAAGCAACTATTGGTCAACTTCGCAGTACCAACCAAAATTCGCGCCTATAATCATCCATGGTATACTCTACTACACAATGTATCCAGGCTCTACCGCTAACGTTGCAGGCTGGAAAGCAGTAAACCTACACACTGGAGAAACAGTATGGACAAAAGACACAGGGAACGTTCTGCGATGCGGCCAAATAATGAACTATCTATCCCCTAACGAATACGGCGGCAGAGCATATTTATGGGCTACTGGAGACAGCGATTACTTCGCCTCAGCAACAACTGGAGTATCCTACAGCATGTACGATGCCATGACAGGAGACTACATCCTCACTATCGTCAATGGATCCAGCTTTAACAAGCTTCTTCTAGATGACCACGGTGGTCTAATCGGCTACTATGTAAACTCCAGTTACGCAACAGGAGAACGTTCACTCACTGTATGGAATTCCACCAGAACAATTCTAAGAGGAACCAATGGACGTGGTGATCTCAACAATGCTTGGCAGTGGAGACCTACACAAGACGGAATATATGATTTCCAAAACGGAGTCGAATGGTCAGTACCAATAGCAACAGAAATTGATGGCAATCGCATATCTCTGAGTGTTGTTGGAATTGACGAAGAATCCGAAACAGTACTAATGTCATACTATAGCGGTCAATCTTCCTACTTCCAAGGAGGATGGTATGTTTATGCAGCGTACAGTTCAGTCGACGGACACTTGCTCTGGGGCCCAATCAATCAAACCAAAGTCGTAAACTCCAGGGTTCTTGTTGGAGCTGAGACTATGGGTAACGGTGTTTGGGTAGAGTTTGACTCTGCAGAGCTAACAGCCACTGGCTTCAGTCTTGCCAATGGACAGAAGGTTTGGGGACCAAAACCGATGCCAAACGTTAATTCTTTCAGCTCGCTCGGACAAAGATACTCACCAGGACCTGACGGCGCGCTCTTAACGTGGACGTATGGAGGCGACGCTTATTCGATCGATATGGCTACGGGTACTTTTAACTGGGAATACCACTCACCATCTGCAGGCTACGAGTCACCCTATGGCATATGGCCCTTCTGGACCTTCAGCGTAGGAACAGTTGCCGACGGCAAGTTATTCATCCCAGTAGGTCACATGTACAGTCCACCGCTTTTCCACCACGCTCAGCAAATGGCTCTGAACCTTACTGACGGCTCAGTAGTCTGGAGTATAACTGCTTTCGACGTTACCAGCAATCCAGCTATCGCAGATGGCATTATGGTAACATTAAACGCGTATGATAATCAATTGTATGCATGGGGTAAAGGACCTACTAGGATGACAGTTGATGCGCCTAGCGTTGGCGTGACAGCCGAAACTCCAGTGACGGTAAGAGGTACAATCACGGATATTTCTGCTGGTTCACTGCAAGAGGCTCAGGCTGCACGATTCCCGAATGGTCTACCGTGCGTGTCTGAGGAAAGCCAGCAGCTATGGATGGAGTACGTTTACATGCAACAACCCAGACCCACAAACACGACAGGCGTCGATGTCACTATAAGCGTGCTTGA
>SMYP01000158.1 GCA_007050895.1 Candidatus Bathyarchaeota archaeon | reverse complement strand
ACGAAGGCACATTTGAACTCACGAGAAGTTGATTTTACCCAGGAGAACAGTGACGGAATATGGGCATAAAAGCGGAGTACACAGTTAAAAGTAGTCTGAAGCAAGCCTAAGCCCCGTGTCAATTAGATGTTTGAACGAACGCGAGCGAAGCGAGTGTGAGTAAAATACCGTTAATCTATGGGCGATTAGGAGAATGTGTTTAATAATTTTAACGGCCTCTTCGCTTTTTGACTAATGGTAAACCTTTTTTTCTTAGATGATAGGATAGGGGATTTCTAATTGTTCGACATATTGGGTTGTTTGCCCCTGAGCAAACGTTATGGGTTTGAAGTGAAGAGCAATTATAAGGCATGTATGGTTCTTTTCCCATTCTTACACCTGAAAGATGTTCAACCTGATATCGCGTCTTGTCTTCTTTAAAATCAGAAACGTTTGAAAACATCTTTACAATTGTATCCACGCTTATGCCTTGACGCAATAAATACGTAACTAAAGTGAATCTTTCAACATGTGATAGATGGTGTCCTTCTGAAGTCCTGTTCATTAGAGCTGTTATACAAGGAGGATAATCAGACTCTTGGGCTTTAATTACTTGGAGAACCTCTTCAAACTGAGGTTTTCTTTTCAAAAAATCTGCTTTTATTTCGTCTATGTCATTTTGAATTTGCTCTGGAACTTTCCCAAGTTCCTGTTTAGCACTTTTCTCTATTTGATTTTTTACATCCTCTTGAAGAAGTCGTGCCAATTCACGAGGTGATACACGTACTAACCCTTTTTCCAGTATTCTATTAACCAGCTTCCAAATTGAGTCATGGTGTAAACGTCCTCTTGTTGAGGTTTCTAGAAATTTAGCAAAATGAACCGCGAAAGAACCGTCATCATTCTTCTTAACATTCCAATTAAATGCTTTGGCAATTTCAAGGATGATGTCACTATTTTTTTCATTTTTTAGGTGTCTATTCACTTTTTGTGCTTCAAACAGAGCAAATTTTTCAGTTAAAATGGGTTCTGCTATTCCTGTTAGGTAAAGAATAGCTAAAGCGTATATCGCAGTTTCAATTTGATAGAATTTGCCAGTTTTTTCAGAAAAATCGTTTTCAGACAAAAAGGTGGAAGATATTCTCTGTTTTGCGCGGTTTCTAATTTCTGGCAAGCTCGTAATTGTATCAAAATCTAATCCTAAATTGGCAATAAATTTCCTAGCCATTGGCAAAAAAGGATACTTGAGAGAATCCGATATTGTCAATTTGGAAAATTCTACTGTTATACTATCACCCATCAATTACTTCATACTTCTTTTCAATGAATATAAAACCTGTCTAAGCATTAAGATAGAAGGTTCTTGATTTTATATAAGTAAAAAGAGAAGGTTTATTTTCGTTTTCTGAACGGTTTTGCCCCATTTATTTTTGTGGCGTAGTCAAGGCCGATTTCTATTAGTTTTAATTCATCTTCTGTTGTATTTATTTTGAATGAATAGCGCTCCGAATTTTCATTTAAGGATGCTTTTTCAATTCTAGTTTTTTAGATAGGTGGCAGTTTCTTTCAGAAAGGGATATTTGGCTAAGTCGTTCTCGGGGAATTTGACTGTTTCCATTTACGTGTTACGTTCTTATTATTCGGTTTCGATTCTTGGTGCAAGGAAGAAAGTCAATTTTCCAGCAGTTGTTTGTTGAAAGTCTATTTTCACTGGCATATCGGTTGAAAATTCAAGCGTGGCAATTTCAGATGTGGCTGACGCGGCTTTTATGATTTCAGATAAGTAGCTCAAACTGAAAGTCGCTTTTGAATTCTCTTTTACCTCCAACTCCAGCAGTGTATCGCTTTCTTTTTGAAGGGTTATTGTTGCCCCCATTAAGTCCCCTGAAGCATTAAGAAGCAGCTTTTCTGCATCTGCCTCTATTCGGACATGATCACTTACGAGTTGTGCATCTTCTATTGCCTGACTCAGCCCTTGCGTTGTGGTTTTTGCTTTTATATTAAAGGATATTTTAGGCGTTGGAACCTCTTCTTCTGAGGCTTCTAGCGTCGGCATATTAAAGTTACGGCTATACTTTCCTGTTATTTTGATCTGAAGACGCCCAGTTTTATCGTCAAGAGACAATTCTACTGCCTCATCCTTGCCAGCTCGTTTTAGAAGCCTCAACAACTCACTAATGTTTATGCACATCTTCGAAGGCGTTTCACAAACGTATTCCTCAAAAATTGTGTTAGGCCATTCGAAATCAATCATGGCAACCCGAGATGGATCCATTGCCCGCAATTTCAAGCCTTCAGGCTCAATTTTGAAGGTAGCTTCATCTACAAGAATTGCTATGGCAGCAGCCATGTCTCTTAAAAGTTTGGCATCAGATACCTTAAGTTTAAACATGTCCTTTTTCCTCGGTTAATGCTACACAGAGATGTTATTAAGATTTTAGGCACTTAAAAGTAATGCTAGTAGAAAGAGACATTCTTAAGAAAATATTCGCCTAGGAGCCTTGATTAATGCAGAGAGGGCAAAAACTTAGCTATACTCTCTGAACGTATAGTTACATTTTGTGCAACGCAAGAACTGGGTCGAAGATTCATCAGCGCTTCTAGTTTGTACTTGCCAGACATAAGCAGTGTTGTTTCCGCATTTTGGACACTCGATTCGAACGGTAGGCAGAGTTCTAAGTTTTTGTTCTTCTTTGCCGATTACAGCCACAAACTGTTGGGGATTATGCTGAATTACCTTAGCGTTTTTGGGTTCAATTTTGTTGGTTGATTCCTGCTTTTTATATCCGCATTTCGGACATACAAGAGTTAAGGATGCTGCTTTGTCAGTCTTTGGTTTTTTGAATTCAAGACGAGAACCACATTTCGGACAGAACTCCATGATTCACTACTCCGTGTTACGTTTTGGATTCCCTTTGCATGGTCTCTTTTAAACTTTTTCTAATTCCAAGGCTATACATGGCTTATTCCAGACGCAATTAGATGCGCAACCCGCAAGGCTTCTGGAATATTACTACGAGTTGAAGTCAATTGCAAAATTCTTTGCGCGTCCTCTCGAGAAACACCAGCGGTTTGCATATATATTTTCGTTTTGGCGCTTTTGGTGGAGACTTCAATAGGTTCTCCCGCGCTGAGAATTGCTTTCCACCGCCTTTCACTGTTAGGCAGATTTTGGAGCGCTTTATGAATATCGGCAAAATCAGGTTTTTCACGCGTCACAGTTATAACAGGCAGCTTCGTCGCAACATTAAGCGCTTTAACATCAACTATGTTGAATCCAGCGAAAGTTACACCGTTCAACATTATCACTCGCAACTGCTTATAGTGAGATGAGCCGATGATCATAGAGACTATTCTTTCGGTGGCATCAAAACCATCTACTTCTATGCTGGTGTGCATTACTCCGTCAATCCAGAAGCCTCCTCTAAAAACAACGCCGATGACAGGAACCTGACTCTCAACATGTGGCTTAAATGCACCGTCGTCTATCCCTAGAACGCGAATTTCAGGCTTTATAATGCGAAAACTTTTGCAGCTCAAAAGTGTTTTTCCTACTGGTTTGATTCTAAGTATTATGCAACTTTTTATAAGTTTAACGCAGCTTCTAAAATCTTGCAGCCTACAACTTTGAAAGATAACTAAAAAATATTGGAAACATAGAGGCTTGATAAAATAACGAAAAAAGTTAAGATTTAAGGGCTTTCTTCAATTCCTTGCTGAACTCGCTATTCATTTCGCGGGCTTTCTCTGCCGCTTCAATCAATGCATCCTCAGGTTTCGCCTTCCCCTTCATTCGAACATATATCACGGGGTTTGACGCTAAAGGATGCGGTATATCGTAGCCAGCTAAGTCCACGTTCGCGTCTTCCAAAAGTTTCTTCTGCAATAGGTTACAGAAACCATGCCCTACACCTTCAATTTCTATTTTAAGCTCATTAGCTTCTTTCTTTAACACATTAACCTTCAAGCTACTCATATCTCCTCTTTTCCATAATCTAAAGCGATTTTACGTTTTTCAACATTGCCACATTTCGGGCACTTCATCTCGTGTCGTTTTTGTTCCAGCAGATTTGAACAGCGTGAACAAAAAGCGTACACCACACCTAAACTCTTGTCGTTAGTCGAAAGATGGAAAACCTGATTCTTATTGCTTATGACCTTAGTTCGCATTATGTCACCCGGTTTACACACGTCAGTCATAGATTTGACGTAGCGCTCCTGCACGTCAGAAATGTGGAGGATCCCCGTGAAAATACCTGAAACCCTCTTGGAGCCTATCTTGAAAATTCTAACCAAAACATTGTCAGATTGAGCGTTGCCAACTTGCCCTAACACTGTGGCTGAGACTTTTGGAACGGGTGATCTATTAATTAATGGATAGACAGAGACGCGTTTACTCAGCAAATCCATTAAAGCGCGACCAACAACCTTGGAGTATATTACACCGTCTTTCACGTATGTTCCAGAATCCGGAATGAATTCTTCAATGACACCCAAGCGTTCTCCAGGTAACACTAAATTGCCACTTTTATTTCCAGACGCTTTCTGATTCATGCTGTTTCCCTTTATTGCTAACTATGAACGATACAGAGGGGTTCTCTGAACGGGTATATCCTAAGTTTCTATGCTTCTCAATAAACCTTTTGATAAGCGCTCTAAAAAAGGCGCTGCAAAACACCCATCTCACCGTGCGCGTTTCTTTATGTGGTATAGATCAATAACAAAATCATGTTTCATTTTAGTGTGAAAATCAAACATGCGTGGAATAGTCATGTGCATCGCATAAACCGCTTCAACTAGACCATTGCGGCGCTCAACAAAGTTCTCGATGAACGGAGAAGGCTCAACCTGCAGCAGACCACCAGGATTTGCCTTGAGTCGGCGTATCAACTGCTTATCTGTAACCGGATGTTTATGAAGCGAGTAAATTACGTTGCCAACCTCCAAAGCCTTTTCGAGAAACTTTCGATCTGCAGAACGCTTTTGCACACCAAAAGGAGGATTCTGCAGCACTGTATCAAAGCTGCCTGTTACCGCTTCAATGTCAGCAAGGACCCAATGAACAAGTGTTTTGGATCCCGTTCTTTCCGAGTTTTTGGAAGCAGTTCTTATTGCTGTTTTATCGACGTCAACACCTATGACAAACTGTGCGCCCAAGTAGGAAGCGCCGAGGGCGAGTCTACCAGTACCGCAACCTAAATCCAGAACTGTTTTGCCAAGAATATCACCGTTTTTATACGCAGCTAGATAAAGCATCATCGCGGCAATAGCCTCTGAGATTGTGTACTGCTCAAGATATGCCTTGGGAGAAGGTTGGGATTCTATCTGAGACAGAAAGAGTTCCAATTCTAATTTTGGAATAAGCCGTTTTTGAGCAAGCTTTCCCATGAAGTTTCGCCCGCGACCACCATAAATTCGTTAATTGTTAATACAGGTTTGAGGAATTTCGACGGGTCTTCAAGAGAAATCCGTGGGCAAGCGGTGTTAACGTAGGCGTCTATGGATGGAAACTCCATTAGCGCTTCTGGAGAGACTTCCCTAATTGCAAAGAGGAAAGCTGCTTTTCCGTTTTTTTCAACGGTTTCCTTGATTTTCAAGGCTTCATCAAGACGTTTTTGTCCTGGTTTTAAACCGATTAACACACCAAAGGTTCTAGCGTGCCCCGCTTCTTCTATGCATGCCCACCGTTGTTTGATCATTTTCTGCGCTTCTTCAGTTATAGAGTAAGCTATGTTTTCGTAGGGGTCGGCGATTATCGTAGGTTTAAGGGTGCTTAAAGCTATACCCAACGCGTGGAACCTTCCACCCCCAATGAAGAGGAAAGCTTCAACGCTTTTAGCTACTGCCCTGACGTTGCTGTAGTCGCAGCCAATCACTTGCCCCGAGTAAGTTGCATGTCCAGCATCACCTACCATCACAGTCTTTCCATTGCGAACAAGACTTTCCCTAACCTCATCAAGCATCTGCAAATGTTGCACAGTGGTCGCTAACCCTATCTTGTCGTAGTTGTCCAGCAGCGGAACGGCTTTTTCTAGAGCCGTAGCAACTGTTACGGTTGCTCTGGCTTCTACGTATACAGTTGGAATCTTTTCATGTTTCAATAGTTTTGAATGTCCTAAGTGCACTATCAATTCTATTCCTAGGCTTTCTGCTTCAGCAGTAGCTAAGTCGCAAGCACCGTAGCAGGGGTCAGCGGAGATTATTGGAAGGGCACCTGTTTTTTCTATGATCTTGACTAAGCTTGGACCTTCAGGTTTCAATCCTTCAGGCATCTGTAATAGAACACGTTTTGCACCGAGCTTAACGATTTCTTGTTTTATTAGCTCTTCCTCGAAATCGAACCCTTTCATGCTTATTCTCCTGCAAATCGGCGTTTGAGTGAGTGAATATTAGAAAGAAAAAAGCCTAACGTCCGCAATGCTTGCGATCCTATAAAGTTATGGCGTCCATTCCCAATCTTGCTTTGGCTTTTTAATTGGATGCCCAGCGGCTAATGCAGCTTGCTCTGCGAGACGTTCAAGAATTATTTTCTGTTCCAAGCTTGCAACTTGCTTTTTCGTGGCTAAAATAGCGTCGTTGTTAACTGATATGCTGTCTATCCCAGCACGAACGAGAAACTCGGCAAAGTCTGGTAGATTTGATGGACCTTCACCGCATATTGATACTGTACAACCGTTCTCATGGGCGGTTCTTATAAGATGAGCGATTATCCGTTTCACGGCAGGTTCTCTTTCATCGAAGTAGCCCATTTGACCCAATCGTTCCGAGTCTCTGTCAATCATAAGAACACCCTGAGTCATGTCGTTGGAACCTATGGAAAAGCCGTCAACCAGCTTGGAAAACTCGTCTGCCATTATGGCTATGGAAGGAGTTTCCGCCATGAACCACACCTTGAAGTCACGTGAACGCTCCAAATCCTCTTCCTTCATGATGCCAAGAACGTTTTTAGCTTCCCAAAGTGTACGAACCATAGGAAGCATAACCCAAACGTTTTTGAGACCCCATTCCGCTCGGCATTTCTTGATGGCTTGGCATTCAAGCCTGAAAGCTTTTTGGTACCACTTGCTGATGTAGCGGCTACAGCCTCTCCAACCAAGCATTGGGTTTTCTTCAACAATTTCGTATTTGTCCCCACCTTTGAGCTCTCGGTATTCATTGGTTTTGAAATCACTCAAACGCACTACAACGGGACGCGGTTGAATTGCTCTTGCCACGGTTGCTACGCCTTCTGCCAGTTTATCTACAAACTCCTGGCTTTTCCCAGTGTCAACAAAATTCAGCGGGTGTTCACCTATCGTGCTAGCTAAAATAAACTCGGTACGCATTAATCCGATGCCTTCAAAGGGTAAAGTCTTGTAGTCTTCAATTTTTTCTGGAACACCGAGGTTCATGTAAATCTTTGTGGCTGTTACTGGTGCAGCTTCTGCAAAAACGCCTCCAGCGGTCTGAGCAGATGCTTCTGTTGCTTCGCGCAAAATACCCTCATAAATTATGCCGTTTCGTGAGTCAACGGTGTACTCTTTACCTGTTTTCAAGACTTCAGTTGCAGTTTCGGTTCCTACAACACATGGTATGGCAAGCTCTCGACTTACAATGGCTGCATGAGATGTTATTCCGCCTTTGTCCGTCACTATTGCACTGGCCATTTTCATGAACGGAACAAAATCCGGGTTAGTCATTTCTGTTACGAGAATGTCGCCTTTCTGCATCTTTTCGGATGCTTCGTCAGGAGATGAAACAACTTTTGCCAAGCCATAGCCATAGCCTCTCTTGCCAGCCGCAATTCCTTTAATAACAACTTTTAGGTCTACTTGAGCCTTTACTTCTTCAACTTGTGATGATTCCTCGCCTTTGGCTCCCCAAACTGTTTCTGGACGAGCTTGAACCACGAATATATTTTTAGGAAAAGGCAAATCTTCATCGATCGCCCATTCGATGTCCATGGCTTTTTTATAATGTGCTTCGATTAGCTGGGCTAGTTTTGCGAGTTTGATAACTTCCTCGTCGCTTACGCATGGTTCTTTCTGCTTTTCTTTGGGCACATCCAGATGAACTGTTTTGCCCGTTTTTGGGTCACGGATGTACTGAACTGTTTTTCTGGCGATGCGTCTCTCTTCAATCTTCAAGTTATTTTTATCGATAACAAAATCATCGGGGTTTACCACCCCTGAGACCACGGTTTCACCTAAACCGTAATTTCCTTCAATAACAATTTCATCAGTTTTTCCTGTCACTGGATTTATCGTGAACATAACCCCAGCGGCTCTGGAGTTCACCATCTTTTGGACGCCGACGCTGATGAAAACTTTTTCGTGTGCGAAGCCTTTTTCATTTCGGTAAAAGATGGCACGAGGTGTGAACAAACTTGACCAGCACTTCACAACTTTTTCAAGGAGTTCATCTGGACCCTTCACGTTCAAGTAAGTTTCTTGTTGACCTGCAAAAGAAGCGTCAGGTAAGTCTTCTGCTGTGGCACTTGAACGGACAGCAACAAAAGCATCTTTCAAACTGAAACGTTTGTTAAGTTCTGCGTAGGCAACTTTTATTGAGTCTGCTATATTTGACGGCATCGGAGTTTTTTCGATAAGTTCACGTATTTTCTTTGACGCCGTATCATACTGTTTTGGATCATTTGGATCCGTGACTGTTCCGTTTATTATTTTATAGATTTTCTTGGCTATTCCGGTTTGATTAATAAATTCTTCATAAGCGTATGCTGTCACTGCAAAGCCGGGAGGAACAGGCATTCCAGCGCTAATCATTTCACCTAGACTGGCATTCTTACCTCCGACAATCGGAACATCAGTGTTTCTAAGTTTCTCAAACCATAAAACGTCTGGTTGGGTTGTTGCGCTCACGCTTTCCCCATCTCCGTCTTATCGACTATATCAGGAGATTGTATTTTCTCAACGATTATTTTGCAGGGGATTGGCAATTTTGCGCTTCCTCGTTTTAGGGATTCTTTAGCGGTGTCAACCGCAGTAGCTTTAACTTTAACAGTTATAAGTGTCTGTTCGGGTTTTACACGAGCAGCTGTACCTATTGCTTTTCCAAAAGATCTTCGCATACCTTGCTGAAGCCTGTCAGCATGAGCTCCAAATATCATTTTGTTTTCTCTTAATATTATGTGTGGGTATGGAAGAACATGCATTAGATAGTCATTAACTAGTTTATCCATAAGCAGGCGATTTGTAGCCACGCGTGCTGCCTCTAGGGCACTATGGCGGATCTGCGCTCTTTTTAAAGCTATAAGTTTCGCTTCAACCTCAAAGGTTCCTTTAGTGTCCCCCATTGTAAACTTGACGATTTTGGGGGGTGGAAAACCCTTCGCAAATTTTTTGCGAGTGTAAGCTTGACCTCTTACAGGCCGATAATTTCTTGCATGCATGTGGCATCCCTTTTTTAGCATAACAGAGTAAGCGATATTTAAACGATTTGTAACTATACCCACTACATTTTTGTATGTTTCTTCAACTTTTCTTTACGAAGCTACTATAGATTTTATGAGGTGCTGGTTCATTTGCTTATATAGTTAAGCACAATTTAAGCATGTGAGCTCATGCGATTTCAAGTAGTAATTCCGGGAAAAAATTGGCATTTGTCATTAGCGGAGCTTGCCTCTTTTGCCGAGGCTAGAAGTGTCAAATTTTCCATAAATTCAGTATCAAAGGAGCTTTTTGTCGTAAACCTTGAGGGTAAAAATTCCGCTTCAATTATTGATTACTTAGGAGGCATCATAAAAATCGGTGTGTCAACTACCGACTTTTCAACACAGATTGTTAAGAAAGCTTTTCTTAAGAAGGACCGAGAGGCAAAAGCGCAGATCAGCAAGATGATCCAAACCAGTGGTTTGGTGGGCAAGATGGTTATAGCTAAGTCTGGGAAGACTCTCTTCGGAGTGAGCGTGTACTGTGCAGACAAGCGGCTGCGTGCATTTTCCAAAGTCATTCAACGTTTCATTGGAAGCAGCATTAAGCGGGAGCTTTCGGGTTACGGTAGGAAATCGGAGTTTATGGGTTTCGCCAAAGGCAGAAAACTGCCTCAGTTGAGCCATGTTGAAGTTTTAAAGAAGAATCTAGTGGAAAACAAGTTAGAGATATTGCTCTGCGTCGACAGAGATCAGACGTTTGTCGCTACCACTACAGCGGTGCATAA
Source organism: Candidatus Bathyarchaeota archaeon (assembly GCA_007050895.1). Next base: position 6,537 of record SMYP01000158.1, on the reverse strand, counting down.
CCCGTTTGAGTTCCAAAAACGTGATATTGGCAAACCTGTCCAGCGTAAGATTTTCGCCATTCCTCCGAGGCTTGCAAGAATATTGGTGAACCTTTCATTTTGTACTGAAGGAAAAACTTTCTTAGACCCGTTTTGTGGGGTTGGTACAGTTCTCCAGGAGGCTTTATTATCAAGAGCTAAGGTGATTGGTGTTGATATTAACAGGTGGTGCGTTGATGCGACAATAAAGAACATCGAGTGGCTCAAAGGCGAATACTCGCTAGAAAGCGCAGAGTACAGGGTTCTTAAGGGAGACGCCAACAGGCTATCTCAGAAGATTGGTTGGGAACAGGTTGACTGCATCGCGACAGAACCTGATTTGGGTCCGGCACTGCGTCAAGTGCCTACCTCTTCGTACGCTATAAGAATTGCTGAAAAACTAGAGCCGTTGTATTATGGTTTTTTGGAGGAAGCGTACAAAGTGTTGAAGAGGGGTGGACGGATAGTGTTGGTGTCGCCGTATATTAAAACGCGATCAGGGGATCCTGTTACCATAGGAATTGAGGAAAAAGCAATGGAGACAGGTTTTGAGCAAGTTTATCCTTTTAAGAAACAGGTTTTCGCTAAAGATAATACTTCAACTGAAAATCTAATGACGATGACTTCAATTGTTGACTCTGAAGAGAGACATAAAATCGGCAGAGAAATTCATGTTTTTCAAAAGTGAAATATAAAAGGCATTGAAGCAGCTGTTATTTAGATTTATTAGGTTGTTTTGTAGACTATGTTTAAGCTGTGCAGGATATGAGAATCATTGACTGAAAAAAGACCTGATTGGGACAGATACTTCTTGGACCTATGCGAAGCGATTGCTAGGCGAGCTACATGCGACCGCGGAAAATGTGGGTGTGTTATTGTTAAAGATAAACGGATTATGACCACAGGGTATGTTGGAGCTCCTGCGGGGTTGCCTCACTGCCAAGAGGCAGGTCATGACATGCGAAAAGTGATTGATTATAACGGAAACATAACTCAACACTGCGTGCGCACTCTTCATGCTGAACAAAACGCGATCATCCAAGCTGCTAGGTTTGGTATTTCTCTTGAAGGATCAACACTTTTCTGCAAAATGACACCATGCAGAACCTGTGCTATGATGATAATAAACGCTGGCATCAAACGCGTAGTCTGCGAAAAACGTTATCACGCTGACGCAGATACCATCAACCTGTTCAAGCAAGCTGGCGTAGAGTTAGTTATAATGAATAATGAAGTCGAAAAATACGACAAACAGTGAGAAACTGTCATCTGCGTTTCTCTTCAGTTCCATAACACACGACTGTATTGAGAAAAGGCTACCGCTCCCGTATATAACGGATAAAATTCTGATGGAATTTCACCAGAATTATGTAATCCCGTATCTCGTGTCCTGTGAGTTGCATCGTTTGAAAATCATGTGCTATTCATAAGAGACGAAAGGGATAATGGATTGTTGTAAGTAGCTAATTCTGCTTTTATAAGTTAGCTTAGTGTTCGGAGTTATACCATCTTAGAATTTCATTTATCGCCTTGCTAGAGTAGCCTGTCTCCTTTAGAACTGTCCTCAAATCCTCCAGTTTTTCAATATCCACTCAGTACACCTTATGATACTGACTTTGAATCTGTATTTATCTTTTCATTCCAAAATAGTAATATGTCATAAACTCTACCTAAACTATCTCGAGAGCTTTTGTGCAGATACTTCTATATATTATTCGCTGAAGATTTGTTCACGGTAGAACTGAATATAGAATTTAAAGGATATACACATGATAGATCAGAAGCAAGTCTTCGAAGCTTTGATGAAGCCTGAAGCCTATGAAGAAGACCCCGGCAACATCGAAATGGTTCAGACACACTTATCAGTTGTCTTTCTAACTAGAGATTTTGTTTATAAGTTGAAGAAAGCAGTAAACTTCGGGTTCTTGGATTTCACTACGCTTGAAAAGAGGCATTTCTTCTGCGAAAAAGAGCTTAAACTTAACAGGCGACTTTGTGGAGATATGTACTTGGAGGTTGTTCCCATAAACAAGGCCAGCTTTGTCAAGATAAGAGGCGAAGGGGAAACTGTGGAGTATTCTGTGAAGATGAAGCGGATGCCTCAAGAGAAGATCATGAGCAAGCTTCTTGAAGAAAACAAGGTGGACGACAAGATTGTTGACAGAATAGCAAGAATCATAGCAGAATTTCATTCAAAAGCCGAAACGAACAAGAGAATAAGCATGTTTGGCTCCTTGGCGACAATAGAAACCAATTGGAGTGAAAATTTCGAACAAACTGAAGAGTTCATCGGAAAAACAATATCCTCCGAAGATTTCAACCTTATCCGCGACAAAGTCGCAGGTTTTATGAAGAAAAACACGGTACTTTTCAAGAAGAGAATGTCGGAAAGTCTAGTTAGAGACTGTCACGGCGATATCCATTCCGGCAATATTTTTGTTACAGACAGAATTTACATTTTTGATGCCATCGAATTCAATGAGAGATTTAGGTACTCCGACGTTGCAGCTGACATTGCTTTTCTGGCGATGGATTTAGATTTCAAGAAACGAACTGATCTTTCCAACTTTTTTGTTAGAAAGTACGTTGAATATTCTAGAGATCAAGAGTTGCCAAAGCTACTTCCATTCTACAAGTGCTATCGAGCATTCGTTCGAGGAAAAGTCACCAGTTTCAAACTGAATGACTTTAACATAAATATTGAGGAAAAGAATGCAGCAACAGACGAAGCGCGCTCATATTTCAAACTTGCTTCCAACTACGTAAAAATGTTCAACTAAGAAATTGGTCAACCACACATTCGGGGATTTTAACTGTCCCCATGATAACAGGTTTTTGATGGCAGTCACTTCCTCCCGTCATAATTAGTCCATGTTCTTTTGAAAACTTCACGTAATGATTTGTTGTTCGTTTGTCATTTCTGGAATGCCAACATTCCACGCCATCAATGTATGGCATTATTGATCCTTCAATTATGTCTGTCTGTTCACTCAAAGATTTGGTCAGCGACGCAAGTGAAGTCCCGTGCGGATCATTAGGATGAGCTAAGACTATTTTTCCACCCGCGTTCCTAATAATCGTAGATGCTTCTTCAAGGTAGAGCGGATACTTAGGAACATCACACTTCACAAGATACTTGTCAAAAGCCTCCTGTCTACTTTTGACAATTTTTTTTCTCACCAAGTAATCGGCTATGTGAGGCCTCCCAAGCGCACCTTCAAGGGAAGCTTGAATCTCCTCAAAATCGACTTTTGTTAGCTTTTCAAGACCTTCTTTTTCAAATTCTTTATTAATATTGTGCAGTATTTTGGTTGCTCTTTTTTCGCGATATTCAAGCATTTGGCGAAGTTTATCTTTTAAAACTTTGTTCATTGCATCAAACTTATAGCCTAAAAAATCCAGTGACACAGGTTTACCCTTATTGTAATTGCAGTGCGAGAAAGTGACATTCAATTCAACACCTGAAACATACCGTATTCCAGCTGTTTCAGCCAAGTCCATGGCCATTTCTTGGCAACCAATTGAATCATGGTCTGTAATTGATAAGAAGTTGATGTTTCTGAGTTTGGCTTCCTTGAATATTTCGTTAGCAGTGAAGGCCCCATCGGAGCTTTGCGAGTGGATGTGTAAGTCTATTATCATGGAATTGCCAGTTACCTTTTATCCATCCCAATAATATACCAGTTTTTCGGAGAATCGTAGCACGTGTCAACCGTCAAGTGTACTATTTTGAGCTTTGGATAAAGCGCCTTTAAGTTATCCAAGTCAATCGGTTCAAACTTGCGCTTATTGGCAAGATATGCTTCCACGGTCAAAGCGTTTGACTCGTAATTCTCTTTAGTTCTTTTCTGAAGTCTGGCAATCGACACTTCTTGAGGACAGCTAGTTTGAAGTATTACAAAAGTCATATCGTGCTTAGCTGCAATTTCGGCTGCACGCCTACGCAGTTCCTGAGTGACAAAAGTAGCATCCAAAATGATGCCCTTGCCTTTCCCCGCAAGGTATTCTGCACGACGTAGCATTTCATCATAAACAGACAATCGTTTATTCATATTTCCAGCAACTTTCGCGTCAAACACGTCCTCGCCCTTGAGAACCTCCAAACGAAGCAGGTCGCTGCGTAGAATTGGGTACCCCTTTATTCTTGAGACTTCCACTGAAGTTTCTGTTTTCCAAGTTGCCGGAAGTCCACACGTGATCAGTAAAGTCGAAGGTCCTAAATTGGTTTCAATAAACTCGGCGAAGAGTTCCCTCAAACTCACACCTCTGTTCGTAAAGTTCAGCTAGAACATAATTAACCTTTTTGGCAAGAAGAAAGTAGCGGTTCTTTAGCAATCACCTACTACGGATTAAAAGTAAAGCTAAATAGTCAGATAGGAATCTTTCCTAAAAGAAGGAAAAGTAAATGAATGACAATCAAGTTAAAGACAAAACTTTAGCATCCCAAGGCCATTTACAAATTGAATGGGCTTCAGCTCACATGCCCGTGTTAACTCAAGTTAAAAACAGGTTCAGCAAAGAACGCCCGCTTGAAGGGTTGATGTTAGGAGCATGCCTTCATGTAACTAAGGAAACTGCTGTTTTGGTTGATACGTTGATGGCGGGAGGTGCTAAAGTTGCTTTATGCGGTTCCAACCCGCTTTCCACGCAAGATGACGTTGCCGCCGCGTTGGCTGAGAAGGATATTTATGTTTTTGCGCAGCGAGGACAGACAACCGAAGAATATTACCAGTGTATTGACAGAGTGTTGGACTACAAACCAGCTATAACTCTTGATGATGGGGCTGATCTCGTTGGCACGCTTCATAGGAAACGGATAAAAGATTTGGACAGCGTTAAGGGTGGAACAGAAGAAACAACCACAGGAGTAATTCGACTGCGGGCAATGGAAAAGGTGGGAAGCCTCAAGTACCCGATTATAGCTGTAAATGATGCTTATACGAAATACCTGTTTGACAATCGTTACGGAACAGGTCAAAGTACCTTAGACGGAATTATAAGAGCCACAAACACGCTTATAGCCGGAAAAACTTTCGTGATCGGCGGATATGGTTGGTGCTCAAGAGGCATAGCTATGCGCGCACAAGGAATGGGTGCAAACGTGATAGTAACTGAAGTTAACCCGTTGAAAGCGTTGGAAGCGGCAATGAACGGTTTCCGCGTTATGCCAATGATTGAGGCAGCACCTATGGGCGAAATATTCGTAACGTCCACAGGCGATATCAACGTAATAAGAAAAGAGCATATCCAGAGAATGAAAGATGGCGCCATAATCGCCAACAGTGGGCATTTTAATGTGGAAATTAGCATAAAAGACTTAAAATCACTGTCAAAAGCCAAAAGAACAATAAGACCAAACTTGGAAGAATATACTTTAGAAGACGATAGGAAAATTCATCTGTTGGCAGAAGGGAGACTTGTAAATCTATCCGCGGCGGAGGGCCATCCGTCTGAAGTTATGGACATGTCTTTCGCAAATCAAGCATTGTGCGCAGAGTATATGGCTAAAAATGCGAAGCTGCCACCAAAAGTTTACACGGTTCCCGCAGTCATAGATGAAACCGTTGCTGAACTGAAGCTTAAGAGCATGGGAGTAAGAATCGACGAGCTCACAGCCGAGCAGAAGAAATATCTAGCAGCATGGGAAATGGGAACTACGTAATCAGGATTATATCGGCGAGTATGGTAAACTTTAAATGGCTTAAGATAATAACATGGCATATTAAATGGTGAGACATAAATGAGTAAAGATCAAGCAATAGGTGGAGCAATATTCATAGTCTGTCTGCTTGTCGCCATTGGCTATATACTGACATTGTTCATGCCAGACCTGTTCGTAGATGTTGTTGGATATATTGGATTGACGGTTGCTGTGTCTGATGTCAAATTCTGGATAATTGCGCTACCAGTTTTCATAGCTTTCGTTGCAATAATGTTCATAGGCGCATGGATCGGTTGGACAATGGCAACTACACCACCGCCTAAACCTATCGAAGAGATTACGGCGGAAGTAGAAGAAGCGGCGGAAGAGAAGACTTAACAGACAGCGCCAAATTTTTCCAATTTAACACCTAAAATCTCCTTATTATGTAGTTTTTCTAATTTTAGTAATCTATTGCGGTTTATAATGCATTAGTTATATTCGAAATTTTAGCGCTTTTTCCTGCATAATGAACAACAATGGTGCAATATTCTATCCGTGAGGTAGATGAAAAGTTGGCGTTTCATTATGATGTATGTACGTCCCAAAAATCGATCTAGGCATTCATTTTCTTCAGCATACAAGTGACTATTTCCTTGCACATCATACACTCATCTGGTATCTGATCCTTTGAAGATTTTTCACTCAGATAACCAAGATGATGAGAGCACTCAGAGGCGTCTTCAGGAACTTCAACTTTCTTTTTAACATCCTCAGTCTCTTCAACTTCAATACTGGTTTCTTCTGGTTCAAATGCTTCTGGTTCAAATGCTTCTGGTTCAAATGCTTCTGGTTCAAATGCTTCTGGTTCAAATGCT
>SMYP01000128.1 GCA_007050895.1 Candidatus Bathyarchaeota archaeon | reverse complement strand
ACGAGGTGAAGCACTGTTCCGGTTATGGCTGCGGTAATTGTTATTACTCCTCCTACAGTTGAAGTTGGAAAGAGTGAGAGCCCGAACATGACGTAGCCCATATGAGCGATACTGGAGTAAGCGATTATTCTTTTTATGTCCGTTTCAACAAGTGCAATGAGCGAACCGAAAAAGGCTGAAAGCACCCCGAAAACAGCCAAACCATGCATAAAGTCTATTCCGAACGACCCAAATGAGGCATCCATAACAGCCGGCAAAACTGCGCCCAGCGACAAGCGTAGAATCGCGTAAGCCCCAGCGCTGATTATGACTCCGCTCAAAAGCGCTGACATGGGAGAGGGCGCTTCAGAGTGCGCATCAGGCAGCCACATGTGAACAGGTACAACAGCCATTTTGACAGCGAATCCAGCGGTCAAAGAGAGAAGGATCCATGGAACAATTCCCGGAATATTTTGCACCAATGCAGCTTGTGCGTCAAACATGTTTGTGGTACCTGTGACCATGTAAATGGCACCTATTCCTAAGAGTACGAAAACTGCGCCGGCATGTGTGAATATAAAAAATTTGAAAGCGGCTTTATACGAGTCTCTGTAGCCCCAATTGCCAATAATGAAGTATGCGGGGACAAGCATCAGCTCCCAACAGAAATAGAAAAGCAGAAGATTGGAAGTTATAAAGACACCTATTAGACCTAAAGAAAGCAACGTCAAAAGAGAATAGTAAACAGGCAGGTTTTTCTTTCCTTCCATGTAGTTTACTGAGAAGATTGCTGCCACGACTATAAGAACCGTAGTGATAATTGCTAAAGACACGCTTATGCCGTCCACAAAGAGAGTGAAATCAGATTCCAAGATGTTAATCCACTCGTAAGGTTCAACGTACTCATGGGTTGGGTTGTTAAGAATCGCGGGGACAGTTGTGAACAGCAGCGCCATATTCGCTATCGCAATTAAAGCCACTAGAAATGCAGCTGCTCGTGACGATTTTTTTCCAGCTAAGTAAACAAACGGAACGCCCAAAGCGGGCAAGATAAACACTAACAGGAGAGAGTACGCCATTTTTCTATAACCCCACCGTGAGTATTATCAGAAGCAAGATCAATATGAATCCAAGCAACGCCGCTGCTATGTAATGCTGCAGAGATGAGGAAGGCACTTTCTTCATCTGTTCTGCACCGTGCATTGTTCGATGAGCGATTACTCTCAACAAGTCATCTGCCAAAACGTCAAGATACTTTTGAACACCGTGAGCTATTCTAACCATCACGTTAGCTATTGCTTGCGGTAGCCTACCAGAGAAAAATGCTTCAAAACTTCTTAAGTGACCTGCGAAGTTCACTATTCCCTGGGCTGGTTTCGCTACATGACCCATTACAGTTTCGTTCGCACGTCGCACTCCGTCAGACAGCGTCATTATTCCTTTGCCTGTGATTTTTCCGTAGACGTCATCAAAGAAGTAACCATGCTTCAAGATCGTTTTTAATGGATTTGATCGGCTTCTGAATCTCATCATGACTTCTGATTGTTTGTAGTAAGTTAAATATATAATTAAGCCAGCTGGAACCAAAATAGCGAAGAAAATCGGCGTTTCCAAGCTGAAAAACGCGCCCAGCAAGCTCACTTCCCCTTCAACCCCCATAAATCCGCCCAGCCAAGGCCCAACGAAACCCCAAGCAATACACAAAATGGCTAGTATTGCAGCCGGGTACAGCATGATTTTTGGTGCTTCATGCGGGTGAAGCTTCTTCAAATGCTCCGACTCCTCACCCATAAAAACAAGTTTCATGAAACGAAGACTGTAAGCAAACGTGAGGGCAGTTGTAACGTAAATCAAAACAATCTGCAAGATATCACCAATTTCCATCAAGCTCGTAATTATCAAGCCCTTGCTGAAAAAGCCTGCAAAAGGCGGCAATCCGCTGGTAGTTAAAATCATTATCAGACTTAACCCAAAAGTTATGGGCATGGCTTTTTTCAAACCACTCATCAACCTCATGTCACGTGTTCCAAGCGCGTGAATTATGCCACCTGCCAACAGGAAGCCCAACCCCTCAAAGAAAGCGTGGCTCATCATGTGAAACAAGCTGGCGAACCACCCTAAGGAAGCAGCCGCCTCAACAGTAACGGAACCCAAAGCTGCCATCATAAAGCCCAGTTGACTGATTGTTGAGTACGCAAGCACTCCTTTGATGTCAGGAGTGTAAAGCGCCATCGTCGCACCTACAAAAGCGGTTAAGACCCCCACCCAAGCTACCGAAGGCAACCAGAACGGTATCGTAACTGCCAATGGGCCTAGTATGAAGATTAACCTCGCTATCAGATAGACACCTGCCTTCACCATGGTTGCCGCGTGAAGTAAAGCGCTTACAGATGTCGGTGCCTCCATGGCGCTGTATAACCATGTGTGCAAGGGAAGCTGCGCCGACTTGGCAATAGCACCACCTAGCGTTAGAAAAGCTATTGCAGCCAAGATAGTGGGATCTATTGATGCAATGTTGTCGATTGCGTATCTGAAAGAAAACGAGCCTAAACTGGCATAAATAAGACCGATGGCTCCTAGCAGACTTACATCGCCTATACGCGTCATTAAGAAAACTTTTGCGCCTGCACGGATGGATTCTGGGCGATTATACCAGAAGGATATTAACGCATAAGAGCAGAGTCCTACCATCTCCCAGAAGATAAACATTTGAAGAAAGTTGTCCGATACGACGAGACCAATCATTGAACCAATGAATAGCATCAACAGAAAATAGTAACGCGTTAGCCCTTCTTCACCTTTCATATAGCCCAAGGAGTAAATGGTTATTATCAAGCCGAAGAAGGCAACCAAAACCGCGAACAAGACGCTGAGCGGATCAAGCAAGACTCCTGCATTTATGCCGTTTATGCCAATAGACGACATCCAAGAAGCGGACGCGGCTATCGTCTCTCCAGTCGCAAAATAGACGTCGGGAACTAGAGAGACAGCCAAGACAGCCGTGACCAAGCTGATTATTATTGCGAAATAGTTTCTTGCCTTTTCGCTGAAATGGGCAATTAAAGGTACGAATAAACTGGAGATCAGGGGAAATATCCAAACAAGCCATGATGTAACATCAGATAACATTAAACTTCAACCTCATCTTTTTTGCTTTCTTCAATTTTCACCAAGTCGCCTATGTCGCTTGTTCCATATTTCTTATGGACAATCACAAGCAACGCCAAGATTACGCCGCTCACGCAAGTGTCCGTAGCGAATGCCAACACCAAGAAGGCTTCTCCTAAACCTTTACCCAAAGAAGGCACGAGCATAACAAAATTCATTGTGGCAGCTGTGGCGATTAACTCAACAGACACAAACACTTTTAACAAGTCACGTTTAGTCAACAGACCATAAACACCAATCGCCAGTAAGACTAATGACAAAATAACATAATCCATTATTTACCACCTTTCCTCTTCTCATGCAGAATTATGACTATTCCCAAAGCTACAGTCATTATAACGAAACCCTGCAAAACAATATCCACAGCCCTCAAATTCCATAATGCTTCTTCAAACGAGACTCCAGAAAATGCTGCTGTTTGACTGGAAATAGAAAGGAAAACCGCAGGCAATGATAGAAGCACTCCAGCTGCAACAAACGTAAGTAGAGTTTTCTTAGACACTTTCGCTGGTTTTTCACTTAACATTTCTCCTGACAAAAAGAGAATCGCTAATGTTCCTGCGCCTACCGCAAACTGGAAAACAGCAGCGAAAACCGCGCCACTAAGCGCATACAGTACAGAGGTTAAAAAGAACATCACTGCTAGAGCAACAACAGAGTAAACGGCTTCTTCAAGAAAAATCGCCAAACAAGCCGAAATTATTAATCCTACTGATATAATTTCCAGAATCATTTTCAATCACCGTTTCCTTTTTGAACTTTTCCTTCGGGTTTTACGACCAACGACGATTTGTCGGTTGTAGCCAGCTC
>SMYP01000179.1 GCA_007050895.1 Candidatus Bathyarchaeota archaeon | reverse complement strand
GGTTGTGCGACGATCGAGTAAAAGACTAGCAAAAATAAAGGGAATTAGAGCGAAAATTAAGACGTTTGCGATACCGCCTAACCCAGGGAAAAGACTATCAAGTAGAAATCCTGAAAAGAGGAAAGCATCAGCAATTACTAGGGCCGCCACAATAACCCAAAGGCCGATTATCGCGGACGTTCGCTTACTGGGCATGACCTATTTGTCACCTGTGCTAGAGTCTTTTTTTCCCCGCTTCTTCGAAGAAGCTTCACGTTTCCGTTTTGTTTTCTTTATTCTTTCTATATACTTGTCGCGTAACCGCGTATATAATTGCTCTGTGATTGCGCCTTTCGCAAGTTTCTCTTCAAGCGTTTCTAATAATTGTTGAACGGCTTTTTCTGAAAGGTCCTCTTCATCGTTCTCGCCATTCTCTTCAAAAGTTTCAGAAGGTATAATCCTAGTCGCAGCAACTGAGGAGGGATCCCTTGCAAGTTCTTCTCTAAGTGATTGAACGCGCCTTTCCAATTCTTCAATGCGTTGCTGGAGAACTGCAGTTGCTTCTGTTTTTTCACCATCGTCAAGGGTTTGAAATGGAAAAGGGGTAACTTCAGACACCGAAAGTCCTTTATCTGCCTGAACAAGGACTTCGTTAGTGAAGTCTGGAGTGAGAACGGGTTCTTCTGCTGTGGATTGAGGTTCCTCATGACTATCTGATTGATGGATGTAGATAATCGCAATTGTGAGTGCAGCGATGATCGCTACCATGACGGCAATAATTGGGTTTATTATTACAAAGAAAATAACAAATGCCATAACAACAATCGGGCACCCATACACCCAAGTTCCATGTCTACGACTCATATTATATCAACCGAACTTTACTTCCCTCAATAGATAGCGTCAAATACTCCCTCTTGGTCGTCGCCTTAAAAGATTGTGTGCATTTCTTGTTAAGCTATCTGTATAGTGATAAACACACATTTAAGCCAATTTTCCTGCAGAATGCCTAAGAGGTGTCTACTAGATGCCAACCCTGCCATTAGGAAAAGTCCCACCAAAGATTCTCGAAAAACATGTGTTCCCCTTTCTTGGAGTAGGAGACACCAGTATTTTACATGGTCCTGGAATCGGTCGAGATGCAGCGCTAGTCCGTGTAGGTCAGCAAGTTGTTGTCGCAAGTACAGATCCAATCACCGGAGCTGTTCAAAATATAGGAGCGTATGTGGTTCATATTTGTGCAAATGATGTAGCGACATTCGGTATTCGTCCCAGATGGTTCCTAGCAACGATTCTGCTCCCTGAAGACTCCCGAGCTCAACAACTAGAAGAAATCATGGCGTCGATGCATACTGCTGCCAAAGGTTTGAACGTCAGCATCATTGGTGGGCATACTGAAGTGACACCTGAACTGAAAAGGCCAATCATTATTGGCTTTATGCTGGGGGTGGCAGAACAGGATCATTACGTTACCTCAACCCAGGCTCTACCGGGAAACGTAATTATTCTAACCAAGGGGGCCGCCATTGAAGGAACTGCAATTTTAGCTACCGAACGAGCTACAATTTTGCAACAAAAACTCAGTTCCTCACTGGTAAATCGTGCGCAGCAGTTCATTCACAGGATCAGTGTTGTACCAGAGGCGCTTGCGGCAATGTCCACAGGTGCCGTGAGAGCCATGCACGACCCAACGGAAGGTGGAGTATCGAATGGGCTTCACGAGTTAGCGAATGCGTCTGGATTAGGCTTCATTGTAGATCGAAGTAAAATCATCATCCAAGAAGAAACCCGACAAATCTGTCAGGTTTTTGACGTTAATCCTCTTGAATTAATTGCTAGCGGAGCCATGCTCATGGCCGTTGAAGGGAAGCAAGCACCCCATATCCTAGACGTTCTACAAAAGGAAAAAATCACTGCGGCGGTCATTGGGCGTCTAGTAGCTGATGCCTCACAAAGAATGATAATCGACTTTGATGGGTCGATTAAACAACTAATGCAGCCCACTGAAGATGCGCTTTGGAAGGCTCTCCAGAAATCTGCATAAACAGATTCTGTATCACTTCTTCTGTAACAATTTCAACATGACATCGAGTAACTTATGCGCAGCTTCTGTTTTTGTCGTTTTGGAGATATGGATCACTTTCTTCTTTTTATCAATCAGGAACAATTCGTTAGTAGCTGTACCAAAACCCACTCCAGGGCGACCCACATCATTAGCGACTATCAGATCGCCTTTAGCACTGACTAAACGATTGTATGCCCTTGTTATCAATTCGTCGTCTGTGACACCATGTTCAGCCTTGAAAAGCACAAGGAAGATCGATTTTTGCAGGTTCTTAACTGCATCAACGATTTTCGGAGTTGGTTGAAATGTGACTGAAAATGTCTTTGTGTCCGCAGTTGGAACCTTCTCTTTTTGGCGAGTTTGCGGAGTCCAATCCGCCACAGCTGCAGCTGCGATTAAAATGTCGTAATTGGATTTTTTCAACTCGTTGGTGACCGCATCATACATCTCTTGCGTGGTTTCAACTTGGATGAGTCTGACCTTTTCGGGAGGCGGTATTTTCCCATGACCATACACCAATGTCACATCAGCGCCTCTTTCGTAAGCGGCATTGGCTAGTTCAACTCCCATTCTCCCCGAGCTTTTACTGGTCACTATCCGGACTGGATCAATATATTCGAGAGTGGGTCCTGCCGTAACAAGGACGTGTTTTCCCGCCAGATCAGCAGGTCTCGCTAACTTTGTTAGGACAGTTTTCAACACTTCTTTAGGAGTAGCAATTTTTGCTTTTCCTTCCTCCATCCGGGGGCCGATGAACTCCACACCCAGCTTTTCGAGTTTCTGAATGTTTTCTCGAACTATAGGGTGTTTGTACATAGAGGCATGCATAGCTGGAACGATGACAATAGGTATTCCGGAACCAAATGCAGTTGTCACCGTCGACGTAACCGGTGTGTCATCGATGCCCATCGCAATTTTTGAAATAGTATTAGTGGTTGCTGGTGCCACCAAGATTAGATCTGCTTTTTCTGCATGCTCTCCGGCAAGGGCAACGTGCTCTATTTTACCTGTTAGCATTGTAATCACTGGGTTCCCGGTTGCCCATTCCATCAAATATGGGTGGATAATCTCATGAGCTGCCTCTGAAAATACCGTCACCACTTCGCCACCATGGCGCATTAATAGTCTGGCTATTTCAGGACTCTGCACGGCAGCGACGCTACCGGTGATGCAGAGTACAATTAGTTTTCCTCGCAGCTCAACGCCTAAAGACTCTACGATGTCCTTTGAAGGGTGAGTATCCATCGGCATATCAATCGACTCCTGCTTTCTTTTCGCTTTCACAGTTCTTAATGGTATGTGTGTTCTTTATCGGGGTATTTACCGTTTCTTACCTCATGTGCGAATTCGGTTACAGCTTTGCCGATAACCTTGTCTAGGTTCGTATACTGCTTCACAAATTTTGGTAGATGATCTTTGCTAACCATCCCTAAGAGTTCAGTGATTACAAGAACCTGGCCATCACAGTATTTCCCTGCTCCGATACCGATGGTTGGGGTTTTCACATCATGTGTGATTTTTCTAGCCAACCACTCCGGCACGCACTCTAAGACCATTGAGAAAACACCAAGTCTATCCAATTCTAAAGAATCACGCCAGATTTGGTCTGCTTGTTCAGGAGTTTTTCCCTGGACCTGATACTTTTCTGCTGTTTGTGGTAGCAGGCCCACATGCCCCATAACTGAAATGTTGTGCTTTTGAAGTAATTTAATCACTTCAGGTTGGTTACCTTCAATTTTTACTGCATGAGCTCCCGCTTGGCACAAGCGCTTGGCGTTGACCAGCGCTTCTTCCGGTGTATCATAACTGTGGATCGGCATATCAGCAGTGATTAACGTGGTTTTCGCACCTTTCGCAACCGCCTGGGTGTGATATAGCATGGCTTCCATAGTGACTTGTTTGGTATTCGGATTCCCC
>SMYP01000174.1 GCA_007050895.1 Candidatus Bathyarchaeota archaeon | reverse complement strand
AATATGTCAAAACCATTCTATGTTAAGTATGAAGCGCCGAAAGAAATTGTCGACGCAGCCTATGAAGCCCTCCAGATAGCTTCAAAAACAGGTGCAGTGAGGAAAGGCACAAACGAAGCCACGAAAGCAGTTGAGCGAGCACAAGCAAAACTCGTAGTAATTGCTGAAGATGTTGACCCGCCAGAAGTCATCGCCCACTTGCCACTTCTCTGCGATGAAAGGAAAATACCGTACGTTTTCGTCCCGAACAAAGACAAACTTGGAACCGCAGTAGGCATAGATGTTCCATGTGCAGCAGCTTGTATCGTAAAAGAAGGCGAAGCAGCAGGGCTAATCAAGGAAATAATTACGCGGCTCGTGCAGGTTAAAAGAGGAGCCTAGTGATGAGCAAGGAATCCCGGGCATCAGAAGAAGCACCTACACCATCAGAAGTCATCCAAGTAATTGCCCGTACCGGCGCTACTGGCGAAATTAGTCAGGTTCGGGTTCGCATCCTGGAAGGAAAGGATAAGGGCAGAATAATAACGCGGAACGTTAAGGGTCCGGTACGAGTTCAAGATGTGTTGATGCTTAGGGAAACTGAGCGCGAAGCAAGGAAAATCACCAGATAATACCTACAGCAACTTTGAGAGGAAAACCGCGAAATGCCCAAACCACGAAAATGCTCTTTCTGCGGCAACGATTTCCCAGCTGGTACCGGCATGATGTACGTTAAGAACGATGGGACAATTTTGTGGTTCTGTTCAGGAAAATGTAAGAAGAGCACGCTTAGCTTTAGAAGGGATGCACGCAAACTAAAGTGGACCACTTACTTCGGCAAAGAAGAGAAAGGAAAAGCCTGAAACCACGAAGCATTTCAATCTTTTTTCGCTCAATTTTTGTTTTAACACATTACCCTTGACAAATTGAGTTTCGGCATTTGCCATTCGGGGAAAGAATTGATTTGTTACGACTTACGATACTACCTTGACCGGGAACCGAAAAAAATGAACACTCAAGACAATCAATCAAGAAGAATCGATTTTCTCCAATTCTCAGATCTGAAAAAACAGAATTCATAAAAGAAATTAGAAAGTGCTTCGTGAGAAAATCGATGAAGCCAAGTTTTGGCGAACTCTCACCTGAACTGGTGAAATAATCGTCAATAGTCAGCCAATCACATTCTAGAAAACCGTAAACAAATTTACCCACTTAGCAAAAGACCTGCCAGAAGATGGCGAAACTTCGTTCTCCAAAAAAGAGCGCTTGAGACTGAATTTCCTTGATTTTTTTAGTAGCGGGGAGTAGATTTGAACTACTGATCTCTGGGTTATGAGCCCAGCGGGTTAATCCTGGCTACCCCACCCCGCTACGTTTATGCAAAAACGCATTCAGTGCAACCTATTACTTCACTCGTCAAATATTAATAGTTTCTTTTCTCCATTGCAGCAAAAGGATTTTAGTGTCGAATATATTTCCCTATGGACGGATGGTTCGTTGATGGATAAGCCGTATTTGCATAAACTCTCAAACCCGACTCTGGATAACCCAATTTTCGTTCAGGGGTTACCGGGTTTTGGGAACGTAGGCAGGATTGCGGCTCATTTACTCATAAAGTTCTGCGACGCAAAACTGTTCGCCGAGCTGTATTCACCTTCATTTCCTGATTACGTTGCAATAACAACTAAGGGTATCGCTCATTTACCTCGTTACGAATTTTACTATGCCCCATTGGAGAAGAATAACCTCGTAATTATGACTGGGGAAATTCAGCCTTCTTTCGATGATGTCGTAGCTCACTATGTAGTTTGTGATTCAGTAATTAATTTCGTCGAGGAGATGGGTTGCCGTTTCATTGTAACCATGGGAGGAGTACCCATAACCGAAGATAAAACGCAAGTCTTCATAGCAGCCACTTCCCCACGTTTAGCTACCGAATTCATGGAGAAAGGCGGAGTCATATACAGTAAAGGCAGAATAGTTGGCGGTACAGGCTTAACTTTGGCTTTGGCTAAGGAACGCAAGATCGAGGGTGTTAGTCTGCTTGGTACAACTATGGGTTTTAAAGCTGACAAGGGCGCTGGGTTTCTGGTTTTTAAGTTTTTGATGAAGACTTTAGGAAAAGAGATAAAAGAAGGTTCAATAGAAAACAATCAACCTGAAGAGTAGAAGTTGGGCGTTGCATGACGGAAAAAAATGAAGAAATTCAAGTAAGCGGTATAGGATCAAAATTTAATAGTATAACTCTAACAATTGTTTCTGTCCTTTTGATTTTTATTGGTCCAACTTACATTCCGTACCTGCTTGCAGACGTGCTAAAGTTGGAGTACTTCGCCTCCATTGGCATCGGTTTGGTATTGTTCATTCTTGGCTTAGTCATGCTGGTTTACCTTATCCGCAAAAAAGCAGTGACATAAGTCAATTTTTGCCTCAGATACCCTAGAGTGCATCATTCAATCAGCTTTTTAGATTCTTCATCGGCGACAAAGTAGGGCAGAACCTGTTTTATTAACATTCTTTAGGTTTCAAGTTTGTTTACTGTGAATATGCTTCTATAATACATAAGTCATATTAGATATTGCTAAAAGAATAAGTCCTATGCAGAATAGCAAGTCCAAGGTTCCCGAGGGATTAAAACTAAAAGGCGAAGAAACGAAACGCACAACAATCATTTTAGAGCGAAGTGAAAGAGATTTCATCGAGTCCCTAATAGAACAAGGCAAAGAACCAGGCATCAAACCGCTCATCTCCAAAATGCTCGACATCTACAAAAGCCTAAACGTTGTCGATTGGCATTTTCCAGGCGAATACTACTGCGGGATAAGCCGCATGGCTTTCGTCAATGTTGAACTTCTCAACATACTAACACAGCAGATCCCCAAAGAAAAATTGCGTGAAGTGGGCAATCAAATGGGTAATGCCCTAAAAGTTTCAATACAGTCAACTCTAGGTATAGACGCGAGTGTACAAGATAATTGGGAAGAAGTCTTCAAAAGGTTAAAAGTGCAAGGATTTGGTGATTTCTATCTTAAAGATAAATTCCTAGTTTTAAAAACCCCCTTCATTCACGATTGCGATATTTGGATTGGACTTATAGGGGGATTGTTAAATATACAATCAGAAATCCGTAATTGCGTACCACCATTGGTATTTGAGATAAAAACACGCAGTTAACAACCATTAGACGCCTGTGCTCGTTCGACAGTTAAATATTGGTGAACAGGTTTATTAGGAAGACAGGCGTTGTGGTGTCGTTTAGTGACGTATGATGAGGGATTGCGTTCATACAAGGCGATTGCCTTCATTGAAAGCTTAACGTTTTGTTATTTTAAATTAGGCGCAACCCCGCAACCAAACGTTTCTGTAAAACAAAAAAACGTTAGATGTATCTCTAAAAAATTAGGTGAAAAATTATGGATAAAATAAAATTTGCAATTCCAAAAGGCTCTCTAGAAAAAGCAACCGCAGAGTTCTTCTCTAAATCAGGTTTCAAGATCGGAGCATCAGAACGAACATACCGCCCAAGCATAAATGACCCTAAAATCGAAATGAAGGTGCTAAGACCACAAGAGATCCCAGTCTTTGTGAGCGAAGGTCTCCAAGACATAGGCATCACAGGTGAGGATTGGGTAAAAGAAAACAAAGCTGATGTGGAAGTGCTACAGAACCTCGAATACGGAAAAATTCGTTTGGTTATTGCCGTTCCTGAAAGTGTTCCAGAAGGGACCACATTGGGTGAATTTATGGAGTCAATTTGGGTGCAAGGCAAAAACTTCCGAATCAGCACTGAATACCTAAACATCGCCTCTGAATACCTTAAAAGCACACCGCAATACAAGAAGCGCTTCGGCGATGCAGAGCCAATGCTTGTAACGCCTTGGTGGAAAAAGGGCGATAACCCCCGAGCGAAAATCTTCTTGTCATTTGGTGCAACAGAGGCCAAACCTCCAGAAAATTCTGACTGTATTATGGATGTCACTGAGACGGGCACAACCATAGAAGCAAATAACTTGCGCATCATAGAGACTGTCTTAAAATC
>SMYP01000109.1 GCA_007050895.1 Candidatus Bathyarchaeota archaeon | reverse complement strand
GTTACATCGTTTTCGTTTATTATGGGTACGACGCCTATATTCAACAGCATCTCAAGAACGTTACGCGTGTGAAGATAGGAGACTCTGTTGGACAGGTCTTCCGCGGTAAGCAGGATTTGAGCAATTTTTAACCCGTGTTCCTTGAACAGCTCACGGTACTTCGCCATAAGTACACTTTGCCCTGTAGCTGCAGCCACTTGCTGAAAAACAATATCGTTGGGCTTTGGAGGTATGTCCAGTTCAGATATTCCCGCAGCTACAGCCCCAGAAGTGACTAAGACTATTTTGTCGCCTTTCTTGTGTGCAGCTGCCATCTGAGCCGTTAGTCTCTGCATTTCTTGCTCGTCGAGTTTGCCTCTGTCTGTTGTTATACCGCTGGTCCCGACTTTCACCACCACCAACCTTGAAGTCATACATTTTCCTCTCTATCGCGTAAGTTATATGTGACCTGATTTTCTATTGCTCATGGTACTGCTTAAGTCCATCCAGCTTAAAAAGGAAATCCATGCATTCTTTCGGAGTCAAAGTTAATTACGGGTTAAGCGAATCTAATTGAGAGGCGTAGCAGAACCTTGAAAATCATAGGTAAAAATCTCCGGCAAGGCTTCGTCAAGGTTGTTCCTGGCTCTGACGATGATCTTTGGCACCTATACAACGTGATATACAAGGGTGACGAGGTCTACGCGTACTCTTCAAGAGCTGTAAAGACTGACCAAGAATATTCTAGACCAAAGAGTGCTGAGCGCATATCAGCATTTATGGGCATTATCGTGGAATCCGTTGCTTGGGACAAATTTCTGGGCAAACTGCGAGTTCACGGATGCATCTGCCACGCTCCAGATATAATGCCAACAGGTGCGCACCACACGCTAAATATTGCCCTGAACCAGCCTCTGACCATTGTGAAGAAAGAGTGGCCTAAGCATCTTCTAGATAGGTTAGTACGGGCGAGCAGAACAGAAAAACCCATGGTAATCATCGCCATAGACGACGAGGGTTTTGCGATAGCTGAAACCAAACAGTATGGAGTAGAAATTAAAATGGAAGAACGCATTAAGCTTCCTGGAAAACTTGAAGCCGACAAACGCTTAGCCGCTACAAAGGACTACTTCAACCACGCAGTCACTAGCCTACGGCAGCTGTGGTCGTCGAGCCACAATCCAATCGTCATCGTGGGCGTGGGCTTCGTAAAAGGCGATTTCGCAAAGTTCCTGACAACCGAGGCATCAGAAATTGCCAAGTCTGTTGTGGACGTGAAAAGCGTTAACAACGGTGGCGTAAGTGGCATTTTCGAGGCTTTACGTTCAGGGGTACTCTTAAGAGCGGCAAAGCAGCTTCGCATTGTCGACGAAACTCAAATAATGGAAGAAGCCATGAAGCGGCTAGGAAAGGGTGAAGCTACAATCACTTATGGGTTAGAAGCAGTAGAAGACGCCGTATATATGGGAGCTGTCGAAAAACTAGTTCTTGCAGACACGATGCTGCGCGAATCAAACGAGGAAAAACGCTTGCACTTGGAAAGACTCATGCGAGATACCGAGCAGAGACGAGGCAGTATAACCGTAGTGAGCACAGAACACGAAGCAGGCGAAACGCTCCTAGCTCTAACCGGAATCGCAGCGCTCCTCAGATTTCCAATACAAGGATCTTATCGAAAATAAACCTTAATTGCGCTTGAACGGTTTTTTGACATTTTCCACTTCTTCTCCTAGGATTTTGGCTTCGATTTTCCCTAAACCTTTTTCATAGGCTTTGCGTATGTGCGCGATTTCGAAGGGGTCGAAACCCATGACTCGAGAGGCTGTGGCATCTGTGGCAACTGGATCTGTTCCTGCGATTACGAGGTTCATTTGAACGGGTGTGCCGTCTATGGGTCCTTTGCCTTCCATGCCTACAAAGCCATCTATAACCGTTAAAGCTGGCTTCAGCACTGTGTTGATGTCTGCTATAACTTTGCTTATACCTTTCATGTGATATTTTCCTTTGAATTTGTCGGGTAGCAAACCAAACATGTTCTTCATTCCCAACGTCACGTCAGTATTCATATGCGTTTTGAGTTTGGCAGCGCTGATAATTGCAGATTCAGTGACGAGACGCGGCACAGTCAATGTTTTCAATACTTCACCGTTTGGAACCTCAATCTCAACTTTTTCTTTGACGTGTCGAAGGTTTATCCATTCGACGCCGTTACGTTTGCACATGTCTATCATGCCCGTAACTTCAAAAGCCTTGCTAGCATTTGTTATAGTCGCATCTGACTCCACAACATAGACTTTCACGGGTAAATCCCCCAGTTTTTTGATTATGGCTTCGACGACGATGGGGTCTGTAGTAGCTCCCGTGTCCCATGTTTTAGTAGTGATAAAATTAACTTTAATTAACACCTTTTCATAACCTACAAGCGCTGTTCTGTAGTCGATCAGGTCAAGAGCTTGGAAAACGGGTTCGTAACCACGCTCACCGTGGATTATAGCAACAATTGAAGACTCTGTCTGCATAATAATACCAAAAAACCTTGACCTATAAAAGTGTGCGTTATGCTTCTAAAGCAATTAGAGTGCAGATAGTCTGCTGTCTAGATAGTATAGCTTCGATTCTCTTAGGATATTTCCCGTTAACCACATAGCAATTAATCTGGTACTCCAAAAGCAGTTTAGCCAAGAATCTGTCAACACTAGTTCGCTTGTCAAACATCAGCAATTTCTCAACTGACAACTTTTCTATTAAAGCAGCATTCTTCTGGTTAGGATTTTCCGTAAAAATTCCATCCACATCAGTAACCAAAACTAGAGTTGGCGCGTTCATCTTTTTTGCCACATAAGCCGCAATAGAATCTGAAGTCACATCCCACGAGTTTTTTAAAGGATCCTGCTTAAACATTAGTTGCGATGGTAAGAAAACAGGTGCAACTCCATTCTCGGAAAGTTGCTTTGACTCACTCAGCAGATACGTTGCGACGGAATTTGGCGTGATCTGAGCTAGCAACATTCCAAATTGATCCATTCCCAGAATTGCCATTCTATGTGAGACGCTGCTGGACAAGTTGAAACGCTCATCAGAATCCCGGACAACATCAGCGAACCTACCTCCTCCTGGTACTATAACAAAATCATAATTTTTCGCAAGTCTGCTTAGGCTGGCGCATAATTCTATCAGCTGTTCAGGTTCCTCGGCCAAACTTCCACCTACTTTTATGACTGCATCCACTTCAATTCTCTCCTTGCAGTTTACATGCTGTCATCAAAGCGACACCAAAAGCAGGTGACGCCTTAGTCACTCCTTCTTTAATCGACGCACTTGAAGGAATTCCGTATACAAAAGCATCACCAAAAATCAGTTTTTCAAGGTCTATAACCTCATCAACCCCAATCATTTTGGCGGCAGCTCTCGCAATAAATATTTTCCCAAGTCCTGTGACCACAACTGGAATTTTTTCGTTAGTATGCGACTTAATGCGAGAGAAAACCTGCTCGAGCGCTTCAGCTACCTGCCTAACTTGCTCGCCGCAAATGTATCGTGCAATCTGCACAATTTCCTCCTTATCCAACATTTCAATATCTGCACAAACAACACGAGCAAGACGCGCCAGAACTTCTCGGCGCGTTTTTCCACGGCCATCCGCCGTTTCAGTCGTATGCTCCTTTTCGCTAATGTTACCCAATGCCAAATGGACATCACCTGAATCTGCAAAAAGCTCCGAGGCAACTCGTACGACGCAATTTCGCAGAGGAACGGAACTTACGATAGCCGCGACGTTAGTCCGCAGGCTTCCCGTGTAAACGAGTTCCCCGTTCATAAGTTTTTCCAAATCAGTTTTTCCAGCTGCTAAGATGCCTCCATTGATCACTGGTATAATGCTGGTGCTTGTGCTTCCAACATCTATCACGACGCAAGTTTTAACAAAGCGAGCGACTAGCCAGCCTGTAGCCACCCAATTTGCCGAAGCTACCTTTAGCGGCTCTGACTTGGCAGCCTTCACCGACTTAAACGTCGCATCAACATCCAAAATAAAAATGGGCAA
>SMYP01000097.1 GCA_007050895.1 Candidatus Bathyarchaeota archaeon | reverse complement strand
GTTCGACCTTACGTGTTTATGCCTTATTTGGCTGCAATCTTGCTTGTTGCGACAACTACAATGATGCTTGGGTTCACTACAGCCACCATGAACATCGTTCCAGGTCAAGCAACTCAAGATATAAGCGGGCTAACTACTATCTTTATCACATCAGTGATTTTTCACAGCTACTTAATAGGAATCGTAGCCGGAAAAATAAGCGAAGAATCAGTTTCAGCAGGGTTCAAACATGCCGCGATACTTGTAGTGCTTGCTTTAATAGCCGCTAAACTCGTGCCAATGTTTCTAACACCAGACTGGGGGATTGCATGAGAAGAAAACTTGACCGCCAAATAATTAAGGATAAGAAGGCGGCTAGTCCGGCCATTTCCATGGTTATAATAACTGCAGCAACGGTCATACTAGTATTAGTGGCTGGAAGCTTTGCAACTATTGTCTTAGATCGCCAGCAAGCCGAAACAGAATTTAATGCAATAGAAAAGTCTATCTTGGCATTAGATGATGCTATTAGAGATGTTGCTTGGAAAAATGGCGCCTCGCGATCAGTTCGTTTCACTATAAGCAAAGGAAGCTTTCAAGCGGTTTCACCAGCCAGATCTGTGGAGATAAACTATGGTGAAAATGGCTTGTATTCTTTTGACACGTCAGTTATCAAATATGCTATGTCTGATAGCTACATAGCACTTGTAAATGAAGAATCCTATATTATAGGGGACGCTGATCCTGCGGTGTCTTCAGTCAGCGATAGTGTTGCTCAAGTATTACTTGCCCACGAATCTGGATATGCTATAATTAGTTTGGGCTACAGAATTCGCATTTCAAACGAAGGGATAGCTAATGTTATCGTTGGTGGTACAACAACGGCAGTGAATTACGTAAATATTTACATAACAGAATTGTCTTCTCCAGATTTTTCTATTTCAAATGGTCCTTTTGATCTGGTCGCCAGAAACGTAGGAGCATTAACGGTTACAAAGGGACCATTTTCAACCAATGCTGGGAATTCAATTTATATTGAATTGGATGACACTCCACAAGAACCTGTGACGTTAAATTTGGACTCAGAACAAGTCATTTTCAATTTAATTATTAGTAAAGTGAGCGTGGGCGCCTAGGAGGTTATGGCGTGGCTTCGCCAACAATGAGTTACCTTATTTGCACCGTGGCGTTGATTATACTAGTTCTTGTATTGCCTTCTTTCTTTGAGATTCAAAGAATCAGTATTGCTGAAAGCATGACTAGACGGGAATTGACAGAAATTGCGGATTACACGTCCAATGCATTGTCGAACTTGTTTTTTCTAGCAGAATCTGCAGACGCCTCTTACAATTTAGAGGCTATTTCTATGACTAAAGACTTGATGTATTTACCATTAACTATTGGAGACTCTTTTTATGTGTTGAACATCACTGATATTGGTGATTCATTGAAAATCATAGCTTATGTTCAGGGGCAAGATTGGATTTTCGGCGAGTCCTGGATTGTTCCCGGGATTAAGCGCGCGGAATTTTCCGAGGCAATTTACAGTTATAAACTTGACAGTTATATTGCAGTTGCTAGGTGTTACGAGGGTGGGTCAGACTTCTATATTTCATTGGAGTTTGGTGAAAAATGAGCCTTGAGTTTAGTGTAGTAAGACTTAAGAGTTACTATAATTATTGTTTAGTGGAGACTTAAGCCATGGTCACAGCTACATATGAACATATGGTTCTCATCGTTATAGTAGGCATAATTTTTGTCGGAACAGTCGTGGCTCTGCCAGCCATAAACTATTCAACTTTTCAAGATATAGATGCGCAGCAACTAAAAAATACAGCACTTAATGTGCTTACTTCTATATTATTATCGGACGGTTCTCCAGCGGATTGGAATTTGAAAAATCCGGCCGAAATTGAGGAATTTGGGCTCGCATATTCAGATTCTTTTTCGAAATATGTCTTAGATTCTAATAAAGTCCAAAGATTAGATCCCGATAATGAATCTCCTCTCACACCCGAAAAAGTCCAAAGTTTACTTGGGCTCCAAGGCTATGGATTTAGATTTAGCCTTTATCGACCATTTATAGGCGAGGCGGACTTAAATATTCCAGAAAACTACTTTTCTGTTAAGGTAGCTCGCACTCAAGATAATGCTCCCATTCCAAACGCTGAAATAAATGTCACCAACATTGTGAGTGGGGCTTTAGGAGATTTTGATTTTCATTCTGATTCGCCAATTACCAGAGGATCATATCTCACTAATGCTACAGGAATTTGCAAAGAACCACTGCATGCCAATATTGGTGAAATCTATGCGTGTGTTTCAATAATGAAAATCACTGCGGGGGGTATGACGACAGTAGTTGTCAAACAGGATGATGATAGGTTACAAGACATACTCGGTATTAGTACTAATGGAGACACAGTTACTATAGCCAGAAGAGGCACAGTGGACCCATCAGAAGTGACTATTTCAACGGTTCATATCTATGGGGCATGGGCATATACAAGTGAAGATGAAGATCCGACTCTTATCTATGAATCATTGAATGACAAAGATTTTATTAATTTTGGATCGGAGTCGGGCGTACATAATAGAGTCGTCTTTGACTATTCTGGTCTTGACTCCCTGAACCCTGCGGCCTTAATAGTATTGGCTGGTGTTAATTTAAACGATGAAAACCCAGAAGGGGAGAGTCGTACCCCACTATTTATTGTTGGGCCATTTATGTTGAATGCTCCTGAAGAGCTATTTAGTTTAGCTTCTGGGCAACAAACCTCAAGTGTGGTTGCGACGATACGCAGATTCGTAATTATTTCAGATATGACATATATCGCCGAATTATCGCTATGGAAAGAGTAGATATCATGAGAATGAAAAAGAATCGAGGTCAAATGCGGATAATTGAAACAATTCTAGCTGCCATAATCATTGTTAGCGCTTTGTTTTTTGTTAATTTCTTCTCTGCTAACCCGAGAGCTTCGTCATACGAAGTTGATGATCTAGAAAAGATGGGTTACAGCGTATTACTCGACTTAGATCAGAACGGAATTCTTGCTCCGATGGTTTATCAATCAAAATGGGCTGATCTCAGAACTGCACTAAAGCTAACACTTCCAGTAGACGTTTACTTCAACTTGACAGTATATAGATTAGATGGAGATTTGCTATCCAAAGTTGATAATGATAAGATAAGATCTGATGATTTGACAATATTATCCGACGCTAAAAATGTCGCTTCAGTATCATACGGTTTGATAGGGACTTCAGACGTCTACAACCCAAGGCTGTTGGTGTTACAAATAACGAGAGGTTAAACAAATGAAAGCTACAAAAACGAACAGAGGACAGTTTATTATCATAGCTGTCTTACTGGCTGCAATAATGATAGTTTCAATCGGAGCAATCATGCATAACGCAGTAACATATTATAGAAGCGAACCATGGGAAGAATACACAACACTGGTGAGCAACATTGAACTTAATTCACAACGTTTAGTTGGATTGAGCCCTGAAAATGAATTTGAAACTAACTTTATCAAATGGCAATCAGATCTAACGAGACTTTATCCAAGCGAAGGCATACAACTAAGCTATTCGTATGATTATTATCTCAACGGCGTCACTTTCACGCTGAATATAACTTCAATTGGTTTGGAAGGATACAAGTTTACTGCAAAACCTTAATGAATTTGTCCGCACTAGCTCGACATAGTAATTATATGAATACAGTACTATACAGGTTCTAGCAAAGTAACTAGAAATACCGTGCACTTTAGGGAAAGAAAAAGTGGAATGCAATAATGTCAAAAAACTACACTCACTTCCTCTTTCCACAACCTAATAAAGCAAAAAATCTTATTAGCCCAAATCATGAATCCCTAAAGCCAAACCACAAAACATAAAGGATGCTAACAACTTGCAACCAATCTTGATAGCGGCGAGAATCACCCTTTCCTTAGCCTTTCTTCTTTATGCCTCATGGAGCGATTACAAAACCAGAGAAGTGAGCAACCGCGTCTGGACAATTTACGCGCCTATAGCTCTC
>SMYP01000075.1 GCA_007050895.1 Candidatus Bathyarchaeota archaeon | reverse complement strand
CCAGACCAAAACGGTGTACACATCAACGGCGAAGACCCGGCAGATATAGCATGGGGAATAAAAGAGACACTCAAAAACCCAGAAAAAGCGAGAAACTGGGGTGAGAACGGCCGAAAAAGAGTATTGGAATACTTCACGTGGAGAAAAGTCGCTGAAGAAACACTAAAAATCTATGAATCAATCATTTAAAAAATAATACCCCTAACGAGAAGAAGAAAAAAATTTTAGGAGAGCATTATGTTTACTCGACTACCGGAATAGAGGCTTCATGAGTGATTCCTGAAAAGCCAAAATGGTTTTCTGCAGACAAGGCATCATTTGATGCACATGTCAAAGCAGGACTCTCATCCCATGAAGTAGAGAGAAAAAGGCAGCAGTATGGCTCCAATGAGATTCCTGAAAAGAAAGTCAATCCCATCCGCAAATTCTTGGGTTATTTCTGGGGGCCTATCCCTTGGATGATCGAAGCTGCCGCAGCTTTATCGGTAGCCATTCAACACTGGGAAGACTTTGCAATAATTTTTACGTTGCTGATAGTAAACGCGGTTGTTGGGTTCTGGCAGGAACATAAAGCCGACAACGCTATAGAACTATTGAAGAAGAGACTAGCGCCTAAAGCCCGCGTGTTAAGAGATAGCAAATGGCTTGAAATACCTGCAAAAGAGCTTGTACCCGACGACATAGTGCGACTTCGCTTAGGTGACATTGTTCCCGCAGATGCTAAACTCATGCAAGGTGATTACCTGCTTCTAGATGAATCCGCATTGACAGGTGAATCACTACCAGCAGAAAAACGCATCTCCGATATCGCCTATTCAGGGTCCATAGTTAGGCAAGGCGAAATGAACGCTCAGGTGGTGGCAACTGGAATCAGCAGCTACTTCGGTAGAACCACTAAACTTGTGGAAGAAGCCAAGACTGGCAGCCACTTCCAAAAGGCTGTTATGAAGATAGGCGACTACTTGATTGCTCTTGCAGTCGCAATGGTTTCAACAATTTTTATTGTGGCACTTTTCCGGCAGGTTCCTGTTCTCGAAATCTTGCAGTTCGCGCTAGTCTTAGTAGTAGCAGCAATACCCGTAGCTTTGCCTGCAGTGTTAACCGTTACCATGGCTATCGGAGCTGTCGCGCTTGCTAGGAAGGAAGCCATAGTGAGCAAGTTGGTGTCGATTGAAGAAATGGCTGGTGTAGACATTTTGTGCTCGGACAAAACAGGCACTATCACCAAAAACGAATTAGCAATTGGGGAAACAGAAACCTTTGAAGAGTTCAAAATCGACGACGCCTTACTATGGGGAACACTAGCCTCCCGAGAAGAAGACCATGATCCCATTGATGACGCAATTATAGCTAAAGCCAAAACCATGAAGACAGTTACTGACAATCTCAAAGAATATGACGTAGTTGACTTTATACCATTTGATCCCGTTTCCAAAAAATCGGAAGCAACAGTTAGGGGCACTAGGAACAAACAGTTTAGAGTTTTGAAAGGCGCGCCACAGATTGTACTATCTCTTGTGCCAGAGAAAGACAAAATAGAAAGCAAAATCAACGAAATCGTTGATGTCTTTGCTGGTAAAGGATATCGTGCTTTAGGTGTAGCTAAAACTGACGCAAGTGGCAAATGGCAGTATGTCGGTTTGCTCGGCATTTATGATCCCCCTCGTGAAGACTCGGCAGATACAATCAAGACTGCCCAGAAAATGGGGGTTAACGTTAAGATGGTTACAGGAGACCATATTGCCATAGCCAAAGAAGTTTCAAGAGAAGTGAACCTTGGCACTAACATATTGTCTGCGTCTTCTTTTGTTGATAAAACAAACAACGAATCAAGCACATTTGTCGAAGATGCAGACGGCTTTGCCCAAGTTTTTCCTGAACATAAATACCGCATAGTGCAGTTGCTTCAAGAGAAGGGTCATATTGTCGGTATGACAGGTGACGGTGTTAATGATGCTCCTGCGTTGAAAAAGGCGGATGCAGGTATAGCTGTTGCTGGAGCAACAGATGCCGCGAAGTCAGCTGCGGATGTCGTGCTTACCAAACCTGGGCTCTCAGTCATAATTGACACGCTAAAGGAAAGCCGAAAGATCTTCCAGCGCATGAACAACTATTCAATTTACCGCATCGCCGAAACCGTTCGAGTATTGATTTTCCTGACGCTGTCGATCATAGCATTCAACTTTTATCCTTTGACAGCAGTGATGATTGTAATCTTGGCACTGCTTAACGACGTTCCTATAATGATGATTGCTTACGACAACGTAAAAATACAGGAAAAACCTGTGCGGTGGAATATGCGTGACGTGCTGGTCATAGCATCCTTACTAGGCGTCATAGGAGTAATTGCGAGTTTCTTCTTGTTTCTAATAGGACTGCAAGTGCTGAACTTGGATATGGCTACTCTACAGACACTTATGTTTCTGAAAATGACGGTTGGTGGACACATGACAATCTACCTTGCACGGACTGGAGTGCACCATTTCTGGGAGCGCCCTCTTCCCGCAAAGATTCTTTTCTTCACTGCAGAAAGCACTCAATTTTTCGGCACGCTGATAGCTGTTTACGGAATCTTCATGGCACCTCTTGGTTGGGGACTAGCTGGCCTTGTTTGGGGCTACGCGTTGCTCAGTTTCATGGTAACTGACGTTTTAAAGATACGATTTTTCCGGTTGAGAAAGCAAAATGACGTGAAGTTCAAACGGTAACGCTATAGCGCCAACATTTCAGCCAATTTCAGCAAGTGCGAGTCAATTTGCTTCCGATTTTTACATGACTCCTCTAATGTAATGTTTGAGATTACGCCATTCTGGAGTCCGACCACATTATTTCCTTGCCCTTGATGTAGCAGATCAACGGCTTTTTCAGCAAACAAGCTGGCTAAGAGGCGGCTGCGCGCCGTGGGGCTTCCTCCCCGTTGAGCGTACCCCAGAATGGACAATCGTACTTCTGAACCTGTGTGCTTTTCGATTTTCTTGGCTATCGTGTGTGTGTCGCCTACGCCTTCGGCAGCAACTATGATAGCAGTTTTTTTCCCCTTACGAGCGTTTTCCGTTAAAACTTCAACAACTTTAGATATTTTGCACTCGTTTTCAGGAATAAGGATAACCTCAGCGCCGACTGTGATACCAACTTCCAATGCTAGAAAACCGCGTTTTCGACCCATGACTTCTACTATGAAAATTCGCTCATGTGAAATTGCGGTGTCCCTGATTTGGTCTATGGCTTTCACTGCTGTGTTCACTGCGGTGTCAAACCCTATTGTTTCTTCTGTTCCAAAAACGTCATTATCTATAGTAGCTGGGATTCCAACCATGGGCTTGCCGCTCATCATGCCTAGGTCCAAGGCGCCCCTGAATGACCCGTCGCCTCCTATAACCACCAGACCGTCCACGTTATTCACCCTCAAGGTTTCCGCTGCTTTCTTGACACCTTCATTTTCCTCAAATTTTGGACATCTGAGCGTATGAAGCATAGTGCCGCCCAGCTGGATTATGCCGCCTACTGCACGAGGGGTTAAACGCTTAAAATTGTTGGTGAGTAAGCCATCCCATCCTCTTTCAAAACCTAAAACTTGCAGTTTTCGTGAATGTGCAATTCGCGTGACAGCTCGGATGGCTGCGTTCATTCCTGGCGCGTCGCCGCCTGGAGTTACTAAACCTATAGTTTTCAACAATCAACACTCCATTACGATGATTATCTGAAACGCGCTAATCGCGTTTGTAGACCTAAAACATATCTTAACTTCCAAAACACATAAATCTTTTAGTCTTATCCTAATGGTTTTTGTCGGGAGGTAGCTCAGCCTGGCAGAGCTCTCGAGCTGGCTAACTCGCTTAGCTGGCGGAGATGCTGTAGAGGTCTACCCAAGGTGGGCTTCATTCTAGCCTGCACAGGCCACAGATACCGAGCTGTCGCAGGTTCAAATCCTGCTCTCCCGACCAAACAATTTCTTCAAAAAATAATCGAAAAACGTCGTGAGTAGTTATGGGCGTACGCATTCTGCTTTCGGTCTATAGGGGCGCTTTGTTGTTCGTTTTCG
>SMYP01000114.1 GCA_007050895.1 Candidatus Bathyarchaeota archaeon | reverse complement strand
GCGATTCGAAGTGCCCTTGCGAACGTGAAAGCTGTGGCTGTCATGGATAAGTCCATGAGTTTCGGCGGAAACGGCGGTCCAGTTTTCCATGAAGTTAGGCATTTGCTTTACGCGGCAACTAACCACCCCTACGTCATGAACTACATCTATGGTTTGGGTGGGAGAGATACAAGTCCCAGCGAGTTGCGAAGTATCTACGAAACACTGCAGGGCATATTAAAAACTGGGCGTATTGATGCGCCAATACAATACTTAGGGTTGAGAGGTTAAAGGAGGAAAAAATATGACTACTCAAGAATGGAATTTCACAGCAAAAGACATAGCTGAGAAACCAGACCTGTTCTTGTCTGGGCACAGAGCATGCGCAGGCTGCGGACCAGCGACCGTTTTCCGAATGATAATGAAATCTACACGCGGGCCCACAATTGTGACGGAAGCCACAGGCTGCATGGAAGTGGTCTCGTCAATCTACCCTTACTCGTCTTGGGCCGTTCCTTGGTTGCACACCGCTTTCGAAACTTCCGCCGCCAATGCTTCAGGTATAGAAGCAGCATTGAAAATAATGAAGAAGAAATGCAGATTGGAACATGAGCACGTGGACGTAATTGCATTTGCAGGTGACGGCGGAACCTACGACATTGGCATTCAAGCGCTTTCAGGTGCGGTAGAGAGAGGACACGATTTCTTGTTTGTGCTTTACGACAACGAAGCATATATGAACACAGGTATTCAAAGAAGCGGAGGAACTCCACATGGCGCGGCAACAACTACATCGCCAGCAGGCACAGTGATACCTGGAAAACTGGAGTATAAGAAACCTATTGCAGATATTATGGTAGCACATGGCATGCCTTATGTAGCTACTGCTACGCCTTACTATTGGAAGGACCTAATGACAAAAGTTCGTAAAGGCTTGGAAGTTGAAGGACCAGCGTTCCTGCACGTATTCGCGCCATGTCCACGAGGCTGGAGAAGCGACCCCGCAAAGTCCATTGAATATGCCAAGCTTGCTGTGGAGACATGTGTGTTCCCTGTTTGGGAATCAGTGAATGGCCACTGTCAATTGTCTACGCCGAGCAAGCTTATTGCACTTGCACCGCAGAAGAAGAAGCCAGTAGCGGATTACTTGCAGGGACAAGGGCGTTTTAGACACGTGTTTAAATCGCAGAACAAGGAGTTGTTGGTCGATGTTCAACGTATTACTGACTCGCGGTGGGAATGCCTGCTCAGGAAATGCGGTGAGACACCAAAAACGGCTTAGACGCCGTAACCTTTCATCTTTTTTACTGTAAATCTTTTCAGATCCTCCGTTGACGCATTTATTTACATTTTTGACGATAGTAAAAATTGTAGTTCGTGTGTCTTCGGACGGGTTGGTTTTAAACTAGACAATTCGTATTTTAACGTGAAGACCTGAATGTGGCGAGTTTATTTTTTAATGCGTGATTTCCTATCCATATGCCCCTTATATATAGCTTGAACTTATGGTAGAATTGGCACTGAAGTTGCCATGGTGTATTGGTCTGACCAGAAAGCAGAAGGGTACATTATTCGCGGTTTCGGCGAGTTTGATGTTTGGATTAAGCCCTGTTTTTATACGGCTAACACTTGATGGCGTTAATGTTGAGACTATGAATGTTTTGTTCACAGCCTTTGCGAGCTTATGTTTTTTAGCCTTTTTTGCGGTATTTAAGAAAGTAGCATATGTTAGGAGCATACGTGAGAATTGGCTGAAGATAGCCTTGATGAGTTTATTTTCTGCTGTGGGTTCCGTACTTTACACGTATGGTATTTTTTTGTATGGTCCTATAACTGCGACGTTCCTTGTTCAATTTACTGCGGTTTTTACTATCTTGTTCGGAGTGAAATTCTTTAAAGAACAATTTACACAGCTGGAGGCTGTTGGGGTTATTATGGCTGTAGTTGGAGTGTTTGTTTTAGCTTATGGAGACTTGTCTTTGGAAACGGTGGGTACAGCGGTTTTGTTAGGTGCAGCATTGCTATTCGCATTAACTAATTTGCTTTCAAAACTATACGTTAAAAAATTGAATCCGATGGCGTTGGCAGGTGGGAACTCGATATTCGTATTTCTGTTCATCTTTGCTTATACGGCTTTGGCAGGCAGATTAGAGACAGTCTTTCCTTCAGAAACGATTGTCTACGCCATTTTAGGCGCTGCTACGGGCGTCGTTTTAAGTTTTATATTGTTCTATAAGGCGCTACAGGTGTTCGAAGTATCCAAAGCCGCAACGATACGTACCATGGAACCGTTCTTAACTGCCATCTTTTCTTTTGTCATCCTAGCCTTGACGCCTACAACTAACCAGTTTCTGGGAGGTGCACTAATAGTGATCGGCGTCGTCATCCTAAGCTTGACCAAAGGAAAATAAACGCTAAAACCTCATTAAACTTCAGCGTAAAAAGCATAGGAGTCAGAGAATAAACATAAAGAGCGACCTAGAACTGCAACAATCTAATTTTTAATTTTAGCTTCGAAAATTCATCACTTAACGGTCAATCTTTTTCAGGATTTTATAGCCAAATACTTTTCGATTTCCTTTTCTGCGTTATCCGCTTTGATGAATATGGGTACGTTCTCTATCCCTGTAGCTATATAGCTGCTTAAAAGCCATTCGCCGGGTGCGAACTCCAATGTTTTTTCGAGTATGCCTTTGTCGATCATAAAAGTATCACTTATCAGCAGACGGTCATACGGTCGTGGCAACGTGCCTACGAAGTAAGTATGCAACTGTTGTAAAGCATTGGTATTCAAGTAGGCAATGCGTTGCGTTGCTATACAGACACCTAAACCATATTTTCGTCCTTGTCGAAGCAGTGTTTCTACTTGTGCAGAACATTTACCCTCGATGCCGCCTTCTTTGCTGCTGATGAACTCTTGTGCCTCATCGAAAACCATTAGAATGTAGGGTTTGACGGTAAACCGGCGTTTTCTGCGAACAAGCAAATCTTGCGTTAATGCAATAGCCAATTCTTTAATGGTGTAGGGGTCGCTGATCGAGATTACTACTAGGCTGGTTTCGTCGTCCTCCAAAAGCCCCCGTATACCCTCAACTGTTAATCCTGCTTTGGCTTTATCAGTATCCTGCTGTCTTCGCTTGAAAAGATCTATTATGGTGTTTCGAGTCGTAGCCCAAGCGTATAATCCCGCTTTTTCATTGACCCTGAAAGTCTCCATGGCATTTCTTGCTACCTCATCGATATGACTAACAAAATCTTCAGTGACTTCTTGGTTCTCGCTTAACCCTTGATTTTCTACCCACAGCCTGACCTCGTCATAAATAGCATCAATTGCGTTAACGTAGTGAGGTCTGCCACTAGATTCTTTTCTTTGGTCGCCAAGTTCCGTCATAAACTGAGCGTACGTGGGGATTAGCTGTTTTGGCTTCGTATAATATGACAGTTTACCTTGGTTGACAATTGCCTGCAAACCCTGCTTCGTGCGAAAGTCACTTTCATATTCCCTTGGCTTTACAACTGAATTATAGAACTGATCTATTGAGTTGATTCGGTGTTCTAGAATTAATTTGGCTTTTATAGCGGGATCAGCAAGCATATCCAACAATAGAAATGCGTATTCGCAACTTATGTCAAAAATCACAATCTTATTCTCGTTCATGTGTAATATTATGCGTCGCAGCATGTTAGACATTAAATTACTTTTTCCGCCTCCAGTAAAAGCGAAAATACCAAAGTGATATCGAATAAGTTTTTCGAAGTCGACGTATATGGGAATTTTAGTGTCGCTGGCTTCAAACATCTTGATTAAACCTAATCGAGGATCAAGACATGCGTCCTCAACTGTGTTTTGTGGGTCAACACCCATTTTTGTAGCGATTTTCTGGTTATACATACGGTTAATCATGCCACCGTTCAGAATGTATATCGGACTGCCCACGACCGGATATGAAAACCCTTTGGCGAACTCGAACTTGCAGTCAACGTGGATGATTAAATCGTAGTTTATGGGGATTGCATCGATTTGAATCATCATAGTAGACTTATCATCTGTTTGCCAATCTTCTTCGCTTTGCTCAATTATTTCAAACTGCATCGGATAATATCCATGATCGCTTAATCCTTTCAAGCCGAAGTGTTCAGGCCAGACCCG
>SMYP01000007.1 GCA_007050895.1 Candidatus Bathyarchaeota archaeon | reverse complement strand
CTTTCATGAGGCTTGTCGTGAAGCTTTTTTCTTTTAGGTCGCCTTGTAAGACTTCCAAATTGGGAGCTATCCAATGATCTTGGTTTTTTTTGTCAAAGGTGTATTCTAGATTGCTGAGTTTGCCACTGGAAAAGTCGTCAGCAACAACGACTGTTTTTCCTTTTTGTAGAAGAGTATCTACTAGGTGACTACCTATGAAAGAGGCGCCACCTGTAACCAAGATTTTTTCGTTTCCCATGAGTGCATTACCTTTTTGGTTTTTGTGTGATTTTTATTTACTTAGAGACTATTCTCAAAGATTTTAGGTTCCGAGTGTATGTTGTTCTAATAAATTACAATTTGTTAATAACGTTTTTCGATTTCACAGTTGAGGGTAAAAGATGATAGTTGGCGACAATTATGCTGTTTATCTATAGCAGTCTCGGTTAATTATTATCGGCTGCGAGTAAAACTTGCACCGAAATTGCGATGCTGTAACTATCCCTTTTTTCTTCATGAATCTGGTTAGTTGAATAAAATGCTTGCCAACTTATGGAAAAGAGGGAGCTCAAATGATGTCTCCACTTGCATAGGATTGCGATTCTCATCCTCAGTTTTCTGTTATTCTATAATTTTGTTCTAGAACAATTCTGTTAATGTTCTATTTCAGTAACTGGCAACGCCCTTTTTATCTGAAAAATCATACCATTTCCAAAGCTCCTCGATCACCTTATCACTAAAACCTTGCTCTTGCAGCCGAATTTTCAGGGTTTCAAATAGAGAATTCCTGGGCATATTGAAAAGTATGACTGAAATAGAAATAAATGTTCTGAACTGAAAATACAAATTATGTATATCTGTACAACAGAAATACAAATGAATCATTAATAAGCTGAAAATTCGCGTTCGGGTTTTTGATTAGTAAAATAATCAGGCAGTTCTTCGTTTTTTCGCTTTCCTATGTTGCACCTTATTGAATAAGACTTGTCTAGCAAAATGTTAATACTTGACTGTAAGATTACTAGACATAGCATATCAGCTTTGAAGAAAACCGTAAGACCTAGGAGGTGAAAGACCAAATGAACAAAAAAGCGTGTATAATCTTGGTCTTTTTAGCACTTTTTGTTGTTTCAGCAACGTTACTTGTTGTAAGAGCACAACCTGAGATAGTGATGACACCAACATCCGGCGCGCCAGGTGAGTCCATAGACGTTGAAGGCACAGGTTTCGCCGCGTCAAAAACTGTAGGCATAGGATGGGGTCCAGAAGTTGCAGTAGTCAACGACCCAGCTACCGTAACCAAGGTAGGCGATCTGCAATTCTATGGCACCACTTCTCAACATCCAATCAAACCAAATACCTTCAGATGGACATATCTTCAAGATGCCGTGGAACTTTTCTTTAGAGACAACGGAGACGGTACGCTATATGATCCTGCTGGAGGAAGACTTTCTTCCGGAAGCATCAATTATACGTCAGGGTATTTCCAATGTGTAATGCAATCATCGACACGAACCTTCTATGCAGGCAAATTCAGTTACACCACCTACTACTTTAATTCAGCTAATTCAACTTTCCCCATCTTGCCCACAGACGGCTCTGGAGCTGTAACCGGGCAGATCACCGTACCCCAAATTTGGAACGGAACCGAAGTCGTTACGGTAATAGATGAGAAAGGAAATATTGGAACCAGCGACTTCACTGTAGAAGGAAGCGATGTTGTCCCTGAACCTTTAACTGTTGCAGCTATAGTGCTTTTGTCATCCACCGCATTAATAATTAGCTTCTACTGGTTGCGAAAGAGGTCTCTATCAAAAGTATAATTTGGATAGTAACGTCCCCTTTTTCTTTTTCATTTTTTTGATTAAATAGAATATTATGGCATTAAAGCTTCGAGACATTTAGTTGAGATTTTGCCCGGATGTTTTGCTCTGTCAACGTTCGGTTTTAGTAGCAATGACGCGAAAAAAATGTTCTTTGCGTGAAGAATATGTATTTACCTTTCTTATGCTACTGACGAAAGATGGGTGTTGTCACTTTTTTCTTAGTTTTGTGAGGAGTATTGTTGCAACCATAGCCACCAGTATAACGATGGCGCTTGCTTGGGCTAGTGTGACTATGTTTGGGGTTTCAGTTTGCTTAGATGCGATGCCGATTAGTGCCCAGATTATGACTAGTCCGTAGGCTATGTCTTTTCTTATGGCAGTCACGAGCAAAGTGATTAGCAACGCGACTATTATGATGAGGGTTGCCCATGTTTCGGGGTTTATTCCAAAGCCGTCCCAATTTAATGAGACTGCGGCAACGGATATGTTGGCTATGGTGGCTATCGTTATCCAGCCCAAATAGACGCTGAAGGGGGTGTGGATGGCTATTTTTTCGCGAAGTGAAACTTGGGCTTTGCCGATGCCTAGTCTTAGGTAGATCAGGATTAGGCTTGCTAGAAGCAGGAGCATGAGCGGGATAGATAGGGCAAGGAGTTCGTATTGCCATAGGAAAAGCCAGGCGATGTTTGCGATGCTGCTGAGGACGAATAGCCACCCTATTTGTTTGTGGTATTCTTTTTCTTTCTGGCTTGGCAGGGTTTGGAATATGACGAAAATGCCCAGTAAAACGTAGATTATGCCCCATATGGCGAATGTGAAGCCTGCGGGGGTAATTAATGTGGGGTTTGAATCGGAGATTGTGGCGGTGTTTACTCCTCCTAAAAGAGTGGTGCTGCCTGCTAGGCTGTTTACTATTACCGTTAATACAAAAGCAATTACATTGGACATTTTAAGCAAAACTGAACTGTTCGCTGCCATGTTCTCTCTCTCCCAATTTCAGTTTCTGTTCTTCAAATATAAAAGATTTAGTGCTCAGTATACATCAATATTATCATATAGTGTAATGGACTCGTACCAAAGTGTGGATTAAATCGGGGTTCTTAGCTAACTCAATGACATTCCCTAATGGTGGGAGATTCATTTTTCCCTAGGATAGGAGAGCACTTTCTTCTGTTGACTTTACAAACTGAAACCGAAAAGATCGATAGCGTAATGAATAGTGAAATGAAATGTAAAGGTGAGAATTCGGGAATCACCATTCCGGCGGTTACTTCTATGTCGCTGTCGTCTAAAGCGTCAACTCCAACATCATAAACTCCGTTACTGTTAACGTCTACTACAATGTCGTATTTGCCAGCTGCTTGAGGGTCACTCCATATGACTGTGGCGGAAACGGCGCCTTCAGTGTTGGATGAGATGTTGGCAGCGGTTTCGGGAACTCGAGTTGGAATAGTGGTGCCATCATTCCAAGTAGCTACGTCCTCGACGACGTACAAGCTGTAGGTGGTGGATGGAGAATAGCCACTTCCCATAACATACACAGTCTCGCCCAGTTCGAAGAAGTCCTTTTGGTCACCGGCCGAGTTGCTGCTTTCAACCATAGCTATTGTTGATTCAATTTTTTCCAAAAGGAAATTTTGATTGTTGGTGCTTCCTGCTTGGATTTGTATGTGCATTTCTTGACTATGATAGCCGTTAGCTTCAATGAAAACGTCATATTCTCCGGCTTCCAGTTCTATTTCAAAGTTGCCTTCAGGGTCTGTATGGAAAGTGGCGAAATTAATGTTCAACTGCGCTTCGGGAATTGGGGCTTCACTTTCAGCATCGATGACTGTTCCTTGGAAGAGCCCCAGCTGAGCTTCTTCAATAAACACGGCTTTCAAAACATGATCAAAATCTAATATAAAGGAATACGGATTTTCTGAGCCTGCGTTAACCAAGTCAAATAACCAATAGGCAAATGTCCAGCCAGAATCTGCAGTTGCCTGCACCTCAATTATTGATCCCGCTACGTCCATATAGAATCCCGCGGACGGATTGAGAGATCCTGAACCTTGAACCTGCAATTCCAAATTGTAAAACCATCTTTCCAAGACAATGTCTTGCGTTGTTGTGGTTTCAGCGACGACGCTGACATCCTGGATGGTAGTACTGAGATAGAGGTCTTTATTGACGGTTATGTCGTAGAGGCCAGCTTGGAGACTGATGGAGTATTGTCCGGTCGAGTTTGTGATGTCGTAGAGACCATCGATTTGCACTTCAGCACCGCTTACGGGGTGTCCCCAATCCTGGTCTGTTACAGTTCCCGTCAGAAAGCCTATTTGGCTAGTTTGAGGTGGATACAAATATGTAGCATTAAT
>SMYP01000101.1 GCA_007050895.1 Candidatus Bathyarchaeota archaeon | reverse complement strand
AGCTGATAAAATTATAAAAAATCGTAAAAAAGAGGAATTGTGGGTGATGTCTCCACTTCGGTAGGGGTTCAAATCCCCACCAGTCCACTATTATGAAATATAGAGACACTTTTCAACCAGCCAAATTGAAAAAATGGGAGTTTTGAGGGAGATATCCCATTATTCTTGACTTAAAAAATATAAGCCACGAAAAAAGGCAAGCATTCGCTGTTAGTTTTGAGTACTCTTCTTCAGTCTGGTTAGCCGGCCGATTGGGCAGGCTTCGAGACATATTGTACATTCAACATAACTATTTGTGGTTGGTCTTTGCGTTAGTTTCTGTTCGATTTTGCGCACGTCTTCAGGAACTTTTTTAAATTCTGGTTGTTCTGCAGCATATACTAGGCAACGTTTAAGCTTTATTTTGTAGGGTTCCAAGGCTTTCGTTGGGCATGCGCTTATGCATTTTTCGCAATCCCCACACAGATTGCCTTTGAATTCTTCATCTATGCTAAGTATAGCTGTAGTCAACACAGCGATTAGTCTTATTCGTGGTCCGTATTTTGGAGTTATTAGTAGTGTGTTTTTTCCTTGGCTACCTATTCCACACTTCACGGCTGATGTTTTCAGAGGAATGCTGAGTGATAAGTGTGCATCATGGCCTTTTTTTATAAGGTACTCCACGATTTTCCACGCTTTATTCTTGAGAACTTCGTAGTATAGTTGAAATCTTTCTAGTGAAACCTCTGGAGTTAAATGCTTGCGGTCTACA
Source organism: Candidatus Bathyarchaeota archaeon (assembly GCA_007050895.1). The sequence goes on along the minus strand of SMYP01000101.1, from coordinate 3,446 downwards.
AGATAGTTTGAATCCACTGCAAGATTGAAGGCTTTGTCCCAAGCATAATAACCTAACAAAATCACGGAATTGGCATTCTTCATTTCTTCTTCTGGAGAGCGTAACCTGATGACGTCACCCACCCATCCGTATGGCAACCCGCTCAGCATTTCAGGGGAAGTAATGCCTACGCAAACGAAACCAGCTTTAGTTGCTTGTTTCTTAATTTGTTCTTCCAATTTCATTATCAATATCTTCTTTTCTGAAGTTGCTAAAGTCCATATGTTCTTAAATCTATTTTCCTTTCCTCAAAGAAGGAGGAACTGCGGGAATTATCTCCACTGCTGTGGGGGTGCAAATCCCCACCGATTCATCTACCATCAATTTTTGAGAACACCGGTCATTTTATAGAACCAAACTGCTTCAACTTTCTGAGGAGTTTTTTTGCCAATACACCTTCAGAAAAACGGGGATTTTTTGGGTAATATCTAGCACTTTCAATGTAGATATGATTATAACTTAATACAAAATTGACTGAAATCTCGTGTCGCTAATTATATAAACACAATAAAACTAAGATAAGAATGGAGTAACTTCGTTAAATTGAGCTTCTTAACAAAATCTACTGGAATTTCTGGTAGAAAGCTATTTGCTATAACCATCATTAACGCGGGAACCCTATCATGGTATATGTATTTCGCTAATTCTCCTGGCTCTTCAGCTGTGTTTCAAAACTTCACAGCCAATTTATCTTTAGTTAATGTGGGAGAAGCTTTGTTCTTTTTAACGACTGGCATATCAGCCCTTCTTGGAGTCTTTCTTAGCAAGAGAATAAGTAATCCAAGATTCTTGTGGGTTTGGACACTCTTCGGAGCATTAAGTTCCGCCATGACCCTATTTTTCAAGGGCGACATTTTCGTCTTCATATTTGGTCCGCTATTAGGAATAGCTATCGGACTGGGATTCCCCTACAGTTTTTCGCTCCTCGCTACCCACACTGAACTCGAACAAAGAGGACGTGCCGCGGCAATTATGATCTTCGAAACCTTTTACGCTTGCAGTCGTTGCTGGGTTTGTGGTTCTTCAGTTCCATCTTGGGATCTATGGAACTGTGACGGCGTTAGTCGCGCTTAAATGTACAAGTTTTTTGGGTCTCGCAACAGGCGCGATTGGTTCCAGTAGTAAATATGATAGTCAACTATCACCTATGTCTAAAATTCGTATCCGAGAAAAAACCAAAAATTTCCTGTTGTATTTAATTCCATGGTCGCTATTTATTATTACAGCTGTACTGATTGATCACATTGTTTGGCCTTCACTTGAACAAGACGCTCAGATTTATGCTGCTTTACATGGTCCCCCCTATGCTTATATTGGAACCATAATTGCCGCGTTGGTCACAGGCTTTCTGGCAGATCGGTTTGGGCGGAAAATTCCGGTTTTCTTGGGGTTGGCTGTGCTTGGTTTCAGCTCTACCCTATTAAGCTCTATTGTCAGCCCAGAAACCGCGTTTATTCATCGCATGGCAATCGGAATCGCCTTTGGATTTCTAATGACAGTCTACAGTGTTATTCCTGGTGATTTGTCAGAAAAATCTAATGCAGAGAAGCTCTATGCATTGACAGTAGTTCTGCCAATTCTAATCTATTTTGGTTTAGGTGCCCTTCCAAAGTATTTTGGTGCAAGCGCAACTGCTATAAGCGTCTCTTGGATTCTCACCTCGTTGATTCTTTGCTCAATTGCTCCTATAGTTTTGGCAAAGGAAACACTAAAAGAAGAGAAGATACGCGAAAGAAAAATCAAGGATTATGTGGAGAAAATAGGTAAAGCAGTTGAAAAAGAATAGAGAACTAGAAAAACAGCACTAATTAGGAGAAACGCGGGTAACATCCCCGCTCAGCATACGTTGAAATCAAGCCGATCTACTTTGTTCTAAAAGGAATCACTTTTTTTATGAATGATGTAACATTAACCAAAAAGCACGTTGAGATTTTATTACAAAAAGTTGTTTAAAGTTTAAATTGGGATTGTAGGTGCCTTGCCAGATGGCAAGCGTCTTATTCCATGGAGTCGAGCAGTTTGAAGCCAGCGAGGTGAATCAGGCTTTTACATGTGTGACATTGTATTACTAGCTCTTCAAGTCGGTCTCGTCTGGTTTTTATCTCTTTGATCGAGTACGTGGCTTCTGTTTCGTCTTCTGGAGATAATCTGACTCCGCATTCTGGGCAGGGAAAATCTCTATTTCCTTCGATTCTGGCCAAGTCTACCTTGTACTCGAGGAGTAGCTTTGCTCTCGTTTTTTGTCTCTTTTTCTTTTCCATTTTCTTTTCACCTCCAAGTTTTTTGGTTAACGTGATAGTTCGCAGATTTTCCTAGCGAAACAGTCCTCACAGAAAAGTAGCTTTGTTTTAGTCTGACAGTCGAGTTTTATGTTGCTATACACGTTAATTCCAACTCCTTTTTGTTGATGATTCTGTATCCGGTGGCAAATATAAAGATGTTTGTGATTTGTTCATAAATTATCCTAATTATTAAGCAAACGTCAACTGGAAAATATTAAAAGCAATTATATGAGTAACTAATTCTCAATATATGTGATGTTTGTTTAATTGTGCGGGTTTGAAAGCCCGCAACTCCACACATAAAACCGTATAAACGCCTGCAGAGACAACGCTGTCATCACCAAAAAATAAAAGAAAGCCCGTTAAAAATGCGGTTAATGGATGTATGTCAGGTTGTTGTTTTGATCCTCTTTAATGTCCTTCATCGATTTGAATTGCGCTTCCACAAGAATCTTCAGTTCGTCAATGTTCTTCTTTATTTCTTCTATCTCCTTGCTTTTCTCGAAAATTCCGGACTTCCCAAGCTGCTCGTTTATATTGCCAACTGTTATTTCCAGTACTTTGACCTTGAACGCAAAAATCTGAAGCGCGTAAAGTAAGCTTAGCTGAGATGACAACCTCTCCAAGCGATCTGCCTCGAGAGTTTTCTTCATTAATGCTTTGGCTTTTTGCTCCTCCGTGGCTTCTTTCGAGTGAATTATTTTCTCATAGGCGACTGTTTGGTTCGCCGCTTTTTCCTTGTTTTTCTCAAGAGTTTTCTGAATCCGTTTTGCGGTTCTGTCCAACATCTCTAAGACTTCGTCCAACGCAAATTCTCCTCTTTTATTGCTTCCCCTAAATAGTGCAGGGGTATATGTTATTTTCCATAATTTCTGTCTGCTGCAAACGCTGACCTTCCGTTTATACCTTGAAAACGGGCGAGAAAAAACCTGTGCTATCGTTTTAACAAAATAAAAAGGCAGCGTGGTGGTTTATTTCACCCACTCTTGCCTATTGTTTTAGATTCTAGTTCTTTGAGGCTTATTCTACGACTTTTTCCCAACTGGCAAAGAAGTCTAAAACTTCTTGGCATCCGTAAGTCTTCAGTTTCTGCCTGAGTTCAACTCTGTCAACTACTGCTTTCTG
>SMYP01000013.1 GCA_007050895.1 Candidatus Bathyarchaeota archaeon | reverse complement strand
GAGCAACTTGTCGAAAGCGCAGAAGTGATAAAAAGACGTTATATCTCAGCGAAAACTAAATATGGAGATCGGATGACTTTCACTGGCCCTGATTGCGGTGTCGGAGGATGGCCTTCACAAGAGGCAGCTCAACTCCTACTAAAAAGAACTGTAGACGCCATAAAAAACCCATGATAGACTTACCCCAAATCTGCGATGGGAAAAGAACCATCTTCTTTTTAAAGCAAGAATAAATCCAAAATCACATTTGGATCCTAATCGCAGATTTTGGAAAAAGCCAGAAGCCTTAACTGATAACGCTTTTCAGCATCCAGAAAAAACGCAAGCAAACATGGAAAGCTAAGGGGTTAAAATAAATCTTTCTAAGCCTGATTTGTTTGATGGAAACATGAATTGTGATACATAAACCTTTAATTTTGCTACTACACGAGCTTTAACCAAAGGGTTAACCTCATGGTCACTCTAAACCTAGACAAGATTTTCAACCCGAGAACCGTAGCTATAATTGGCGCTAGCGACAAAGAAGGCTCAGTTGGATATTCTATAGTGAAGAACTTCACCCAACTAGGCTACTCAGGCAAAGTCTACCTCGTTAACGTTCGAAAAACCGAAATCCTTGGAATGAAATCCTACCAGAAAATAGAGCAGATTCCTGAATCTGTTGACTTAGCCATGATTGCCACTCCCGCAAAGACTGTCCCAATGGTGATGGAAGAATGCGGACGCTCAGGCGTAAAAGGGGTTATAATCGTTTCAGCGGGTTTCAAGGAAACTGGCGCAGAGGGCAAAGCTCTGGAAGATAAGATTCTAGAGGTTAAAAAGAAATATGGCATAAGAATAATTGGGCCAAACTGCATAGGCATAATCCGTCCTCGAGCAAATCTGAACGCTACATTCACGGATAAAATGCCGAAACCAGGCAAAATCGCTTTCATCTCCCAAAGTGGTGCTTTAGGCTCAGCAATCCTAGATTGGGCGATACACGAAAACATAGGTTTCAGCAATTTTGTTTCAATAGGCTCGATGATTGACGTGGACTTCGGGGATCTCATAGACTATTTCGGAACTGACCCTCAGACCAAGAGCATACTTATGTACGTGGAAGGAATAACAGAGTCCCGCAAATTCATGAGTGCTGCCAGGCACTTTGCACGAACTAAACCCATAATAGTGGTTAAATCAGGCAAGTTCAATGAAAGTGCAAAAGCCGCGGCATCCCACACTGGCTCGCTTTCTGGCGAAGATGCCATCTACGATGCAGCTTTCAAGCGCGCAGGCGTAGTTCGGGTGGAAGAAATCGAAGACCTTTTCAACGCTGCAGAAGTCTTAGGAACCCAACCTCTACCATGCGGACCCAACTTGGTGGTCATAACAAACGCGGGTGGTCCAGGCGTAATGGCAACGGACGCATTAATTGCTAAGGGAGGCAAACTTGCTAAACTAAGCCAAAAAACCTTGACCGCCCTTAATAATGTTCTTCCTCCTTTTTGGAGCAGAGGAAACCCAATTGATGTTCTCGGAGATGCTGGGGCTGAGCAATACAAAATTGCGGTTGAATCCTGTTTGAACGACGAGAACATTGATGGCATACTCATCATTTTTACTCAACAGGCAGTTTCGAAAGCGGTTGAAGTAGCGAAAACCATAGTAGAGGTCGTTAAGAGCAAAACATATCAGAACAAGACCATATTGACAAGTTTCATGGGCTATGGTGCAGTGCAGGAAGCAAACCGCATATTCAACGCAAACAACATTCCAACTTACTCGACACCTGAAAACGCAGTCAAAACTTACATGCACATGTATCAATACGAGCGCAATGTTGAGCTCATTTACGAGACACCGGAGGAACGCCCAGTTGATGCTGCGCCACCTAAACGACCTATAATGGCTATACTCAGAAACGCTGCGAGGGAAGACCGGGAGCTGCTTACAGAGGACGAAGCGAAAAGACTCTTGGATTACTACAACTTTCCAGTTGTAAAAACTGAAGTCGCCACAAACCCTGAAGAAGCTATTGCCTTCGCACGTCAAATCGGTTATCCTGTGGTTCTCAAAATTCTCTCTCCCCAGATAACTCATAAAACCGACGCGGGGGGCGTCATGCTTGACTTGAACTCTGACACAGACATCAAACAAGCATTCGACATTATCATGCATAGAGCTAAGAAATACAACCCCAAAGCTCAAATTATCGGAGTTACCGTCCAGCCCATGATAAGCAGAAAAGGCTGCGAAATCATAATAGGAGGAAAAACTGACCCACTATTCGGTCCAGTAATTCTTTTTGGTATGGGCGGAGTGGGTGTTGAACTCTTCAAAGATTACTCTATAGGTTTGCCTCCGTTAAACACTACTCTTATCAGGAGAATGATGGAAGAAACCAAGGTCTACCAACTCCTGAAAGGTTATCGGAACGTGCCGCCAGCCAACCTCAGGCTTCTAGAGGAAACCATGGTTCTGTTTTCACAGTTACTCGTGGACTTTCCACAGATAAAGGAAATCGACGTCAACCCCCTCCTAATAAACGAGAAGGAAGCCTGCATTCTTGATGCGAGGATAAAAGTTGACAAAAGCAAGGTTTTCAAAAAGTTTGAACCACACGAGCACTTGGTGATAAGTCCATACCCTAAAAAATACGAGACTCAGTGGAAGCTTAGGAACGGTCAAGAAGTGCTTTTGAGACCCATAAAGCCTGAAGACGAGCCCATGTGGCTGGAAATGTTCCAAAGCTTCTCCGAAGAAGCCATACGCTACAGGTTCTTCCAGCTACTTAAGGACACACCACACGAAGTTCGCGTTCGTTACTGCAACATAGACTATGATCGTGAAATCGCCATAGTAGCCGAGCTCAATGAAGAAGATCATAAAAGGATTTTAGGAGTAGGTAGATTGAGCATTGAGCCTGATGGAAAAACTGGGGAACTTGCTTTCATAATAGGTGACCAATGGCAAGGACAAGGTTTAGGAACAAAAGTGGTAGATTTCGTACTTGAAATAGCAAAGGAGATGCATGTTGAAACCGTCTACGCTATAATGCTTCCTGACAACCGAAGAGCCTTAAACCTGACAAGGAAAATGGGTTTCAAACTTGAATATCTAACCGATGGCACAGCAAAAGGAACGCTAGACCTCAGGGATGAAATGCCCCGCGAAAAATGCCTAGAACCAAAAAGTCCAGAATCACCTTCTAAAAAAGACAATAAGATCCTGCGAGAAGAAGAAAAAACGAAAAAGGGCCTGCCAGGAAACGCAGCCCAGCCAGAGACTGAAGTAACTTCGCTTTAACTGGCATTAAGATGCGTTTCTTTGTTTTGTTTTTGGATCTGAGCGGGGTTTAAACGAAGTGCACTTTAACGGCGTGCGTTGAGCAGGAAATGCATGGGTCATATGCTCTTACTAGCATTTCCAAGGCAAGTTCAATCTCCTTCGTCGTTTTGTCCATGATTTTTGGCACTATGGCTTTTAGATCTAGTTGAATGTTGCCGTGGTTCTGGTTTGTTGGGATGATACAGTTGGCTTTTGTGCATACTCCGTTTTTATTGTATGTGTAATCATGGAACAGAATGCCTCTTGGTACTTCAACGGCTCCAACTCCTTGTCCTGCCTTGACCTTGATTTCAGGTAAGTTATAGTCTGACTGAGATTCTAGCCCTGAAGCCTCAAGGTCATTGATCAGCTTGATCGAGTCTTCGACGCTGTGAACCACTTCCACTAGTTGTGCGATGTTATTCATGAATGGGTTATGGCAAACAGGTTTCAATCCGAACATTTCAGCTGTCTCCTTAGCTAGTGGAGAAAGTTTGTCGTAATTGAGGTTTAATCTGGCAAGTGCACCAACCATGTATGATTCACGCTTATTCTTTGCCCATTTTGCGGTAGAGTTAGGGACGATGTACTCGTTAGTATACGAGAGATATTCTCTTGCTGGAGCAGAGTCAGTTTCAGTTGACCCGATTTTTCCATCGTAAAGCGCATATTCATTGGGACTAGTTAGTGCAATGAATTCAGTTTCCCTGACAAAATCAGGAATTTTTGGCGCTAAACTCTTGAGCAGTTTCGCAACAGCTTGGAGGTCGGGAACCGATGCTTTAAGCCTCTCTCTGATCCCGCTCAATTCCTTCATAGATGGAATCTTGGAGAAGCCTCCTGGTATCAACCTTTGAGGATGTGTTGTTCTGCCGCAGAGCATGTTGGACATTTC
>SMYP01000014.1 GCA_007050895.1 Candidatus Bathyarchaeota archaeon | reverse complement strand
GGTTTCACAGCCACATGGATCTTCGATCACAACGATAAGTCCGCATTCATCGCACTTGTATTTTTGACCTTTCTTCGTCAAAAATTAGCACCTTCCTCCAAGCGATAAATGATACACGGCTTGCATTCGATATAAACGTATCCAAAACCAAAAGCGTATAGAGCTAAATAAGGGAAGAAATTAAAATCAACTTAATAGAAAAGATATAGGAAGCACCAATGAAGAAATTACTCTTAGTAGTTATTTTGATTTTCATAGTTATAGTTGGAATTGGCTCCGCCATAATCGTTTTGCTTAAAGATAAACCTCCGGAATTTACACCAGTGAATTATACCTATGAAGTTGTCAAAGAGTATCCGCATGACCCAAACGCGTTCACTCAAGGATTAGTCATGGAAGAAGGAATCCTGTACGAAGGCACTGGACTATATGGCAGCTCTACGTTGCGCCGGGTAGACTTGGAAACAGGTGATGTTCTGCAGGTGCACGAGTTGTCAGACAAATTCTTTGGCGAAGGAATCACAGTTTTTGGCAACAGAGTTATCCAGCTAACATGGAAAGCAGAGACAGGTTTCGTTTACGACATACATTCTTTTGATTTAATTGGAGAGTTCAGTTATTCCACGCAAGGCTGGGGAATAACGAATGACGGAGCTAGTTTGATAATGAGTGATGGAACAGCAAACCTGTACTTCTTAAACCCAGAAACTTATGAAGTGACAGGCCAAGTGGAAGTACGCGACAAGGAACCTATACTAAGACTTAACGAGCTTGAATACATTAATGGCGAAGTCTATGCTAACGTATGGCAAACAGACAAAATCGCGATAATAAATCCCAACACGGGACAAGTCACAGGGTGGATAGATTTAACAGGAATCTACACTCCAGAAAGCAGCAATACAGACGACGTTCTTAACGGAATCGCTTACGATACAGAAACCAACCGGCTCTTTGTAACAGGAAAAAAATGGACACAGCTGTTTCAAATAAAACTAATAGCATTGGAATAGCCTCGTTACAAAGGAAATAGTATAAGTTGAAGTTCAGTTCTTGCTCTTAATTCTGGTTTCAGCGTCAGATGGAAATTCTTTGAGTTTCTCAGCCATGCTCTTCAGTTGCTTGTCCACCATGAAGTTTACTGTTCCTTCTTCGAAGGTGTTATCTTTCCGTCTTTTGCCAGCTTTAGTTCCTGTAAGCACTTCTATGCCTTCGTCAATGGTTTTTACAGAGTAAATATGGAACTTTCCAGCTTTAACCGCGTCTACTACTTCTTCTTTCAACATTAAATTCTGGACGTTGCTTGCTGGTATCATCACGCCATGTTTTCCTGTGAAACCTTTGGCCTTGCAAACTTCGAAGAAGCCTTCAATTTTCTCGTTGACGCCACCTATAGCTTGAACCTCACCTTTCTGGTTAACCGAACCAGTGACAGCTAAACTCTGCTTTATCGGCAACCCTGAAAGGGCTGACAGTATCGAGTATAGCTCCGTGCTTGAAGCGCTGTCACCTTCAACCCCACCATAATTCTGTTCAAACACAAGACGAGCTGAAAGACTTAGTGGTTTGTCTTGTGCATACTTTTCATTCAAGTAACCACTCAAAATTAAGACACCCTTCGTATGGATTGGCCCCCCCATTTTGGCTTCCCTTTCAATGTCGATGACGCCTCCGCGTCCTAAACCCACGCTGGCTGTTACGCGTGAGGGATTACCGAAAGCAAAGTCGCCAAGCCCCATAACGGATAAACCGTTAACTTGCCCAACTTTCTCTGTCTCCGTGTCAATAAGAAGGATTTCTCGACTGATCATTTCTTGGATTTTTTCTTGAATAAGTTTTGATCTGTAAATTTTTTCTTCGATGGCTTTTTTCACATGAGTCGCGGTTACAACTTCCGATTTCTCTTGTGAAGCGTAGAAGTTGGCTTCGCGAATGATGTCGCCAACCTCAGCAAACCTTGTCGAAAGCTTTTGTTGGTCTTGAGCGATCCTCTGACTGTATTCCACAATTTTGGCTAATCCTGATGCGTCCAGGTGTTTCAGGTTTTCCTTTTTGCAAATGGTACAGACGAAAGCGGCATAACGTTTCACGTTTTCTTCCGTGCGAACCATGGTTGTGTCAAACTCCGCTTTAACTTTGAAAAGCTTTGTGAACTCCATATCCAAAGCGAGTAACTGCTGATACAAGTAGGGGTTGCCGATTAGGATTACTTTGACTTTCAGGGGAATTGGCTGCGGTTTCAAGCTTTTGATGCTGATGAAGCCAAGTCTCTCCTGCGGTTCTTCGATTACTATTTTCTCGTCTCTGAGAGCTCGCTTCAAGCCTTCATAAGAAAATGGGTTTCGAAGCAGATCCTCAACGGGGATAATCAGGTAACCACCGTTAGCCTTGTGAAGGGATCCTCCGCGAATCATGGTAAAATCTGTGACTAAAGCCCCAAACTGTGCCTCCTTCTCGGTTGCGCCGAAAAGGTTTTGGTAAGTGGGATTGAACTCAGTTACAACAGGCGCGCCTTTAACATTTGAGTTGTCAACAATCACGTTTACTTCGTATTTTCTGAATGAAGCTTCTTTCATCCAAGGTACTGGAAATGGTGTTTGCTCTTGAGCTTCTCCGCCTTTTACGAACTGCTCTATGTTGTCAAGAATGTCGTTCTGCATTGCTTTCAAGTAAGAGATAATTTCGGGCAAGGCTTTGTACTTCTCTTTGAGGTCCTCCACTAAGTTGCCAATGGCATACAGTGCAATGTCGCGGTTAAGCTTCTTGAGTTCTTCACGGATTTTCCTTTCCATATCCAAGAATTGTCGCATCGAGTTTCTCAATTCTGATTCTAAACGTCCTCTTTTTTCTTGAATAAGGTCTTTCATTTTCTGCGGCAAGCTCAACAATTCTTCTTCTTTAAGCGGTTTACCATCTATCACTGGAATTAGAACCAACCCTATGGGGGTGCTTTGAATTAGGAACCCTTCTTGTTGAGCCTTCGCGTTCAACTTATCAATTACTTCTTTCCTTTGCTTCTCCAACACACGGATTGTAGCTTCTCTTTTCGCAGCATAGTCGTCACTTTCAAAAGCTTTTGGCAATGCTGTCCTTATAGCTTCGATAAGATTCTTTACGGCGCCTTGAAATTCTTGCCCTTTCCCCGCGGGCAATTGTATTGCATCAGGCTGATACTGGTTGGAAAAGTTATTAACGTAGCACCATTCAGGAGGCACAGGTTCAACCCTAGCACATTCCTCGACAAAGTTCTTGACAGCGGTCCTTCTGCCTGTTCCCGGATAACCTGCCACATAAATGTTGAACCCCTTGTCTCTGATTCTTAAGCCGAACTTTAACGCCCTGACAGCTCGCTCTTGACCTATTATCTCACCAAGGGGTACGAGCTCCTGAGTTGTTTTGCAACGCATTACATTGGGGTCGAGCGTTTTTCTGAGATTTTCAATAGATAACTCTTCTACCAAATTTACCCATTCTCCCTTAACATAACTTAGTCGCCAACATTTTACTTTATGTGTCCGCTTTATATTCTTCGGTCAACCTGAAATGCGCAAATAAAGCCTTTCACGACTTCGATGTTTCGAACTTCAGGGTGAAACAGCACTCCGTAAACGTTCTTGTGCTTATGTTTAATGGCATGAACACAATTTGAAGATGCAGCCAGCACATCAAACTCGTTGGGAGGCACAAGTGAGTAATTATGCAACGCGTACACTTTGAAGGTAGAAGAAAATAGTATGTTTTCCTTGCAGGTCGTGACGTTGGTCATTCCTATCTCACTACAATTCTCCACGCGGCCGCCGAAGACCAAACCAATAGTTTGCATTCCAGCACAAATACCTAAAACTGGTTTGTTGCAGTTTTTCAGCCACGCGAACCTCGGTAACTGGTCAAAAGTGGCAGTGTCCTTCAGTGCGCTGCCTGAAAGAATAATCTTGTCGTAATAGTCTAGGCGTGTTTCGTTAATTTCGAAGTAGTGTTTAACAACGCATTCTTCCATTTCTTCAGCGATGGAAATAATGGGTAGAACAAACTCGGGAAAACCGAAAGGGTTCTCTTTGGAGTTCATGTTAATGATAAGAATCATTTTCCCGTCAACCGTGCCTTTTTTATCCTGAAAACTCCAGAATTACCCTTTGCCTCCATTTCCGAGTCCAAAATTTCGATTTTCTTCTTGAATAAGGGAGCGTCTAAAACTGTGGTCTCTATTTCCCCCCCTTCAC
>SMYP01000024.1:14891-18007 GCA_007050895.1 Candidatus Bathyarchaeota archaeon | reverse complement strand
AAGTGGGGTTTCGCGCTTTTGCTCATCTTTTTTTCCTTCCTATATTTTTTTCCTTAAATTATAGTGCGTTAACACAACTGTTCTTCCAATTATTTTAACTTTATCATACCAATTTAGCGTTTAGTGGTCACGTACTAGAAGATTGTCTTTAGATTCATAAACGCTAATTTAGCTGATTAGAAATCGTATTAAACACGTTTTGATGAAGTATTAGGCTGAAGCATTATGCCAACGAATTTGCCTCCTGAAGCTTTGGATAAGTGGGCTGAAGTAGAAGCTGCGCGAAATCCAAAAGAAAGAATGCAGAAAATGCAAGAATTTCTGAAGTATGTTCCGCAACACAAAGGTACCTTGAAACTTCGAGGTCAGATTAAGAAGAAGATAGCGGTTATCCGCAATGACTTGGAAGATAAAAAACGGAAAGGCACAGGCAAAGGAAGTGGAGGACCCAAACTTTTTCTAGAAAAAGAAGGCGCAGCCCAAATAGCATTGATAGGCATGACGAATGTGGGCAAGAGCTGCTTAATGAGTACGGCAACGAACTCAAAAGTAAAGGTCACGCCTACACCCTACAGCACTCATGAACCAGTTCCGGGTATAATGAACTATTTGGATGTGCAGTTCCAGATTGTAGAAGCACCTGCAATAATGGAAGGCAGTGCAGATGGTCGAGCAAGGGGTCACATTACACTTGGCTTGGCGCGCAACGCAGATGGCGTAATCGTAATGGTTGATTTATCTCGTGACCCGGTTGGGCAACTGAAATTGGTTTTAGGCGAGTTGGAGAAAAGTCGTGTCTTAGTAAGTAAGCCTAGTGGACGGGTGGATATTGATCGGCGACATGCTGGTGCAACATTGCGGGTTATTATTACTGGGCGGTTGATTAACTGTAGTATACAAGATGTTGAGAATCTGCTGCGCAGCTACAAAATTAACGATGCCATTGTTCGAATTAGCGGCGATGTGTCCATAGACGATGTGGAGGATGCGATTTTTGAGAGCACTGTCTACAAACCTGCAGTGGTTGTGGCGAATAAGTTGGATTTGAAGGGTGCAGATACGAACTTGCGAGTTTTGAAGAAAGATGTGGATGGTAAGTTGCCTGTGATTGCCATGTCATGTGAGAGTAAAATTGGTCTTGATGAGTTGGGAAAGGCGCTCTTTGAATCTTTAGGGGTTATTAGAATTTACACTAAGGAGCCGAGCGCAAGGGTGTACAGTGACCACCCGTTTGCGCTTAGACGTGGAGCCATGGTTAGTGATTTGGCAAAGAATATTCATAAGGAGTTTGTGTCGAATTTTTTGTTTGCAATGGTATGGGCTAAGCGTTTGCCGTTTAGTCCAAAGAAGGTTGGGTTGAATTTTGTTTTGGACGATGGGGATGTGGTAGAGATTCACGTACGCTAGAAGTCTAACGCGATGATTGAGCTATGCGTTCGATTTCGTTGCGTTTGGCTACAGCTGCGCTTTTGATGTCGTTGTTGGCTGCGAGAATTAGTTCGTCTGCGATTGTTTCAGGTAAGCTTCGTGGATTGTTGGCTGCGTTTTTGCGTGCGCCTTCTGTGAGATTGCGGAGGGCTAAGTCTATGCGGCGTTGCGGCGCTATATCCACTGACAGATGGTAGACGACTCCACCGTAGCTGAGGCGTGTCGTGTCTTCTGCTGGTGCAGAGTTTTCTACTGCTTGAACGAGAATTTCTACGGGGTTTTTTCCTGTGCGTATGTTGATTATTTCGAATGCATGCTTTACTATATTGGTAGATCGAGCTTTTTTGCCTGAGTTTTTCCCAGGGCGCATGAAACCGTTTATGAATCTTTCTATGATGTTTACGCGCGCTTTGCGGAAGCGTTGATGTTCATGACGTCCCATGCTGTGCGGCAGGGTCATGGGTGTCAAATTTATATAGCGTTGTAAGCCGGGGTCTTTGACGGTTATTTCATTAAAGGTCCATTTTTGAAAGAGTAGAATGTCTTGTTTTGGTTTGCTCATTATTGTCACCGTGCGGGTTTTTGCTTGCGGCCATATACAAGTTCGTTTAGGCTCACGCCATTAACTTTGATGACTTTCCATCTCACTCCCGGGATGTCTCCCATTGCGCCACCTCTTGTGCCACCTATGCCTTCAACGACTACTTCGTCATGTTCATCTACGAGGTTTAGGGCGCCGTCTCCAGGCAGGAACGCAGTTATGAGTCTCCCGTTTTTGATAAGTTGTGTGCGGACACATTTGCGTATGGCGCTGTTTGGCTGCTTAGATTCAACGCCTACTTTTTCTAAAACAATGCCGCGGCTCATTGGAGCACCCTGTAGAGGATCTACTTTTTCGTCTAAGCGGAGCATGCGGCGGTTAAAATACCGATCGGACCAACGGAAGTTCTTCCGTTTCCTTTTGAGTTGCCTTGCGGCGAATTCGCCTCTGGGGGATTTAGAACCCATACTTAAGTTTCCTCTTTTGCACAGTAACATTCCAACACTAATATTTAAACAAAACGAACTAAAAATAGCTATAATTGAAAATAGATTAAGCAATATCGAGTGGTTTTGTTTACTCGCTCATTGTATTTCTTACTTTGAAGAGGCGATATTTTCCACAATATGAGCTGCCTTTATTAGTGCAAGTGAACTGCTCAGTGTCAAAGTAAAGGCAGCTACTTCCGAATTCACAGTGGTCTTTAAACTTATTTTGAATTTTGTTTAGAATTGATTCAAAATGGCTCAAATTACAGGCAACCTCTTCAAGAAACAGTTTAGGAGATTTTCAACAGAATTTGCTCGGGAATCCTTTCTTTTTCAAAAGTTAGGTACTTTATACCTTCTGTGCCGCTTGCTTCATCGAGTGTTTGCAGTGCTTCTCTGACTTTTTGGAGAGCTACCAAGCGTTGCTGATGGCTTTTCACTACGCTTTCGATTGCTGTTAACTCGTCGAAGGCTTTGGCACCCAGAACTATCTCTATGCCGTTTAGACTTACTAAGTTAGTGCTTCTTATAGACGGTTTCTTGTCAGCTATTTTGCCAATTATGTCGCGCAATCTCTGCATTTTTTCAGCCATTTCTTGACGGTCGTACAGATGTCGCAAGTATTCACCAAGCGCGTTTTTTGTTTCAGCTAATTCTTT
>SMYP01000024.1:0-14791 GCA_007050895.1 Candidatus Bathyarchaeota archaeon | reverse complement strand
CTTCAAATAAGGAATAGCAATCTTTTGCAGCATAACAGTTTTAAACAATACAGCCTCAACCATCATCAATAAAGGATCGAAATACAATGGAAACTTGGCGCTTAATCCCTATCGAAACTCACAATGCATTTATGAACATGGCAATCGACGAGGCCATCCTTGAATCACGCACTAAAAAACTCATTCCAAACACCATAAGACTTTACCGGTGGCAACCAAGCGCAGTCAGCATAGGCAAAAATCAAGTCCCAAATGAAACTGTCTATATAGAGAAATGTAGTAAACTCGGTGTTGACATAGTCCGCAGAAACAGCGGCGGGGGAACAGTTTTCCACGATCAAAACGGTGAATTGACGTATAGCGTAACTGCATTGATTAATGATCTCAAAGCAACTGACATTACACAAGTCTACACTTCCATCTATGCTGCAATTACTGATGCACTTAGGCTTTTGGGCATACCGGCTGATTTCAATACAGGAAATCAGAAAAACTGCCCAAACCTTACCGTGAAATCCCGTAAAATTAGCGGAAGCGCCCAAATCGTAAAGCGTAACATCGTTCAACAACATGGCACCCTCCTGCTGAAGGTAAATTTACCGCTCATGTTTCAGCTTCTTCGCGTAAAAGGCATAGACAACTGTGGTCTAGCCACTCAAATAGCACAACGCAAAATCACATCAGTCCAAAACGAACTAGGTCACGCAGTCACTCCAGAAACAGCAGCCAATACACTTACTCAGAGTTTCAAAGCAAAACTGAAAATCCAGTTGAACCCAGGTAAGTTAACCATGGACGAGCAGGCACTATCCAAAAAACTGTACATCAGCAAATATACAACGAACAACTGGAATCAAATCGGGAAAATCTAAGTCTTTTTTATAAAACGCCAACGAACACCTTGCGCTGTATCCTCTAAAAGCACACCCATCTTACTCAGTTGCATACGAATCGCATCAGCAGCTGCCCAATCTTTTGCATTTCGTGCTACCTCGCGCTTCGCAATTAACTCTTTCGCCTCCTTAGACAACACTTCTTCATCCACATCTTTGTCGACCACACCCAAAACGCCATCAAACCGTTTCATAACCAAAATAACTTCCTCTGCCTCGCTTTTGCTAATCGCTCCATCATCAAGCAGTCCGTTTACAATGCGCACAAAATCAAATAACGCCGCCAAAGCAACGCTCACGTTCAAATCGTCATCCATGGCACCTCCGAAATCCACTTGCATCTTGCGCAGCAACTCCGGTACTTTTCCTTCGCTACCCTTTCCATTAGCATCCGTAAGTCTCCGCGCAAAATTCCTCAGTCGCTCAACCGCTCCGCCCGCAGCGTCCAACGCTTCAAAAGTAAAATTGAGCTGCGCGCGGTAATGCGACGACAATAGCAAATATCGAATCGCAATTGGGTCGTAGCCTTTTGCAAGCAGGTCTCTTAAAGTGTAGAAGTTTCCGAACTTCTTAGCCATCTTCCGACCTTCAACCAGTAGATGTTCATTATGGAGCCAGTAATTAACGAATTTCTTACCCGTGGCTGCTTCACTTTGGGCAATCTCGTTCTCGTGGTGAGGAAACATGTTATCGATTCCACCGCAGTGAATATCAAAAGTTTCGCCGAGGTATTTCATGGACATTGCACTGCACTCTAGGTGCCAGCCGGGTCTACCTTTGCCTAGGTCAGTCTCCCAGAAGATATCACCGTCTTCATGTGTCCATGTTTTCCACAACGCGAAGTCCTGTGCTTCCTCTTTTGTGTACTCATCTGTTTTCACACGTACGCCTGATTTGAGCTCGTCAACCTTTACATGGCTGAGTTTGCCGTAGTTTCTAAATTTGCTTATTGCATAGTAGATTGAGCGGTCTTGACCTTTGTACGCGTACCCTTTTTGGATAAGCTGTTTCACCAGCGCTACCATTTCGGGGATATTACACGTGGCTTTTGGGTAATAATCCGCTGGTTTGAGGTTCAGGGTTTTAATGTCTTCGAAAAACGCATTTGTATAATGTTGAGTGTACTTTTTTAGTGGAATTTGTTGTTTCTGGCTGCCTCTAATGGTTTTATCATCGACATCAGTCAGATTCATTACGTGTACAACTTGGTAACCACGGTATTCCAGCCACCGTTTGAGCAAATCCTCAAACACGAAGGCACGGAAATTGCCAATATGAGCATAATCATACACCGTAGGTCCACATGTATACAAGCCTACCTTGCCCGCTTCTATGGAAATAAATTTTTCTTTTTTTCGAGTTAGCGTGTTAAAAAAGCAGATGTTTTCCTTTTCAGCGTTCATTTGCTGTCCTCTGTGAAAATACTCGACAGAAATTATATAAGCATTCCACTAAACATCCAATACTCAGAAAACGATTAGAAGCCTTATGTGGGCAAATAATTATTGCTTGGAGAGGTCTATCTAATTCTTCTTGCTTGTTATATATGTAGCTTGAACGTTAGATAATAATCCCTAGGATTGGAATAGGTTATAATCTCCTGGGTTATGGTCTAAGTGATTATTGTTGTCTCTGAGATGTCTTTTTGCGTTTTGATAATAGATAAGCGGCTGCAACGGCTATTATTATTGTTACCACTACGGCTGCAATTAGAACTGTGGGGAATGGCGCTATTTCAAAGTAGATTGTTCGGGAGGCTCCACTGTTTCCAACAAGGTCTGTGGCATAAAATGTTATTTTATGTGAGCCGTCATCCAGCACGGCTAAAGTAACATTTCCTGTGATTGTTACGTTGGCTTGCCCATCCAAGCTATAGCCCATCCATGATACAAGCTCATCGACAATAAATTCTGATTGTATATCGCTTCCGCTGTAAGTTTTATTTTCAGGTGCCAAAACCATAATCTGCGGAGAAAAAGTATCCACAGAAAACGAGACATTACCGGTGGAAACTTGGTTTCCGAAAGTGTCATTAACATAAATTATTATGCTGTGTGGACCTTCTGATACGCTGGATAGCTCAGTGTCACCCGTGATGGTTACGTTGGCTTGCCCATCCAAGCTGTAACTTATCCAAGTTGCGGGTCTACTCACCGAAAGAACGAGGGGAATGTTATTGTAATTGTACGTTTTGTTTTCTGGAGACAAAACTTGAAGTTCCGGAGGCACGCTTCCGTATTCAAGTGGTAGATATTGCTCATTTAAATCCAGCCAGTTTTCACCATCGAATCCTCCAATTGCGTATAAAATATCGTCCACTATAACTGTGGCTAAATAAACACGAGGAGTCGGAATTGAAGCGCCCGAGCTCCAAACGTCAAGTTGTGAATAATACACGTAAGTCTCACTGCTGTAATGGGTCTCATTGGAACCGCCCACAAAGTAGAGCCTTGTAGGCGCTGTAACTCCGCTGGTTACCGCCGCAGCACCGTAGCTTTTTGCAGTGGGAAGACTGGCACGAGCGCTCCAGGTATCTGTCTCAGGATCATAAACTTGGGTGGAACCCACAGTTGCAAGTTCCCAGCCCGACTGGAAATGACGTGAACCGCCTACAACGTAGATTTTGCCATCAAGCACTGAAGATGTGCAGCCAAAAACAGGAATAGGTAAAGATGATTTCTCAGTCCAAGAATTATTGATGGGATCATAAACTTCGGTCACGTTAAGTTCCTGATAAGACTGATCAACACCCCAGTACTGCTTCCCACCTATACAGTATATTGTGCTATTAACAACGCTTGCGACTAAATCAGCTCTGGGAGTAGGCATCGATGCTTTGGTTTCCCATGTGTCCGTTGCAGGATCATAAACCTCATTTACTCCGGTAAACCCTGCGACAAAATTTTCACTGTCACCTATCGTTCCACCGATACAGTAGATTTTGCTTTGGTAAACGATAGTGGCAAAGCCACTACGGGGAGTAGGCATCGATGCCTTAGCATTCCACGTATCTGTAACTGGGTTATACTCCTCGTTGACGCCAAGTTGAGTCTCGTTGTTTGAGCCTCCAATCGCGTATATCATACCTTTTACAACCGCTATCCCAAGCCCACCTCGAGCGGTAATCATAGGTTTCTTGGGCGTCCATGAATCAGCATCTACCCCACCAAGAGTGAATTTAAAATCAGACATTAGCATTGACACAAGTAGGATAACAATTAGAAATTGAACTAGCTTCTTTTTCATGAATGAAGAGACTCCCACTTGTTCTCAGTATTAAGATGCAGTTTATCCTTATATGGTTGCGTGCTTTTTCTTTCAATAGTACCTTGCTTGTTGAGCTGGTATGTTTAGAGTATTTACAGAAAAGTGTTAACAAAAATAAAAATGCAAACTAATTGAGTCATACCATAGAAGATTCGAAAGAATTGAAAGGCAATGCATAGAACAGGCTTCGCTAATCTACCACTTCATTATGGCAAAGCACCCGCGTGGCTAACCGTACGCATGTGCAGATTAGCCAAAGAAATTGTCACCATAATGATTGAAGAGCACGGGACAGCCAAGTTTATTCAGCGTTTATCTGATCCGTACTGGTTTCAAGCTTTCGGCTGTATTTTAGCTTACGATTGGCATAGCTCAGGAGTGACTACAGTCGTAACAGGTGTCTTAAAAAATGCATTGTCACCTGAGGAGCATGGCATAGCTATATGTGGCGGAAAAGGCAAAACCTCAAGAAAAACTCCAGACGAAATCGCCGTGGTAGGAAAAAAATACGGCTTCTCAGAGCAAACCATCAAAACCTTAACCTATGCAAGCAAAATGACTGCCAAAGTGGACAACACCGCTATCCAAGCAGGCTACCACCTCTACCATCACACTTTTCTGATAACTAGAGATGAAAAATGGTCAGTAGTCCAGCAAGGCATGAGCAAACAGGACCACACAGCGAGACGTTATCACTGGTTATCCGACAATACACATAGCTTTGTTGTTGAACCGCATAATGCCGCGGTCGGAGAAGTAAAACGTAAAAAAGCCCTCAACATGACCGCTGAAAATAGCGAGGGTGCACGAAAAGTCTCTGTGGACATAGCTAAGGAACCCACAAACAAGATAATGCGCATGTTCGAGGCTACAAGACCACTCCATCAGAAATCCCTTCAAGAATGGTTGCCAGACAAAAAAACTGACCCGTGGCAATGGTCTCTTGAAGAGCTCAATATGCCTAGAAACATAAGCTGGGAAACAATGAAGCGAGTTTATGAATTACAACCTCGAAACTACGAGGAACTCTTAAGCGTAAAAGGTGTTGGACCCGCTACCGTGCGGGGTTTGGCTTTAGTGGCAGAGCTGATTTACGGCGAAAAACCAAGTTGGAAAGATCCTGTCAAGTTCAGCTTCGCTTATGGAGGCAAAGACGGTGTGCCATTCCCAGTGAATCGCACAGCCATGGATGAATCAATTCAGATGCTCCAGCAAGCGGTCCAAGATGGAAAAATAGGTGACAGAGACAAAACTCTGTCACTGCAATTGCTTAGGCGATTTGTACTTTCAACTCACAACAAATAGCCAAGTAAACAGTTTTAGCAAATTCAAATTCTTAAGCAACTTCACATATAATGACTTCACCGGTGTAGGAGTTTGTCACAACGAAAAAAGACTTTGCTGCGGATGGGAGCAACCAGCGGATTAGCAACACCTTTTCTTGCATTCACCTGTATTTTGATAGCCATAGCATCTTACCCAGCGTTCAGCTGGACAGACAACGCTCTCAGCGACTTGGGCATTATATTGGGTATAACTGGACCAGTTTTTAACTTCGGGTTATATAGCAGCGGGCTTTTCGCTGTAGGCTTCGCAGTGTTTGGCTTGTTGATCTATTTTAGAGACAGTTGGATGGGAAAAATCGGTGCCTTTATGTTTATGGCAACAGGTTTCGCGCTTATGGGTATAGGTTTTTTTCCTGAAAATGTTGCGCCGTATCACTACTTGTTCTCCGTGGCTTTTTTTGTCATATTGCCAATTTCATTATTCGTCATCACGGGAGCTTTTGCGTTTAAACGTCAAAAGAAGATGGCTTTATTCACGTTGCTGACCGCCATAGCTGCTGCAACTCCGTGGATATTGTATTTTGCTATTCGTTATGTTCATGGCGTGGCTATCCCCGAGTTCGTATCCGGGATTGCTGGTTCAGTCTGGGTTGTGATCCTTAGCTACAAAATGTTTAAGACAGTGGCACATTAAAAAACGGAATAGAATTTTGTGAAAATTTCTATTCTGAAGCTAGTTCGAAGGATTTCGAAAGGTGGCTTCCGTGTAAATTTGGGCGCAACAGTGAGAAGAAAAACTAAACTTGTAGCTGTTGGCTTTCGCGTATTCAATTACTTTCTCACTCGGAAAAGCCAAAGCGTTAACTCCCGCTTTAAGTGCTAGAACTTCGGTTTTGGTGCGGTGTTTACCTTTTGGGCGCACGCAGCCCAATACCATAGGTGTTCGAGGGAACATCAGTCGTGCTGTGGCTATTACTTTGGCAATGTCGATCGGTTGTGGAGGATTGACATTGGCCATAGCTGTTCCGAGTAACGGCATAAAGGCTATTACAACTAAGGCGGAAGGCCTAACGGAAGAGATTATTTTGAGAGTATCTAATTCGTTTTTTAGTTTACCGTCGTGGAGCCCGACGATTATATGTGGCACAAAGTTTAAGCCTGCTTCCTGCAAAGCGTTGAGTGAGGCAACGAAGTGATCGGCGGTTACGTTCAAGCCGTAAATTCTTTTTGCGGTTTCCTCAGAACCTATGACATCTATTAATGCAGCATCAATTCCTGCCTTCTTGAGCTCAATGGCAGTGTCCAAATCTATTATACCTGTATGAACAAAAATTGTTAAATTTAGTTCGCGTTTGATTTTCTCAATGGTTGGAATGAATTGTCCAAGAGGGACGGATCCGTCTGGAAGGCACCCGCCGCTCAATAAGCAGCCTAAAGCGCCATGGTGTTTCAGTTTTGAAGCTAGTGCAAAAAGTTTTTCAGGTGTTTCAGCTGGCTGCATCGTTTCTAGGACTTTGGCTCCGCAGTGTTTGCAGTCTAAGGCACAAGAGGTGCCTGTCAATGATAATGTGGGAAAATGAAATTGCGAGGAACGATAGTAGCTTGTTTTGTAATACATGAAGCTCGGCACGTAGAATAGCACTTTTTTAGGTTTTGGAGCAAGCTCGCCAGAGTTTAGCAGATCTATAAGTTCTTTCGCGCTCATGCGCCAAACTGTCTCTATTGGGAGATACATTGTTCTTTCGCTTCGAAGAAAACTATTGCAGCTTGTTTAATAGTTTTTGTCTTGCCTTTGCCGTTTTGCTCTTTCTCTTTTGTACTTCGATAGGGAAGGAATTGCCTGCAATGTTTCGTCTAAGGGTTTCATCGTAGTCTGCAATTTCTCTAAGCGTTTTGTAAGAGCTAAGGTTTTAAAGATCGCCAAGCCTCTCCTTGTTAAGCCAAAACAGGTTATTTTTCTAAAGGTTTTTTCTTCCACAAGACCTTGTTGCAGTAAAAATTCGATTCTCTTGCGGAGAATAACACAGTCCATGCTGCAGGCATAAGCAATGGCGTCAACCGTTAAACGCTTATTGACTAATGCATAAAGAATTTCTTCATAAAGTTCCAGTTTTGACTTTTTCATGCCTGCACATCCCGTTTATGAACTCTAAGCTTTTAAAATAAAGAATTTGTGAATTCTAAATCTTGAAAGAAAAACATTCGCCGAACTAAGAATCCAGGTTTTCGCTGCTTTTTTATGGAGCAGGGAAATTCATTGAAAGACAAGTGCATCATGCTAATTTTCCCGATCTATCTAGCTTTAACCTAATATATCATTCAACTCATTCTTCTTAGTGGAAAAATGAGGAAAAATCTGACTTGTAAAGAGACGGATTTGCCGTATCAAATTCGCGTCTCAACAGGCTCCGCAATACTTCTCGGGCTTTTAGAAGGCAAAGTAAAGGCTGAACCCACAACCGCTTATCTCATGACCTATATATCGGGTAAGTGCACTGCTAACTGCGGTTTTTGCTCTCAAGCACGAAGCAGCCGCAGCAAAGCAGAACTTCTCTCCAGAGTTACATGGCCCTTATTTCTTACAAGTATAGTTCTTCAAAAACTCGAAAATTCTACAGTTGAAGGTAGAATAATGCGGATTTGCATCCAGGCCCTGAATTATCATGATGTTTTCAAACATCTTGTCGGTTTGGTAAAAGCGATTAGCCAACACTCGAAAGCTCCAGTTTCGGTTTCCTGTCAACCTATAAACAGCAGGAATATACGAGATTTAAAAGAAGCTGGTGTAGAAAGAATCGGCATTGCCATAGACGCAGTAACCGAAGAACTGTTTAACGAAGTTAAAGGCGAAAGAGCGCACGGGCCTTACAGTTGGGAAAACCAGTTTAGGCAACTTAGCGAAGCAGTTAAAATTTTCGGTAAAGGAAAAGTCAGTACACATTTAATCATCGGGTTGGGTGAAACGGAAAACGATGCTGTTAGTTTGATCCAAAGATGTGTTGACATGGACGTTTCACCAGCTCTTTTCGCTTTCACCCCAGTTCGCGGCACTGCATTGGAAACTAGAACACAGCCACTAATTGAATCTTACAGGAAAATTCAACTAGCGAGATATTTGATTGTCAAAGGGTATGGTCGCTCTGAAAACATGTGCTTTAGCGACGCTGGCTGTTTGACAGATTACGGGATTGAAAAAGAAAGCCTTATATCGATTGTGGAAACTGGTAAACCATTCCTAACTTCAGGATGCCTGAACTGTAACCGCCCATTCTATAATGAGAAGCCAAGCGGACCAATGTATAATTATCCCAAAAACATTAGACAGGAAGAAATAGCTGAAATAAAGCAGCAGCTGGGTTTGTAACCAGCTGTGATGGTTTTAGATTCAAGCTTGATTTCAATCAGTTTCAGAATCAGCTTTTTTCTTTGTTTCTTGGAGCTTTGGTTTTTGTCGAGTTATCTGCTCAACCAAACGCCAAAAATCCCACATAGAATACCCTTTCTGTAAGTCCTTCATAAGCTTCTTAACCTGATAAAATGTCATTTGAGATTCGCCTTTATCCAAGCTTTCCTGAGGACCTTTGAGCCGCCTAAACAACTCGTCCATCTGTCTAGGTGAAGCTCTTATTCCCGCTTTCTCCAAAAGTTGTTGAATTAAAGTTTGCGCTGTATTCTTACCTATGAATAGTGATGTTTCGCGTCCAACAATTTGTGGCGGAAAAGGTTCAAAAAGCAGCGGGTGAGCTTGCATCTCCTCTAAATCCTGATCTACTTCGTGAGTGAAAATGCCATCACCTACTATCGGTTTATGGAATTGAAGTGGCAATGCCAGTGCTTTTCCAGCTGACTGGGCAAGCCTATGAACCCTCGCTAAATCAACGCCGGTATCGATGTTATACAGTAGTTCCAGTGCGGTAGCTACCTCTTCGAAAGGCGCTATGCCTGAGCGTTCTCCGAAACCTGCAATGCATGTGTGAAGGTGAGTTACGCCTTCTTCCACTGCAGCCAAAGTGTTGGCTGTACCCAAACCAAAGTCGTTGTGGCAATGAACTGAAAGCTCTGCCTTTTGCTTGATGTCTTCTGGCAAGCCTTCTCTTACGTGAGATATCAAATATCGCATGGAGAGTGGTCTGAGAAAACCAACTGAGTCGGCTAAGACTAACCTAGTTGCACCAGCATTTACTGCGACTTCAAAAACCTGCAAAATCTCTTCAACAGGAGTTCTTCCAGCATCGATAAGCGTAAAGTTCACTCTTGCATTGTTTTTTTGGGCGTATTCAATGCTTTCAACGATTTTCTTCAACGCTTGCTGTTGGGTCATTTTCAGTCGATACTTGAGGTTGAATCCATTAAACGGCGTTTCTATTGTTACTTCTCTTATTCTGCATTCTAAGCAAGCTTCAACGCTTTCTCTTGTAGCTTGCGCTGATGCTGTGAGCGTTGCGTTCTTGAAGTTTTCGTTGACGATTCTTTTGACGTTATGTTTATCGGTTTCAGAGAGGGCGGGAAAACCTACGTTGATTATGGATATTCCAGTTTCATCCATTAACTTGGCAAGCTTAACTTGCTCAACGTAGGTCAAAAACACTGTGGGGGACTTAAGACCTTCTCGGAAGGTTTCATCCCAGATAAAAACTCTTTTGGGAAGTTTCGACGGAAGATTCTTTCTGAAACGATTATAGTTTGCAATTAGTCCTTGCGCTTCAAGCTTCCTGAATATGGTTTTCCTCATGAACGCACAATCCAAAACAGAAGGTGGATCGTGATGTTTTATCTGCAAATTCTAATATAAAAATTAAATCCAAACAGAGATGCAGTGACTAGTTATGGCTTCAAAAGTCCTATGTGATAAAAAAAGGGTGGAAGATTTGCTATCTTGCGGTTATTTATCTTTTCCTGAGCATCAGGATGAGTACTAGTCCGATTGCTATTATTGCGATAACTGATGTAATACCTAGACCGAGCACGTATGTGTCAGTCATTGGGGCGGGTGTCGGTGTTGGTGGTGGAGTTACAACTGCGGTGTCTACTTTGAGATGTGTCGCTGCGGATGAACCATAGTATGCTTCTGATCCTTCGAACGTTGCAATGACGGTGTACATTCCTGGAACTTCTGGGATAAATTCAGCGTAGAAGGTTCCGCTAGTATCGCTTGTTGCTGAGGCAACAGAATAGGAGTTACCGTTCGGATCAAGCACGCTTATGGTTACGTCAACGCCGAACACGTCTGCTGGCTTGGGGTATTGCATATAAACATACTGCATCCAGTCAGTCATGTTTGCGTCTGACATTGCGGGGACTCCATTCGGGAACCTCGCTGTCAAAGCGTATTCGTCCGTGCCGGGTGATATGTCCATTACTGTGCCTTCCACTAGGACGCTGTCGCCTTCCACTGAAAACTTCGGTGAAGCCGAAACCGCAGTGGCGGTTGGACCTTTACCAATGGAATATATGCGACCGTCGTATGCGTTCAGTCCTGCCATTATGCTATCGCCGATAATTACGTGTCCGCCCCACCAGTTGTTAAACCAGCTTAGTTTCCAGATTTCTTCACCAGTTTCTGCGTCGAGAACGACCATCGGTGCACCACGTCCAGTTGGGATAATTGGAGAGTGCTCACCGTAGGACAAGCAGATTTTTCCGTCAGTCAAGAAGTGGAATTCAATTGGGAAGTTTGGACTCCACAAAATTTCCGCATATTTATCAGTAACGTTGTATTGCCATTCGATTTGACCTGTTTGGATGTCGTAGCAGGTTACCACTCCAGTTTGGCGACCTGAGTAGAAGTTGCCGTAGCCGTATGCGGGGCCATACCACTTGTCATAGAACGCTAGTTCAGACCAGTCTTCTGACACAGTCTCCCAAAGGAAGTTGCCAGTTTCCAAGCTGAAGCCGTAGTATTTTCGATTTTCCTTGCAGGATATAATGAAAACGTCGTCTTCGAAAGCAACGTCGGAAAACACCCAGTTTGCATCTGTAACTTCTGATGGAACCGTCCACTCCTTGTTGAAAGCTATGTCTACTACACCGTCTGCTACACTTTCTGCGTCAACCTCGATACACCAAGAATTAAGTGTTGGACCAGTCGCAGAAGGAAATGTCCAGGAAGTCGACCCGAATATTCGGTCTATAGAATAAGCGGCTACACTTCCCACTAAAGTTTCAGGTATTGTTGCGGTCCATTGAATGCCCTGTGTCCCATCGAATGTTCCTCCAATTGGATTCCAGCTGCCGTCGCCGACTGAACCAGAAGTCTGTGGGTTCACAGCTTTGCTTGAATTCCACATGCTAACTGTTCCAGCACCAGTATTAACGGTGTATCTGATGATTTCACCTTTTGGACCGTAAATGTTCCAGCCGCTAGGCACATTTGTTATTCTGTATAGCCAGCGTCCTGTGAAAGCGTCATAGGCATCCCAAGTAGAACCAGTAGTAGTCCATAGGTATGCGAAAGCGCCGTGGTAGTTGAATGAATCAAAGAAGTATACTTGACCAAATGCTAGTCTTGTGTTATTCCAGTTCCTGACCCATAGTTCCTCACCGGTCTTAAGATCCATTGCAACAACAGGTTGTTCAACAGCAAGGTTGCCTTGTGATTGGAATTGGTTGTAGTATAGAACGCCGTCGATTATAACTGAACCCAAAAATTTGCCTACGTATGCGTCGCCCATTTCGTATTGTACGTTATAGAGGTCAGCGCCAGTGAGACCACCTTGCACGTACTGTTTTGTCCACAGAATGTGTGCGGTGTTTGGTGCATCTTCGTTGTAAGGATGGTACTTCGGTATTGGTGGCATTGTATAGCTTCCAGCGGGTCTCAACCAGTTACCAGCGAGTGGTGCCCACTCATGGAACTGCGCGTTTATAGGGCGCGTCCAATATTCAGTGGGAAGTGGAAAACCGGGGAAATATTGTATTGGTTCGGTTTGAACCACAAGTTGTATAACTTCGCTGTCGCTGGCGGCATATGTCTGTCCCTGCATATCCTGTTCAGGGAAGTGAGATTGTATCTCGTAGACACCTGCCGTGGAAAACGTAACACTCCTGCCTGTCCCGCCTGTGGCGTCTGTCCTTATACCGCTGATAGTCTCATGGTAGCCATCGGGACCACTAATATCAACTGACAAGCCAACCCAACTTAGGTAGGTGCTTGGAGTCTGTTGAGAAATCCCGATGTGAAGCAGCACTTCTTGACCGACTCCGACGGGATTAGGTGTGGCACTAACGAAAGCGTAAGTTCTGATTGCTGTTTGTGCGTTAGTGGCTGGTACGAGTGAAATGGCCATAGCTAATATTAGAAATACAGAAATCGCTATAGTCGTAGCTTTGCTCTTGAAATTTGCCATTCTTTCTTTTTTCTCCTTTAAGTTTATGGAATTATCGTATGAAACATGGAGGTTTTAAATAGGTGTAAGAAACCCAACTTCTGACAATATAGTTAACACTTAAATTAAACTAAACGCGAATGCGGTTTTGATGATAAAACATGCTTTCTTGGATATAGCATAATCTCAAACTGCTCAGTCAACAAAAAATCGAAAATCAAACATCAGCATTAAAGAGTTTGTGATTTTTACTATTGAAAAAAGAAAAAGGTTGGATTTTTTTTCGTTTTCAATTGGGAATGCTGCAGTTTAAATCTAGGATTGAGTTGGTTGGGATCTAATCGAGAAGAAAGCCACTGCCAGAAGTAACATTGCGATCCATATGAGGAGTAATCCTATAGCAATTATTGTTAATACTGCACCTATTAGCAAGAGTAAACCTGTAGTTCCGAATAAACCTACGCCTGTTTTAGTGGATAGTGCATTCATTGATTTCCTCATGAATATGGCTACGATTATGGCTGTGAAAAAGAGAATGGCTAGCACTACAAGAAATGCCGTAAAGGCAGGTATAATGCTTCCGAAATCGATCATGGTCACATCTGGAGTTAAGCTTGGAAGTGTTGTCCAATCTCCGTTCCACGTTGGATAAATCGAGTAGATGAAATCTGACAGCAAAGTGAAAACAGCGTAAATAACAGCAATTCCAGCAACTACCACTCCGAGTACACCAGAGATGCTGCCATACAAGAAGTTGTTGAATATCCCTGCTTCATTGTAGTAGTCAGCCAAACCCTTCAAACCTACTAGCACTAATATCAGCCCTACCAGCGAGAGCAAAATCCCGAATCCTGAGACAACCGGAAGTATAAAGCCTATGAACATTAGTATCGCACCGACGCCACCCAAATTTTTGCTTGTTTCAAGGTTCAAGCGTTTTTCCTCCTGATTTCACTCGAACCTTTAAGAATAAAAGCTTTTTCCATGCAAGTTTAGTTAGGACTAATAGATTACCAACGAGCATGTTAATCTGTTCAGTTTATGCCATCTCTCAAATATAGGCGATGATCGTGCCAAGTCAATCTATGCTTTTCGTATAAAAGTTGGACTAAGAGTTTAACCTATTTCAGGTCTTCGTCTTCAATCTGATCTTTTAGTATGGAGTAGTAGCTTTGGAGGTATTCTTTGCCATTTTTTGTTAAGGTGTATACTTTTCGGGCTCTTCCGCCTTTGGTTTGTTTTTGGCTTGTTACGAAACCCTTCCGTTCTAGGGTGTTGAGCATAGGATAGAGCGCGCCGTGTCTGAGTTTTATTTGAAAGTCTGCTTCAACCTTCTTCTTGATCTTGTATCCCCATAAAGGTTGGGTTTGTATAATCCGCAACAGTTGAACATCTAGCAAGTTTTTGATTATGCGTTGTACAAGTTCTGTCTGATAGGTTTCCATCATACGGTTTCACTCAGATGCGACTTTTTCCTGATGTGTTATGTTTTAGCTTATTTATTTTATGTAAAGGATCATTCAACAAATAGGCGGGAATAGGATTGTATCGACATACTATGGAGATATCTCTCAAAACATTCTATTCTTTTGAAGAGTTTATTTCTAGAACCAGATCTCTTCCTTTATGGAAAGACAAAGTAAGCACGCAGAGTCGGAGATATCTAACTCAAAATCTAAACAAGAATAGTAAATATACTTCTCAGGTTCATATTTCTATTTGACCCATCTTGCAAGGTGAAGCATTGAACAGAGATTATAACTGCTCAAATGTCAGATTATACAAACAGGTATTAGATTTCTGCAGGCATATCGCTGGCTCAGCCAAAATCACTACTGTAAGTCTACTTGACAACTATTCTACCGGGACATCAAGTTTGAAAGCAACATTAGAAGTCATGCTAATAATCCGCGACTTTCAGCCCAGACTAATGAGTTATGTCAAAATAATCGACGGAAGAAGCATCATCTTTTTTGCTGTTGACCAGTGGGTTTTCGAAAGAGACATAGATCGAGGCTTT
>SMYP01000053.1 GCA_007050895.1 Candidatus Bathyarchaeota archaeon | reverse complement strand
ATTGGTCATATCACAATTAACCAAACTAATTATTTTGGCAACTCCTTCCTTCTCAGCATTCCTCTTTAGTTGCCCCAGAAACGACTGGTGATTATCCATTGCAGTTATTTTCCCATTTGAAAGCTTAGCTATCATAACAATTTGTATGCCTGACAATCAACCAATATCTACTGCACTCGTTTCTTCTGGGAGATCCTAAAGCATCAAATAGGCTTTCTTTCTTGACAATACCTTGAAAGGCTCAAAGGAAAAGTTAATAGTGATGACGCAGCTAACGTTTAAACCTAAAAAACACAGTAACGTTTATTATTGCTTAATGAAATGATGAGTGTCGGTAAATATGGGCTTAAGATCATGGTTATCCCAAGCAGCAAGAACTTTAAAGCTAGCGATAAAACCAGGTAGAACTGAGCTTTGGCTATCAGTAAAAATAAGTGTGCTGGGTATAGGTGTTATTGGACTAGTCGGTTTTGTAATTAAATTTTTATCGCTTGCCATAGGCGGCGCTACGGCCGTAACTGCCTAGAGGGAAGAGGTTTATGGAGAAGAAAGAAGAGGAGCAATTTCCTGCGAAAATTTTCGTTGTCAAAACAACAACTGGGCAAGAACGCAACGTTGCGCGGCTTGTCGCTGCAAGAGTTGAAATGAACAACATTCCTGTGAAGGCAATACTTGTTCCTGAGCTGCTGAAAGGCTACGTTTTCATAGAGGCTGAAGGTCCACACTATGTGGAAGAAGCCATAACCGGAGTAAGACACGTACGATCCAGAATTCCAGGCTTGGTAAGCTTCTCCGAAATTGAGCGTTACATTATCAGAAAACCAGTAATAGAAGACCTCTACGAGGATGACGTTGTGGAGATTACTGGTGGGCCATTTAAGGGAATGCGCGCTAAAATTACGCGTATAGACAAATCTAAAGCCGAAGTCACATTAGAGCTCTTGGAAGCGACTTTTACATTGCCAATTACAGTTCATTCAGACTATGTTAAGTTGGTCGAAAAAGCAAAAAATAGAAGTGAATAATAATGGTTGAGAAAAAAATTGTAGATTTGCTCGTAAGTGGAGGTCAAGCAACAGCGGGTCCACCGTTGGGTCCTGCGCTTGGGCCTTTAGGTGTTAACACAATGGCTATTGTAAATAAGATTAATGAGCTCACGAAAGACTACGCGGGAATGAAGGTTCCCGTGAAGGTAGCTGTTGACGTTGAAGACAAAACTTTTGAAGTTACCGTTGGCACTCCCACTGCTTCAGCGCTGATCGTAAGCGAATTGAAAATAGAAAAAGGTTCCGGCACGCCTAATACCGAAAAAGTCGGCGACCTAACCATGGAACAGGTTGTCCGCATCGCTAGAGTAAAACGTCCACAACTTTTGGCATCAAATCTAAAAGGCGCTACCAAGGAGATGCTGGGAACCTGCATCAGCATGGGCGTTACAGTCGGAGGCAAAGATCCAAGAGACGTACAAAAGGAAATTGACGAAGGCAACTACGAAGAGCTATTCGAAAAAGGTGAAGAGTAAGCGAATATTTTTATAATTGGGTTCCAATCCCTCATTGGCACGAGGCTTCAAGATGCCCTTAGATAAGAAGACACTATTAGATGCTGTTAAAGAGGCAAAAACGAAATCTGGAGAGAAAAAGTTTACCCAGTCAATAGAGTTAATCTTGGATATTAAAGAGATTGACATGAAATCTCCTGAAGGAAAAATCCAGCAAGTTATCGAACTTCCTCACGTTACCGGGAAACCGAATAAGATTGTAGTTATTGCCACTGGCGAATTAGCGATGAACGCCAGAAATGCTAAAGTGGATAAGGTTCTTGAGAAAGCTGACCTTGAAGCCTTAGCTGGCAAAAAGAAGGAATTGCGAAAATTAGCTAGCAACCACGACGTGTTCCTATCTGAAGCTCCATTGATGCCACTTGTCGGCAGGATTTTGGGTCCAGTTTTAGGTCCACGGGGAAAACTGCCTGTGCCTGTTCCCCCTAATGCGGACATAGCGCCCTTGATACTGAAGCATCATAAAACAATCCTTGTGAGAATGCGCAACCAACCGATTATCCAATGCGCTGTCGGAACAGCGGACATGAAAGACGAAGAGGTAGTTGATAATATTCAGGCTGTTCTGAGAATGTTAGAGGGAAAGCTTAAACGAGGACTAAGAAACATAAAATTTGCCTTCATCAAGACATCAATGGGTACGCCTGTGAAAATTAAACCTTAACAAGAGTGACTGAGATGCCATCCGAACAAGTATTAGAAGAAAAAATTGCTGAAGTTGAAGAAATAAAAGAGTTGCTCAAAGGATACAAATACATAGGTATTGCCAGCCTGCAGAAAGTTCGTGCTGCACAACTTCAAGAACTGAAAAAAAGTCTATCTGGCAAAGTCTATATGAGAGTTTTAAAGAATACCCTGACTAAGTTGGCAATCGACAGCATGGAAACAGAAGATATAAAGAAACTTGATGAATACTTGGAGGGTGCAAATCTTTTCCTATTCACAGAAATTAACCCATTTAAATTGGCGCTTCTTTTAGAACGTGGCAAAGTTAAAACAATCGCCAAATCAGGTGACATAGCAGCTATGGATGTTGTTATCCCCGAAGGTAGCACAGGACAACCACCTGGTCCAATAATAAGCCAGTTGAATGCTGTTGGTTTACCTACAAGAATCGAGTCTGGTAGTGTCTGGGTAAGCAAAGATACATTGGTAGTTAGGAAAGGTGAGCCTATTTCGGAGCGACTTGCAGCTCTCTTGTCTAAGCTTGGTATAAAAGCGGTTGAAGCAGGGCTTTCAATGAAAGTAGTTTTGGATGAAGGCATGATCATAACTGGAGATCTTTTAAAAGTCGATGTTGAAGCTACACGTAAAAGCATTGAACAAAGCAACAGCGAAGCCTTTGCCCTAACCTTGAGCATAGCTTACCCAACATCTGAAAACATGGACATGTTGCTACAGATTGCTTATAAAGAAGCTTTTGCGCTTTCACTGAACGCCACAGTACCTACAAAAGAAACAATTGCCGATATTATCAGAAAAGCGCACACAGAAATGTTTAGTCTCAACAACGCTGTGGAAAATGCAAAGCCAAAAGCGTAAATCATATATTTCCTCTTTTTTATGCTTTTCATATTATTAGAATCCAAATGTGATTTCATTGTCTTTTATCTGCATAGAATAGCCTATGTAATATATTATTGTAGAAAAAGTAAGTTGAAAATTGACGTTAGGTTAAGCAATAAAAATAATATGAAGAGAGAATTGAAGCAACAAGTGCGCCTTTACTGCTGTTTTTGTCTTCTTGGTCGTAGTGACCTTACGGTGGTTCCTGCTTGCCACATTTCGGAGTTGCCCATTTCTTTGAGTTCATCGGCTAGTTTCTGTCTGTAATCTGGGTATTTGCTTTTTTCAAGGACTATTCGTGTTTCTTCTCCTGTAGCTACGAGTTCGTAGAGTGATTCGAATAGGGGTTTTGTGCAATCGCGGAAGCGTTTTCTCCATCTTAATGCGCCGATGCGTGCGGTTTCGCTGCAGTTGCAGTACATCCAATCCATGCCGTTCTCGTCCACCAAGCGGATTAGGCTTTGGGTGAGTTCTTCGACCGTTTCGTTGAAGGCTTCGCTTGGACTGTGACCGTGTTCGCGAAGTGTAGTATACTGAGCCTCTAGCAAGCCTGCTAATGCGCCCATTAGTGTGCCGCGTTCGCCTGTAAGGTCGCTATAAACTTCTTTCTCAAACGTTGTTGGGAAGAGATATCCTGAGCCGATTGCGATGCCGAGTGCTTTTGCGCGGTTCTCTGCTTTGCCTGTTGCATCTTGAAAGACTGCAAAACTGCTGTTTATGCCGCTTCCGTCGACAAAGTTTCTGCGGACGCTTGTCCCTGAGCCTTTTGGTGCAACCAAAATTACATCTATGTCTTGCGGCGGTATGACGCCTGTCTGTTCCTTGTAAACTATGCTAAAGCCGTGACTGAAGTATAGAGCGTCACCCTTCTTTAGGGTTGCTTTGACTTTTGGCCATACTATTTTTTGTCCCGCGTCAGTGAGGAGGAACATTTTGATTGTTCCTTTCTTGGCTGCTTCTTCCAAAGGGAACAGGTTTTCACCGGGAACCCATCCGTCTGCTACTGCTTTGTCCCATTCTTTCCTGAAAACGCCTTCTTTTTCTTGACCGATGATTACTTTTATTCCGTTGTCTCGCATGTTTAGGGACTGTGCTTGACCCTGAATTCCATATCCTAGTGAGACGACAATTTCG
>SMYP01000139.1 GCA_007050895.1 Candidatus Bathyarchaeota archaeon | reverse complement strand
CGAAGAATGCAATTGCAAAGAAATCACGGAAGCGTTAGAAAACCGCGTTTCAGTGAAAGAAATTAACAAGCCAAAGAGGGAGCATGCAAAAGTCGAAGTGCCAAAAGAAATCAGCCAAGCCGTCACAACTTTGCAGGGCACACTTGAGGCAATTCTTTTCAGCGATAAACTTGAGCAGGTTGGAAAACTTCCTGTCAGTCAGTTGGCAGAAAAACTGCAGCAAGCAGACGGGGTTGACACAGTAATATTCGATGGCATAATAACGCAGAGAATCGTTGACATAGCAGGAGAAAGGAACATAAAGCGAATAGTTGCCTCTCGCATCTCAGAAGCTGTAAAACCAGCTTTGAACGTTGAACTAGTAACCTTCAAGGATGCGCTTGGTAACTAAGTTTAAACTTTCTTTTTTTAATTTTCTCTTCACCGCTTTTCCGCAGGAAAAATCTCAATTATTTTTTAGAGTGCTGTTGCAGTGAATAGATACGAGCTTCCTTTTTCAGAAACTATTTTGATATGGTAATTAGTTCCATTTGAATACGCATAGCTAATCAATAGGTTTATGCAGTCTACAGGTTGAATCAAAGTCGAATTCGTTGTGAACGCTTCCTTTTGGTTGTTTATCCATACTTCCTCTATTTCAGAAGTCACCGTTCCATTGTTTTTCACGACTATGTTTATTGTGCTACCATTTGAGAAGTCAATACTTGATATACTGAGTTCCTCTGGCTGGAAAAACCGAGAAGGTGTTCCAGTGCAAGCGTCAACAGCCACGCTGATTACAACCATAATTGCAATCAGCAACACTGCTCCAATAACCAGATTTGCATCTTTGCTATTTCTAAACTTCGCCATCTTCCTCACGTTTTCTTTCAAACAAATATTTCTATGATGAGCGCTAAAGGAAAAAAAGAATATGAGCCTTCACTAAAACATGAGAGCTGAACGTACTTGTGTTTGTTGCTACAGTCATGCGGTTAAAATTTAAAATTTTACAAGCCGTGGCTATCGACCTCTTTTTTGGGTAACGAAATCTTCATGCTTTCTGATTGAATTTCTTACGGGGAAAGCCGTCGTTAGATATAAACTTTCTCCTCCCACACTCAAAAAACTTTTGCACCGTGTATCGAGGTGACTTTTTTCTTGTTTTTATCTGTCTTAAGCAAATGATATGTTAAGAATTGCTGCAATGAATCATCGTTGTTGATAAATTGTTGCCTGGACAAACGAACATTATCTTCGAGATGACACTTTTGCCTTTTCGAAGCTCCGAAGTGAAATTAAAGCGCTGCAATTTCGTGTTAAATCCTATATTCAATATCCATAATCTATGGCATCACTGGAAACGTCGTGAAGTAAAAAGTTACACTATTTGCACGTAGAATTGCTTACATTATGTTAAACAAGAGAATCCGTTTATCGACCCAGTTTTTATTAGATAACAACATTGAGAAACAGCTTTGTTTTGAACTGCATGTCGATAGAGCTCGTTAAATTCAGTTTATAAAAGCTCTTTTGCTTTTTCCTCATAGATTTCAAGCGCGTCTTTCGAAAACAAGACAAACACTACTTCTTCCAAATTATTGTCTTTTTCTAGAAATTCTTTTACGGTTTTAAGGGCTATTGTGGATGCCTTTTCTATAGGATATCTATATGCACCTGTGCTTATAGATGGGAAAGCGATACTTTTCAGCTTGTTAGATAAAGCAAGTTTCAGCGAATTTTGGTAGGCCTCCGTTAACAGTTCTGGTTCGCTGTGGTTTCCACCACGCCAAACTGGTCCGACTGTATGAATAATTTTTTTTGCTTTGAGGTTGCCTGCTGTTGTTAGTACAGCTTTTCCTGTTGGAAGACCTTTTGGCCAATCCGTAACCCGTAGTTTCATGCATTCTTGAAGTATTTTTGGTCCGCCTTTACGATGGATTGCGCCATCAACGCCTCCCCCGCCCATAAGTGAACTGTTAGCTGCATTTACAATGGCATCAGTTGCCATGTCAGTTATGTCGCCTTGAAGCAAGTGGATATAAGCTTCACTTACGTGAAATTCTATTTTGCTCATTCTTTCCACCCTACAGTAGCATGGTTGCTGCTTGCCATAACGCAGAACCAAAAAAGTATGCACCAAAACCTACAAAGACCGCCACACAGAAAAACGTTGTCCCTTGATGAACGCGTTTCGTCCAGAACCGCCGCGACTTGAAGATCAAAAATGCCACTACAGCATACCATACAAAGTCGCAGAACCAGTGAACTCCCGCAAATACGGAGAATCCTAAGATTCCAAAAAGTTTAGCGTTCAAAATGAGCGCGGTACCAATGGTCAGCCACCACAAAATAAAACCTGCGTTTGCCACTGTTGTCCACACTCCTGCAAGTAGTGAGTCGCGGTTCGAGTTTACGTTTGCTTCCTCAGTTTTATTACGGTTTCTAAAGGCTTGAATACCCATGAAAATCATCAGCATGCCACCCACCAAACCCACCCCCACTTGCAAATAATCTGGAAGGGCAAACTGGCTCAATACGAAGTAAATAATAAACATAAGTGGGAATTCTATGACGCCGTGTCCGAGTGCGATCAAAACGCCTGCAGCCTTGTGCTTTGACGCCTTATCAATTGTAACTGCAAAGAGTGGTCCTGGCATCAGAACACCTGACATTGAAATGAGCACTACCGAAGACAAGAAAAGGTAGAAGTCAGTGATATATGCCATCCCTAATTCACCTGCCAAAAACAAAGTCTACGATATCGTGTATCCAAGTTTTTCCCTTCAACGGTTGGCTTCTTAAAGATGCTTCTTTGCACAACTAATAAACATTCTCAAATTGAGTATTGATTTTTGACTCTCGGTCTTTCAATCAATCTATGGATAGTTTTCTATCTGTATACAAAAGCATCACCAAAACACATCCGCAGGGCTTTAAAAATCGTTTGCGCCGCGGGTAAGACTGCGTTGTATTTCAATTATTTCTGTGCTATTCTGCACAGATGCATAATTTTCAAGAAGCGTCCGATTTAACTCTAGAAATGTGTGTCCCCACGTGAAAATTGAAAGCATTTCTACCGCTTCCTGTTTAAACCCTGCAATATACAGTGCTCCAGCTAGAGCCTCTGCCGTTGTAAGCTTTGTTGCTTTGCCAAAGTTAACAGGATTTCCCGCAATTAAAATGGGTAAACAACGTGAAGTTCCCCGTACCTGCTTAAGCAACACTTCCTCAGCATGTTCCCAGCTGCAATCCAACGCAGATAACCCAAAGTCTTCAACACGCTTTCTGTCTGCAGGGGAAAACGCAATCTCTGAAAACGGGTTTAGAACTACAGCGCGTCTTGGCAGAAATCTCGCTTTTGTCACCAACCTTGCAAAACCACGACGTTTAAGTCTCAAGCCCGTGCAACGTTTTGGGTCACATTGATTTGCATGATAAATTGTTAGCTTAATTGGCTTTTCCAATTATATTTTTCACCTTCAAATGGGTCATTGGGTTATCCAAGACGCGAGGAATCTGCTCTAGAAGATCACTAGCTAACAAGTGACAGCCAATTTCATTTGTAACAAAGTCTCCAGCCGCGCCATTAACAAAAGCGCCTGCAACAGCAGCTTCAAACGCGTCAGATTTTTGTGCTAGCAAAGCGCCAACTATACCCGAAAGAACGTCACCTGTACCACCAACGGTCATGCCCGGATTACCTGTGAAATTCAGCTTAGTCCGATCAGAGTCGCAAACCACATCGACTGATCCCTTCAACAATATTGTGGCATTAAGCTCAGTAGCTGACTTCCGAACTTCTGCAACGCGTGCTTCAAGGTTTTCAGGCAATTTTCGACCTACAAGTGTTATGTACTCGCCGGTGTGTGGTGTCAAAACAAGGGGGATCCTTAAGGTATATTTGAACTCAGCAAAGGCTTTTAGACCATCAGCGTCCAGTAGCAAAGGTTTACCCGCGTTTTCAACAGCTTTCACGCAAGCTTTAACAAAAACGCTAGTTTCGGGATGATAACCCAAACCAGGTCCCAT
Organism: Candidatus Bathyarchaeota archaeon; assembly: GCA_007050895.1. The sequence continues at coordinate 261 of SMYP01000139.1, read as the reverse complement.
AACAACTGCGTCAACATTTTCTATGTATGGTTGCAACTCAGTCACGTTACTCTCGGATAGATTGTCACCTTTGAGCTTTAACGTTATTAAATCAGGGGAGAATGAGGACATGGCATAAGCGGTTTTTGCAGGTGCTGCAAGATAAACTAGGTCAACGCCTGTTCTTAAGGCAGCTAATGATACTAAAGTGGGTGCACCTGAGTAGACTTTGCTACCACCAATAACTAATAGGCGACCAAAATCTCCTTTATGCGCGCTTGT
>SMYP01000022.1:16961-18158 GCA_007050895.1 Candidatus Bathyarchaeota archaeon | reverse complement strand
AACTCTTTTGTATGCTTTTCTTCTCTTTTTCCAAGCACTAAAACGTCTCTTTTCTGTTGCGCTGATGTCTATTTATCTCCAAGAACCAAAAGAAATTTTTCAATCACCGGAGTGTTTAGTTTTTAGAAATGCTTGTTTTCTTTTCTTCTTTTAAAAGTTGGGTGGCTAAGCTTGCCAGAAAAATCAAACTAAAAGCCAATACTGCTATACCTATCTTGTAAGCAAGTTCCAAGTCAGAAAAGAAGAGTGCGAAAATTGACACCAGCATAAGTCCTAACACTAAGACTTCTTGCACGGCGCTCATGTTACCCAAGCCCAATCTAAGACTCATTTCCGCTGTTCACCTATGCTCGCTTTTTCTCAGCGCTACTTATTAGTTTTCTCTTCTGCTTGCTTTTTTAGATAACGATTGAAACTTTTGATGTGAATAAGCTTTTATAAGAATGTTGAAGAGATGTTTATGCGACGATTCACCGCTTCCAAAAGAGAGGACGCAGATTGAATGCCCTACATTAAAAAAATAGAGCTTAAAGGCTTCAAGTCCTTCGGACCGCAAACGATCAGGGTAACCCTAGATAAGGGTTTCACCGCTATAACTGGTCCAAACGGAAGCGGAAAAACCAACATAATGGACGCTTGTTTGTTTGCTCTTGGGGAACTAAGCACGAGAAGGCTACGCGCTGAAAGTGCTGCTAAACTGATTTTCCATGGCTCTGAAAAGGCAGGGCTGGATAAAGCTAGGCGTGCAAAGGTAATTATTCAATTTGACAATTCTGACGGCATAATGCCTGTTGAAACAGTCACAGTTACGGTTTCGCGGGAGGTTTATAGAAACGGCCAAAGCGTTTACAGGCTGAACGGGAGAAGAATCTCGCGAACTCACATACTTGAAATCCTTTCTATGGCTGCGATAAGTAGCGTAAGCCAAAACATAATCCCACAGGGCACTATAACCCGACTAACGGATGTTAATCCCTCAGAACGCAGAAAAATAATTGAAGATCTCGTTGGAATAGCCCAGTATGATGCTGAAAAAGCTGATGCAGAAGATAAACTTCGCACTGCCGACATCTCCATCAGGACGGCTATGGGGCGCATAGACGAGGTGCAAAAACGGCTGGACGACCTTGAAAGGGAACGAAATGAACTTTTGCGTTACAACTTCATCCAGAATGAGTTAAAGAAGTTTGAAGCAGT
>SMYP01000022.1:0-16861 GCA_007050895.1 Candidatus Bathyarchaeota archaeon | reverse complement strand
GACGACCTTGAAAGGGAACGAAATGAACTTTTGCGTTACAACTTCATCCAGAATGAGTTAAAGAAGTTTGAAGCAGTAAAAATCTCCCATGAAGTGGTTCAGCTAAACAAGAAGGTTGAAGGCGTCTCATCGCAAGCTGACAAGGTAAGGAGCAAAGTTGAGAAGTTCCGCGAATCCAGAAACGACCAAAGAACAAAAAGGAGAGCAGTGGAAGGTGAGTGGCGGAAACTTAGCTCAGAAATGGTTGAGGAAGGCGGTTCGCAAGTACTGAAGGTGCAGATAAAAATTGGGGAATTGAAATCAAGACTTACTGAGATTAACACAAAAATAAGCGCGGGACAAGCCAGTCTTGAAAGCCTAAAGCGTGTTAGCGCCAACAACCTCGAGCAGTATCAGTCCATTAGAAAGGAGATTCAAGAAAATCGGTTACAAATAAGAAAGCTTCGGCGTGAACAAGAAGACCTACAGTCCCAGATTAGTGGAAAAGAAATTGAACATGAAGCTCTGGCGCAAGAGACGGCTCAACTTTGGGGAGGACTCGGCGAGAACAGCAAGAAAATCCGCCAGCTCGAAAATCAAACTGACGGGCGCTATAGGAAACTTGCCTTTTTGAGATCAGAGTATTTGAAGGAGCAAAATGCTATCAAACTTAGCTCTAGAAGGCTCAGGGAACTGAACGATCGCAAAACTCGGTTCATAGAGACGCTCGAGGAAATTGAAAACTCGCTTAGTGAGCTTGACAAGGTCCAAAAAGAGCAGAAAGCGCGGCTTAAAAGTCTCGAATTTACTCTTAACCGGAGGACTGCCCAAAGAGAATCTGTGGAAAGAGAAATTTCCGAAGCGGGAAAAATCGCAAGTTCTGCCAAGGAAGCAGTTATAGAATTCGTTACGCAACGGGAACTCGCAGAAACTGTTGCAGCTGAAGAGAAAGCACTGAGAAACATAGAGGAACTCGGAAATTTAGGTGCCATCTCAGGCATTTATGGGCGAGTGCGAAAGCTGATTAAGGTTGAAAAGACTTACAGGAAAGCAATAGTAGCGGCTGCGGCCGGATGGCTTAACGCTTTAATTGTGAAAGACATTGATGTCGCTTTCATGTGTACCGAAACTTTGAAGAAGATGAAGCTGGGCAGAATAAAGATTATTCCGCTTCAAGGTGCTTCTAATCCTAACCCTATAACGCTACCTCAAGGACAGGGCGTTACTGGCGTTGCTTCAGACTTTGTTAAGTGCGCGCGAACTTTTGATACAGCAATAAACTATGTTTTTGGAGATACGTTAATCGTTTCTAACGATAAGAATGCGTTTGCTCTTTCAAGTGAAGGCTATCGAACAGTAACCATTAATGGAAACCTTTACGAGGCTGGAGGTGGCTTCGAAAGCGGCTATTACAGATCTCCTATAGATTTTTCAAAGCTTATTCCCAGTGAAAACGCGATTAAAAGCCTTGATGAAGCTGTGAAGGCACTTCAGCAGCATCTCTCCCAGAGAGACACTGACATGTCTGTTTTTGAGGAGGAGATCGAGCGCACCAAGATTGAGATTGCACGATTGTCGGATTCCATCGTCACTCTTGACAGGGAAATGGTCAGGGTCAAGTGGAACGTCAAGCGAACTGAAGTCAACGTGCGGCGCGTGGAGAGGTACTGTGCGAAAATTGAAAAAGAAATAGAGACAGCAAGAGAACATATCGGACTATACAAGTCTGAAAGAACCGCGATTCGAAAGGAAATTCAGAAGTTACAAGCTGAGTTAGGCGAGTTGAGGAAGAAGACCGATGTTGGGCGCATTCAGGATTTAGAGGTTAAGCGGGAAAAGCTGGCTGAGGAAATAATTGCCCTTAGGCAGAATTTAGGCACGGTTCAAACTGAAATGTCCACGAAGCAATCCCAGTTTGATAATGTTCTGCGAGTGGGATACCAAAATGCTAAAATTCAGCTTTCCAAGGTTGAGCAGCAACACGGTAAAATGGAAAAGGAAGTTTCTGAAGCGCTTCAGGAACGTGAAGCACTGAAGCAGGAAATAGCTGATTTGGAAAAAAGCCGTATCGAACTCTCTAAGGCGGTTTTCTCTGCGAGAGAGGAAGCTAAAAAGTTCACATCGCAGATTGACGCTATTGACGATGAACTTCGGTTTCTTGACGCGGAATACGAGGAGTCTGAGATGCTTCTAAATCAGCTGCAGTTGAATATTCAGACTTCTCAGATGCAGCTTCAGCAGCAGTTAAGCCAGCTTAGACAGTTCGGTTATGAACAACCTTTTGAAACGACGGACAAGCAAGTTGCGGCAGCTGAAACCTCGATGAGAATGATGAGGTTCGAGATTGAAAGAATAGGCGGAGTGAATCAGCTTGCCTTGTCGCATTACGAAGAGCAGATTTCTAGATATCGAGAGTTATCTTTGCGTTTAAATGAGCTTGAAAGAGAAAAACAGGCAATCGTGCAGTTTATGGATGAAATTGAAGCTAGGAAACGCAAGGTTTTCATGGATGCATTTGAGAAAATTAACCTTAATCTTAATACCTACTTTTCGAAACTCACTGGAGGGGGTTCTGCTGTTTTGCAGCTTGAGAATCCTGACGAGCCTTTCCACGGTGGGATAGATATGCTTGTTCAGTTTCCAGATAAGCCATCGATAGTTGTCAGTGGGGCAAGTGGTGGCGAACGTTCTGTTTCAGCTGTCGCTTTCATTTTTGCTTTGAAAGATTTTACCCCTTCGTCGTTTTATATTCTTGACGAGGTTGATGCACATCTTGATGCATTTCACACTACTAAACTTGCTGACTTGTTGTTAGAGGAATCTGGACAAATTCAGTTTATAGTTATTACTTTAAAGCCTGAGATGGTGAATAAAGCTCAGAAGATTTATGGAGTTTACGAGCGAAATGGAGTATCTAGCGTTGTATCAGCAAGATTCTTGGAGGCGACCAGTTAGTGTCAACTGCAGTGAGAAGACCTTTTTACCTGAGGCCTCCATGGAATATTCTCTTTGAGCTAAATAAACTTGAAAAACTCAAGCCTTGGAACGTTAATATCTCTTACCTGCTCCAGTCTTTTCTTTCGGAGATGGAACGTACAGGAAAGGTGGATTTCAGAGCTTCCGGTGTTGCGTTGGATTCATCTGCGCTAATCTACTTGATGAAGTCTAAGCTTCTGCTAACTCTTCAAGAACCGCCAGCACCTCCGAAGCCTCCTCCAGATTTTATTCCGCCACCGCTGTTTCTGCCTCTAAGGCATGAATTAACCTCAACTACTATACAAAATTTGTTAGAGGTTTTGGATGAAGTATTAAAAGGTGAAAAGCTGAATCGCCTCGACAGGGTTGTCTCGCAGCCTGTTCTTCCAGCCGTTACTGATCTCTTGCCAAAGTTTGACGCGTTCTTGGCGGAACTTGAGTCAAAAATGCAGACGCTGTATGCACTTCTATGCGAGAAAGTTAAAGGAGCTGGAATAATCGAATTTTCAACTCTCACAAAAGAGTTTGACCGAATAGAAGCGGTGCGCACGTTTATTCTGTTGTTGTTTCTGGTGCAAGACGGGAAAGTAGATTTGTGGCAGAACGAGCAAACCGAAGAATTATACATAGCTGTGGGGAACTTAAACATTGCAGAAGAAGGAACAAACCGATAACTTGCAAGATAAGATAACGGAAGTGCAAGAACAGAAGAGGCAGCGTCGACTACGACTATTAGAGGCTGCATTGTATGTTTCCGGTCGCCCTCTAACGCTCAACGAATTATGTTCGGTTCTTAGCACGCGATCGAAAAATAAAACTGCTAAATACCTTAAAATGTTAATGGAAGAATACTCAGCTAGGAACACTGCACTTGAAATTTTGGAACTGAAGGATGAACGCTATGTTTTGCAGTTAAAAGCGGATTTCACTCCACTTGTTAAGAAACTCGTTAATAGACCTTTACTTTCCTCTGGACCATTAAAAACGTTGTCTTACATAGCTTATCGACAACCTGTCCCTCAGAAAAGAGTAATTCAAGCTAGAGGCCAGCATGCTTATGGTCACGTAAAGCTTCTCAGGGATATGGGTCTAGTTGTGGCTGAGCGAGCTGGACGTTCTATGAATCTGAGAACAACCGACCACTTCGCCGATTACTTCGGATTGACCCATGACACTGCAGCGATGAAGAGGGAGTTAAAAAGAATATTCGGAGAAGCAATAAAGGCGGAGAGCTAATTACAAAAAACTACTTGTTTAATCTGCAGGAGTCAGTGGATACTTTGTTTGGTCATTTTTATTGAAGAAATTTGATCAAACCTGACGATCAAGTAGTATGTTTGTATTTTAATAGAAATAATGAGTAAAACGGAAGCGTTTAGTAGTACGCTAACACTGCAATCAATCCGTTTTCAACCAATATGTAGCGATGGTTTTTATAAGGACAAAGAAGATAAGAAAACCCCAAACAAGGTGGTACAGATGCCAAGTATCAAAGTTGCCTTAGCAGGCGTGGGAAACTGCGCCTCAGCTCTCATTCAAGGATTACGTTATTACAGTATGTCTGGGGAAAACCCAGTTGGACTGCGGAATCCTCTACTGGGCGGATATAAGCCTAGCGATATCCAAGTCGTAGCCGCATTCGATGTAGACAACCGAAAAGTTGGAAACGACTTGGCTGAAGCCATTTTCGCATCACCCAATAATGCCCCAAGAGTTACTGATATCCCTGTAACAGGCGTAATCGTTCAAAAAGCTCCCACTTTAGATGGCATAGGAAAGAGCTCCGAGACTATCATACAGCGTAGCAGTAAATCCGATGTGAATGTGGCGCAAAAACTCCGTGAAGCAAAGGCTGAAATTCTCGTGAACCTACTCCCAAGTGGAGCAAAGAACGCCTCACATTTCTATGCAGAACAAGCCTTGACCGCGAAATGTGCCTTCATAAATGCTACGCCAACTTACATAGCAAGCGACACTGCATGGGCAAAAAGATTTGAAGATGCGCACCTCCCTCTTGCAGGTGATGATTTGGTCGATCAAGTTGGCTCAACGGCGCTACACAAAACGCTTCTTAAACTCCTCTCAAATAATGGGGTTAGAATAACAGAGACTTACCAGCTCGACGTTGGGGGCGGAACAGAATCTCTCGACACACTGGACAGAACGCGTGAAGCCAAACGTGCTATAAAAACGCAGTCCGTAGCCAGTGCGCTTTCGTACAAAGCGGAAATAGTAGCAGGCTCAACCGACTACGTAGACTTTCTCCAAAACAAACGCGATAGCTACTTCTGGATAAGTGGCACTTACTTCTGCAATGCTCCCATGCAGATAGATCTGAAATTCAGTACAATTGACGCTCCAAACGCAGGCAGTGTACTATTTGACGTGATAAGAGCAGTAAAAATAGGATTAAACAAGAAACAGGCCGGAGCGCTAATTCCGGTCTGCGCATACGCCTTCAAACGTCCACCAGAAATGATGCCGCTTGAAACTGCAGAAAGAGTCTTCGGTTCGTTTATAAAAGGAAAAGCTTCAGCGTGATCCAGTTATCAAGGCTAGTTCGCGTTTCACCTTTTCTTTCGTTCCTACATTCTTCATTTTTTCTTTTAACAAGCTTATGGTTTCCACAGGAGTCGGATCTACACCATAAAGAACAGCCAAATAAACGCTTGTGAAATCTCCGATGCAAACGGTTGACAACATCCGCGCAAGATCACATTTTCCTTGGCTCCACACTTCGAAAATCTTCGAGCCCGCAGGCAAAAATGTTTTTGTCGTTTCGATTCTACTACGAATCGCATCCCATTCTGCCTTGTCCCTTATAAATATAGTTGAAAAACATTCTGGGAGCTTTCCCTTGTTTTCCCAACTCACAATCTCATTATGATTAAGCTCCGAGAAAAACTCCCACTTCGAAGGCACCTTGCTGTTCTCATTGAACTGCTGCTTGAAACGCTGTGCCACGCTCCGGTAAATGCCAAATCCGTAAACTGCAGGAATGCTCCCGCTGATTCCCGAAGCCAACATTTTTGCAAAATTATTTTTCACAGGTTTTTCAGGTGCATTTTCGCTGGAAACACTCCCAAGTAGCTGTGTGGCCTCCGAAAGCTCTCCTGAAACACCCGAAATGACTCCGGATTTCTCAAGTGCCTTAAGCAAGGGTACAAACATATAGGGAAGAGCTGCCCGCGGCGGTATTCCCGAAGGAACTTGCAAGTACGGCACATTCAGCTTTTCAGCAAAATCCAGCAAGATACCGCCTGAACTTACGCAGAAAATCATACAGTTCCTCTTCAACGCGTCGAGGAAGGAGCTGAGTGACTCCTCTGTCTCCCCAGAATAGCTCATAACCAAAACAAGGCTGCGCTCGGTTGCGTAAGCTGGTAACGAATAGGCTCTGCTGATTTCTAATGGCACTTGCAACTTATCACGAGCCCAATCTTTCAGCAGTTCGCCTCCAATTGCGGAGCCGCCCATACCTGCGACGATTATATTCTGAGGATTTGAAAAATGAATGGAAATCTTTTCAGCTCTTCTTGTGGCTTCTTGATAATGCTTTTCTGAGTCAACGCAGAACGCTAACATGTTACTCTTGTCAACTTCGCTTATTTTACCTATATTATCCAAGAATGACGTTGCCACTCAAATTCACCGTGTACCCGCACTTTTATATTCAGTTTTTAACTTTTAAGCTGAGCGTAAACATCAAGAGAGTTTCTAAAGTGAGGAGCACGCTTGAATGAGTAGGAAGAAGCTTGCGATAGCTATACCGGCATCAGTTATTTCGGATACGCCGCATTTGCGCGAGAAAACTTCGAAGATAGGGTTGATTGGCAGGGCTGCTGCCGTTTTTAGAGTGGATGAAATCATTGTTTACCATGACGACGCAGAAAAAGACAAACAGGAGACTGAATCTGATTTTATTGCTTTGTTGCTGTCCTATTTGGAGACACCTCAGTATCTTCGAAAACGCTTTTTCAAGTTGGATCCGCGGTTGCAATACGTAGGGGTTTTGCCGCCGCTTCGAACACCGCATCACCCATTAAATCGGAAAGCCAAGAACCTGACGGTCGGTGAGTATCGTGAAGGAGTGGTTACTGAATGTACTAGGGAAGGAGTGCTTGTGGACATCGGTGTTGAATGCCCTGCGCTTATGCGCGAATCACAGTGGACTGTGGGAAAACGCTTAACGCTACAGATAGTTACATCTGGTAAACGCATTGAAGTTCAATCGGTAAGCAAAGACAGTGTTCCAAATTATTGGGGTTACAAAGTTAAAGTGGAGAAACATCATTTTGGAAAGTTCGTCAAAAATGGAGAATTCGATTTGACCATAGCCACGTCCAAGATCGGCGTTAAGTTTGTGGATTTCGCTAAAGAAATATCTAAGAAATGGCGTGATTCGACTTGCAAGCTTGTGGCTTTTGGGGCGCCAGCGCGAGGATTACACGAGATTATGGAGGATGAAGGCTATGACCTAAATGTGGTTGCTGATTTTGTGGTGAATATGATTCCTGAGCAAGGCACTGAGACCGTTAGAACTGAAGAAGCGCTCTTTGCCTCGCTAGCCATCTTGAACGCAGCGTTTGGCTGGTAAGTCAGTAGAGTTAAAGTAACTGAAGGCGGTTTTGCGGTAAAGAAATAAATGCACGTTTAGCTATGTGCTCTTCATGGCTAATCTTGACATCGCAATGCCCCTAGCGTTATTAGCAGTCTCAACTGTTGCTTTGATTTTAAACGAGCGGACTGAAGAAAAGTTGAAAACTGCTCTTGAAAAAAGGGAGCTTCGAACGCGAGACGTTGTCATGCTTGTGGCGATGATTGTTGTCGCGGTTTCCGTTATGGGCTATGTCTCTATTATAGACCCCGGCCAGATTTTTCAAAATATCATACTGCTGGTATTTCTGTTCTCATATTCAATGTTGCTTTTCATATTCGCATATCTTTTCTCTGGTATGAAAAGGAAAAGAGCGCAACTTTTCTCTTTGTGCTTTGCTATTGTCGGTTTACTTGTGGGAATGATTAGTCTTGTGGAGCCTTTTGCTGATGGTTTAACGCATTACCGGGCGGTAGCTTTCTTTGGTTTGGCGGCATTTGCCTTAGTTTCATTAATAATCAACTCGAAAAAGACTGAGACGGAAGAAAGAATGTATCTCGCTATTCAACCGTCAGCTCTATTCGTATTACTGTTCGTGTTTTTCAATATATTTTATGATGGAGCGCCCGTTTGGGCGCCGGCTATATTGGATTTTTTTGCATTAGCATTTGCAGTGTTGATAATTCTTTATCTAGGTTCTTTGTTCAGCTGGAAAACCGTGCTACTTTTCGCTGTCCTCTTAACTGTAGCGGACATTATTCTAGTTTTGGTTACAGGGACGATGATTGATGCTGCAGAGCAGTTTACCGGATTAGGACTTCCGGTTTTGGTTTATTTGCCGAATGTGCCTTTTGTCTTTTCACCGGAAGGCACGCTTCTTTTTAGGGGGTTGGGTCTAGGCGACTTCTTTTTCGCTGGAATTCTCGCCCTTCAAACGGTTAAAAAGTTCGGAAAACAAGCTGGTTACGCAGCATTGGTAGCTATGACAATTTCCTTTGCTATATTTGAGGCTTTTCTCCCCGAAGTTTTGAACTTTCTTGAGCCATTGCTTCAAAGAGAAGTGGGTGGTTTTCCAGGGACTTTGATGATTATTTTAGGATGGGTACCAGTAGTAGTCTGGAAAATATTGAGTGATAACAAGCAAAAACGGCAAGATGGGGAAATAAATCAAAAAATAGAAAATGGCGGTTTACCCGAAAAGGGCGCCTAAACCTTCTAGCGCTGCGTCTTCTTTGGCTTTCTCTTCTTCAGCTTTTTTCTTCTTATCTTCTTTCGGTTTTTCCTCAGTGGCTGCTGTAGATGCTGCTGGTGCTGGCGCGGCGGCCATCATAGTCGGAGCAGCTTTGATAGCCTCATCAATGTTGACTTCGCTTAGAGAAGCTACTAGAGCTTTTACTTGCACTGCGTCAACGGTTATTCCTGCCGCTGTCAAAACGTTTGTGACATTTTCTTCGTTTATTTCTTTTCCTGCCTTATGAAGGAGCATCGCGGCGTAAACGTTTTCCATACTTTTCACCTCTTCATTCAACTATTTTAACTTTTTTAGTTGATACAGCTCTTTCCCCTTAAAGGAAACAAGCTAATACTTAAACCTAGGCATAGCCTAAGGCGTTTGTCTTGCCGTTTAGAAGAATGCCCAATAGCTTAAGAACTTTTCGTCGTACTAACACCTTGATTTTTGTTGAGATGATGGCACGACCACTATGCTACTGTCAAAATACAATCATCAATCCGCTGAGATCAATTTGTTATCCTCTCTTCTTTCGGAACCTTGACCCTTCAAGTAGGAAAATTGCTGCGGCAACTATCGTTATTATTGTCAAAAGCCAGAAGGAGCCTTCAACGGAAGTCTTAAAGAAGAGATGGGGAATAAGTATAGCTAATTCGGCGATCAAGACGCCTACGAAAATAAACCCGAAAACGATGAATCGCGGGACGAAAGTTTTTCCCAGCCAAACATGACCTTTAAGACCCACTTTTTCTTTTACAGCATAATTGCCATACTCATCTTTAAGTACCAAGCCTAAGTCAATAAGTTTTTGAAGGTTTCTATAAGCTACACTGGGACTGGTGAGGTTTGCCCCTCGCATCACCTCTCTTGGTCCAACAGGCTTTCCCGCTTTAACTAGATAAACATACGTGTGGAAGGCACTAACATTAAGTTGATCCTCCGCATCTCCAATCCTATCTAAAGCACTCACCCCACGACCTAGGATTAAAGCATAAAACAGTAATTAAGATTAAGGGCTTTAAAATTCAATGTCAAACCTATTTTTGCTCAGCGTTTCAAGCTATAAATAGAGCTTTATTGGCTTTTTCAAGTGATTGAGAAAACAGTTTCAAAGAATATGCTTATTAGTTTTGAATTAAAATAAGCGTTGATGAATTATGCCTCTTGAAGGTTTTACCGAGTACAAACGTAGAGAATTCTGCAAAGATGTGAAATGCCCAGTGCAGGTGAAGTTAAACCAACAGAAAGAGAAATCGGAAGAGTACGAGCAAATAAGAAAAAAATGCAGCACCGATTGTATTTATACGACTTGGCAGTTTCATCATTGGTTAATAGAAAAAGGTTACATTATAATTGCCAGTTTGAACCTTAAAAACAAAGCTAGTCTTTTCACATCATTAGACGCGAATTTGCTGAAGTGGATTGACGAGCAAGTTCAAAGTGGAAAATACAGGGACAGAAGCCACTTGATTGAAAGCATTCTATCCGAATATAAAGCAAAAAAAACTAAATAATGTAGGCTTCCGTGATGTATCTTCGCATGACCCATTGAATCTGGAAGTAATGTGCAATCCTAGCAATGGAGTTTTTCATCAAATCTATCCAAGCATCTCTCTGGCCATAAAAAGTTGGTGCAATCAAATACTCCAGTTTGCTATACAAATCCCGAAGCTCAACCTCTTTTCTTTCCTCATCAATGACAAACTCTTTTGGATGCGGCCCAATCGACCAACCCGTTACTCCCTCTACACATCCTTCAACCCACCAGCCATCCAAGACGCTAAAGTTTACCACGCCATTGTGAGCCGCTTTCATCCCGCTGGTTCCCGAGGCTTCCATCGGTGGAACAGGAGTGTTAAGCCAAACGTCAACCCCTGATGTGAGCTTACTCGCAACCTCCAAGTCATAATTTTCAAGATATACAATTTTAATCTGGTCTTTCAGTTTGTCTGCGTATTCGTGAATCTCCCTTATCAGCTTTTTACCATCCACATCCCTCGGATGTGCTTTCCCTGCAAATACCATCTGTATTTTTCCGCTCTTATTCACTTCCAGCAATCTGTGCAAGTCAGAGAAAATCAACGTTGATCTCTTGTACCCTGTGGCTCTTCTGGCAAAACCAATAGTTAAAACCTCAGAATCCAACTTTATGCCTTTACTTTTTTCAACAAAGTCAATTAGATCTGTTTTTGCCTTAACATGAGCATCCCAAACTTCCTGATTCGGAATTTCCAAAGCTCTAACTAATAAAATAGGCTCATTTGCCCAGCTTGGAATATACTTATCAAAAAGTGCTCTGAAAGAAGGGCAAGTCCAGGTGTAAGAGTGAACCCCATTAGTAACAGATCTAATGTAGTGACCTGGAAAAAGCTTCCTGGAATATTCCATATGAGCCTTGGAAACTCCATTTACATACTTGCTCAAGTTCAAAGCCAAATATGTCATGTTTAAATTATCGTGACCAGCATGTTGCTTCACATTCAACATCCAATATTCTTTACCTAACACCTCTTCAACCATGTCATAAGAGAACTGATCAAAGGCGGCTTCAATTGGAGTGTGGGTCGTAAAAACGCAAAGAGACTGAACTTTTTCAGCGTCCATATTTTTCTCTTTCAACAACTCGAAAGTTAAAAGCGCAGAATGCCCCTCATTCATATGATATTTTCTAACCTTAAATCCCAATTCATTTAGAAGCTTTACGCCGCCTATCCCAAGCACAATCTCTTGCTTAAACCTGTACCGCTTATCGCCACCATAAAGATGGTCCGTAATTCTTCTATCTTCTTCAGAGTTGCCTTCCACATCAGTGTCCAAAAAAAGAATCGGGACCATTCCTCCTGTGGGACTTTGATACTCGTACAGCCAAGCCTGCACCTTCACTTGGCGACCTTCAATTGTTACCGTGGTCATCTTTGGCATGCGGAACAAGGATTTAGAAGGATCCCACTCGTCTGGAAATTCTTGCTGTTCGCCCCGATCTGTAAGTTTCTGTCTGAAATATCCTTTCCTGCTTGCCAAGGTCAATGCTACCATTTGTAACTTTAAATCCGCACTGGCTTTCACGATATCTCCTGCCAAAACGCCCAAGCCACCACTATAAGTTGGAACATCTTTGATTATGCCTATTTCCATCGAGAAATACGCTATTCTTGGGTCTTCTATGAAATGTTGTCTGCAGTTTTTACTGCAGAAACAATATTTTTTTCCTCCAAAAGTATCATAAGTTATCTGCATTCTTGTTAGCGTGTCACTTGGGTCTATTAGGGTTCCGCAGACAGGACATCTTAACGCGCATTTCGGTTCCAAAAACCCATCCACCCCTATTACCACAATTTCTATTCACGAGTAATTTAATCAAACTGATAAACTATTCGAAAACGCGATTGTGGACTCGAAGACAGGAAAAGGTTATTTAATTCTGGACCTAAAGGTTCCGCGGTGAAACATTATATGGATTGGGGAATGAAAAACCGGTTATCTCGTCTTATTCAGGCTGACGGTAAAGCTCTTTTTCTGCCAATAGACCATGGGTACTTTCAAGGACCAACGCATATGTTGGAAAAACCAAGGGAAACCATAAAGCCACTATGGAAGTATGCTGACGCATTGATGATGACACGTGGTGTGCTTCGTAACTGCATTGATCCAGCAATTCCTAAACCAGTAATTATGCGAGTGTCAGGTGCAACAACCGTGGTTGGAGAAGACCTAGCAAACGAAAACTTGGTCACATCCATTGATGAGATTATTCGCCTTAATGCAAGCGCTGTTTCCATGTCTATCTTCGTTGGTAGCAAGTATGAGCATCAGACTTTGTCTAACTTGGCAAGGTTGGTTGATGAGTGCGAAAATTATGGAATACCTGTTATGGCTGTTACGGCAGTTGGTAGGGAACTTGAGAAGAGAGAAGCTCGTTATTTGGCATTATGTTGTCGAGTTGCCGCTGAAATTGGCGCCAGAGTTGTGAAAACCTATTACTGCGAGGAGAATTTTGAAAAAGTTGTTGAAGGTTGTCCTGTGCCTGTGGTCATTGCTGGAGGACCAAAAACTGAAACTCAACGCGAAGTTTTTGACTTCGTCTATGATGGCATGCAGAAAGGCGCCATAGGCGTGAACTTGGGGAGAAACATCTGGCAGACAGAACATCCGGTAGCTGCTATAAGAGCAATAAGAGCCATAATTCATGATGGTCACACTCCTGAAGAAGCACAGAGTCTTTATGAAAGGGTGAAAGCTGAAACCGTATGAGATTTCAGCTTTTCTGGTGAAATCTTTGCTCGCAGCTGTTTACTACAACAACAAAGACGTGAGAGTTGAGGAGATTCCTAAGCCTAGAATCGGAAATAATGAAATCCTCGTGAAGGTAATTGCCAGTGGAATATGTGGAAGCGATGTAACGGAATGGTATAGGGTTCCAAAGGCTCCAAGAATTCTTGGTCATGAAGCTACAGGTGTAATTGAGGAAGTGGGTGATAAAGTTGCGGAGTATAAGGTGGGTGAACGCGTTTTCGTTTCGCATCATGTGCCATGTAACAAATGTAGATACTGTTTACGAGGGAATCATACGGCATGCGAGACTTTGCACACAACTAATTATTATCCCGGGGGCTTTGCTCAATACATTCGGGTGCCGAGGATAAATGTTGAAACCGGGATTTACAAATTGCCGGTTGACATGTCTTTTGAAGAGGGGACCTTTATTGAACCGTTGGCATGTGTAATTAGGAGCCAACGGTTATCCGGGATTCAGGAGGATGATGTTTTGTTGGTAATTGGGAGTGGTGTGTCTGGGATATTGCATGTACAATTGGCTAAGCGTAAAGGTCTTAAACAGGTTGTGGTGGGTGACATTAACAGGTACAGATTGGACTTGGCGAAGAAGTTCGGTGCAGATTGTACCATAGACGTCAAGGATGATTTGCCTCAAAAATTGAAGGAAGTCAACGGTGGAAGGTTAGCGGACAAGGTGGTGGTGTGCACTGGCGCAGCACAGGCAGCTTTAACATCGCTGGATTGCGTGGACAAAGGGGGCACAATTCTTTTTTTTGCGGTGCCAGAGCCGTCAGTTAAGTTTCCATTGCCCATTAATCAGTTTTGGAGGAACGAAATCACCGTGAAAACCTCTTACGGTGCAGCACCAAAAGATTTGGTTGAATCACTAGCCATATTGGCTGAAGGAGAACTGAACGTTAAGGATATGATAACACATAAACTAAGCTTGGGGCAAGCTGCTGAGGGTTTCAGGTTAACAGCTGAAGCAAGAGAATCTCTTAAAGTAATTCTTGAACCTAATCGGGTCTAGCTGCAGGACTGAGGCAAAACTGTCGTTCTTGACTTTTCACAATATCTAACGGAATTATTTATTCACAATCCCAGACTTTTCAAAAGAATCTAAGAGTAGCAAAGTTTAGTTCTTAGACTTATCGGGGAAAATAGAGCTAAATTTGCCTAAGACTAAAGTTTCCCCGAATAGTCACAGTTAACTTCAAAAAATGAAACAAATGCAAAATCAATGTGTGAAAACATTTCTCAGCAATTGAATCACCAATATAGATTCGCTTTTCATAAGAAAATTATCCTTTAACCGCTACGTCTATTTTGGCGAAATAGGTTGGATACATCCTTTGAACTTGAACGATTACAAGATGAGAAAGCACGATTAGATGAAGAATCGCGGGCTTTAGATGAAAAACTAAAGCAATTGGAAACACTTTTTAGAATACTAACCGAAAAAGTGGCAATTCAAGAGTTAAGAAACGATAACGCTGCTAAGAAGCAAACAATAAATCAGCTATCAACCCGAATCGACATGTTGGAGAACCGATTGGAGCAGCTGGCAAGGGGCAACACCCTCAAAGAAGACGACGTGGAGATCGAAAAACCCGAAAATCAGGAAAACTTTCGAACAAACTATGCTTCTGAAGGGGACCCCGAGCAAGACGACAGCGCTATTAGGGTAATGGCTTTTGACAACGAGGAAGAATAAATTAGAAAACGTGCCAAAACGAAAAGAGAAAAGCTAAGCGTCATTTTACTAGAAGAAACTTGCTTGAGTCGTGTAGGCTGTCAAAGTAGTGTCTTTAGAGTAATCTTTGCATATTTGATTCTTAAGATATTTCAATTGCAGTCTGTACAGCACAGCTTTAGTGCGACCCCCTTACAAGCGTAACTCAATTTCTTTTGTGTTATTGACATGCTATTCTCGTAAATTAACTGGCAGGAATGACCGGAAAAATTGTTTTCTTACGAAGTTTTTTAAGTCAAGAAATATAGATACTCGCTTATTAAATTAGAGAGATTTGGTGGATTGGGCGTTTGAGAGGTAACGCCTATACAACATTAGCAATTCATTGGGTATATTTAGGGGAGTGTAGGAACTATGAAGAATAAGTCGCTGATGGTTGTGTCTATTGCGTTTCTTTTTTGTTTGACATCAAGCGTAGCATTAACTATGGCACAGTGCCCACGATGTGACGGAACTGGCGAGTTAGTGTGTCCATACTGTGATGGTGAGGGTGAAATAACGGTGCAAGAAGGGGCTCCTTGCGAACGATGTGAGGGATCTGGAACGTTAGAGCCCGTAGTCATTCAAAAGAGCAGGTCGGCTTGGTTGAACGATGGGAAAATATCTGTGCAAATCAGCTACGAAAATAGAGAGTCCATCAACACTTATGGAAGGGTTACCGCCGCAGTAGAAGTAAAAGACAACACCTATGCTTCCACCTCACCCCGTACTCTGTTCCCAGCGAACGAAGTTATTCAAGTATCTTTGACAATAGATGGAGTTTCATCTGAAGACTACAACACGCTCCAAGCGCAGCAAGTATTCTCAACCAACATCACTCTCGAAGCTGAAAATGTTCCATGTCCGTATTGTAGTGGAACCGGGTTGACACCCGCTACAATTGAATGCCCACAATGTGATGGAACAGGATTTATTGAATGCCCCGAATGTAATGGCTTGGGAGTGGAGGGTGGAGAACGGAACGCTGATCTTGACATTGGGGGAACCACATATGGAGTGGTCGCAGTTGCAGTGGTAGCGGGAGTTGTCACAGCCGCTTATGTATTCGTCAAGAAAAAAGGGTTGAAGGAAGAAGACCTTAGAAAAATGCCAGCCGGTGAATTTCAAAATTGGGTTCTTAAAAGATTGGCTGGTAAATCGTCTTCACCAAGTGACTCTCGCGTGGGAATAGACGGCTACGCGCTTGATGGTCAACCAGTTTCGATAAAACAGGAGACTGATGTCGGCAGAAACGCAATTGAAAACTTTGCAGCTGCAATTGGTCGTCGCAATGCTAGAAAAGGAACAATTATTGCTTTTGGTTTTGGTGCTGATGCAATTAGAGGGAGAGTCCGAGCTAAGATGAGTTACGGGTTTGACATACAAATGATAACGGTTAAGGAGTTAATAGAAAATAGAAATAGCCTCATATGAAGAGAGCTGTCAAAGATGTAGAGCAACTTCCCTGATTCTTTTCCAAAGTTTTTTCATATTTTTTCAATTTAGAGCCACAACCGGGCTGCTAAAGGGTTAGCGTCAACATATGTAATTAATGAGCTCTCTCAATATGCTTAGAATTTTTGTCTTTTTGGAGCGCGCGGAGTTGTTGAAATCCTAATAGTAAGCAAGATAGCTTGAATCTCATAGATTAATTACTTAGGGTTTTTAGGCAATTCTTAAAAAACTAAAGTAGCAGATGTATTTTGAGACGTCATGTGTAGAAAACTCGGTCTAATAATTGTCTTGTTCACGGTTTTCTCATTTATCGATACCGTTTTGGCTGAAGTTTCGGTGGGTGTGAAAACGGGAGACTGGATAGAGTACAACGTGAATTACACGGGAACTCCGACTGAAGGACATGATGTAACTTGGGCTCGAATGGAGATTGAGGATGTTCAAGGAAAAAGTGTGAATGTTGCAATTATGGTGGAGTACTCTAATGGAACAAGGGAGACTATAAGTGTAACTTTGAATTTGGAGATTGGACAGCTCGGCGACGACTTCATTATTCCGGCAGACTTAAACAGCGGAGACACTTTCTTTGACAAAAACGTGGGAAACATAACCATAA